>CAKMZE010000023.1:5996-6581 GCA_929200295.1 uncultured Alphaproteobacteria bacterium
CGACGATCCAGCGGCAACTGGATCAGACGGCAGCGCGATCTGTCGCATCGGGTCCGCCGGGTCGGGTATCTGCGTGACCACTTGCGGGCAGCGTCCACAGGCGGCAGCCCCCTCTTGCGCGTACCAACGGCAGGTTTTGCGGATCGCACAGGCCGGCAATTTATCGACCTGCGGCTTAAGCCCTGCCGCAATGCGCACCGCCAACTGGCATTTCTGCCCGTCAAAATGGGTGCATTTGCTTTCAACGCAAGGCGCCGCGAAACGGTACACCAGCGTCGGTGGCACATCACCTGTTGCGGCCAAAAGACCATCGCTCACCGGCACGCGCGCATTGACATAAGCAACCTGCGGTCCGGATTCTGTCTGCTCGACGACACCCAGAACCTGGGCATCGTCCATATCGGGCTGTGCAGAGGGGCAAGACAGCCCGCCTTTGGTCATCTGAGCGTCCTGAAATTGATAGGCTCAATTGGGAAATACCCCATCGTTACCCCACCCGGAAAAAAATTCACCGATGGGATCGCCTCGCCAATTGTTGGCTTCATAACAGCGACCATCTTTTCCGATATGGCTACCATTTCTTTT
>CAKMZE010000023.1:6591-19521 GCA_929200295.1 uncultured Alphaproteobacteria bacterium
GGGTTCATCAGATCAAAATCCGGGTCGCGCCAAATCAGGCCAATCGTGCCTGGGGGCGCCTTACCAATTGAGATATCATTTCCAAAGCGACCAATGTCGCCCATGATCTCATGTGCGGCTTTTTCAGCAATTTCAGAGAGTTCCTCAACCGAGACTGATTTTGCGAGTTTCATCATATATTCCTTTCATTCAAAAGTGACTGCGAAAAATGCGGGCAAAAATATCGTTCATAAAAAAGTAACGGGTAAGCCCGCAGAGCTAATATACACCAAAACGCCTCAAAATCAAAATTGGGCGCCACGACGACAAAGGCAAAGCGCATGAAAATCACCTGTATATCCGTTTTTCAAATCGATCTCCCGCTTGAGCATCCTTATTGGCTATCTGGCGGGCGGCTCAAGTTTGAGGTGCTCGATGCGACGCTTGTAAAGGTCGAAACAGATGCTGGTATTACCGGTTGGGGCGAGGGCACGCCATGGGGCCACACCTATGTGCCTGCCCATGGTCCGGGCATTCGCGCCGGGATTGAGACGATGGCGCCCTTTGTGATGGGGCTTGATCCGCGCCGCGTCTTGGATGTTGAACGCGCGATGGATTTGGCCCTGCCCGGGCATCTTTATGCCAAAAGTCCGATTGATATGGCGTGCTGGGATATCGCGGGCCAAGCCGCTGGGATGACAATCGCTGATTTGATGGGCGGTGGGTCGCGCACGCCGCGCCCGATTGCCTCATCCGTTGGGGCCAAGACCGTGGATGAAACACGCGCTGTGATCGATCGGTATCGGCAACGCGGCTATATTGCGCATTCGGTCAAAATTGGTGGCGATGTTGAGCGTGATATCGCACGCGTCCGCGATGTGGAAAGCATCCGCCAGCCGGGCGAGATCATGCTTTATGATGTGAACCGTGGCTGGACCAGGCAGCAGGCGTTGCGGGTGATGTCCGCCTGCGAGGACCTCAATGTGATGTTTGAACAACCCGGTGAGACGATTGATGACATCGCGGCGATTGCGGGTAAACATGCCTCGCCTGTCAGTGTGGATGAGGCGCTTGTCACATTGCAAGACGCGGCCCGGATTGCCCGCGATGGGATTGCTGAAATCTTTGGCATTAAGCTCAACCGTGTGGGGGGATTGACCAAAGCCGCGCGGATGCGTGATGTGGCCTTGGCCCATGGGATCGATATGTTCGTGATGGCCACGGGCGGGTCCGTTTTGGCCGATACCGAGGCATTGCATTTGGCTGCGACGATACCGGATGCAAACTGCCATGCGGTTTGGGCCTGTCAGGATATGTTGACCGTGGATATTGCAGGCGGCCGCGGGCCGCGCAATGTGGATGGGCATTTGCATTTACCCGAAACGCCTGGGCTGGGTGTACATCCTGATGAAGATATGCTCGGCAATCCAACGGCAGTTTACACATGAAAATCACGAAGCTGAGCCTCTGGCCTGTCGATCTGACCAGCCATGCCACCTATTATATGGCCGAGGGTAAAACCTGCGCTACTGTCACCAGTCATGTGCTCTGCCTTGAAACGGATACAGGCCTCAAAGGCTGGGGCGAGGTCTGCCCAATCCCGCATTACTTGCCTGCCTATGCAGGCGGTGTGCCAAGTGCGGTGACAGAGCTCGCGCCAGAAATTTTAGGGCACACCCCGCTTGGGGTGGATGCCTTTATGGCGCGGCTAGATAAGGTCTTGCTTGGGCATGATTATGCCAAATCATTGATCGACATCGCGCTTTGGGATCTTTTTGGTCAGGCGGCTGGATTACCGCTTTATCAGCTTTTAGGTGGCCGGACCCATGCTGATATGCCGCTGTATCATTCGATCACCTGCGTCGAACCTGACGAGATGGCGCGCATCGCGACCGAGGCCTATGCGACAGGCATCCGTCAGTTTCAGGTCAAGCTTGGCGCGGATGCAGATTGGCAAAAAGATGCTGAAAGGTTGAGCAAAGTGCGCGAAGCCGTTGGCCCGGGGCCGCTCGTTTATGGTGACTGGAATTGCGGCGCGACCAAGCTACACGCAACGCGCACAGGCCGTGCGGTCGCGCATCTGGATGTGATGCTAGAGCAGCCATGTAAAACGCTCGAAGATTGCGCAGCGGTGCGGCAAGCGACAGGCTTGCCGATGAAGATTGATGAGGGGGCCTATGATCAGGCGTCCTTGCTCAAGGCGCACGCGCTGGGTTGTCTGGATGCTGTGGCGCTAAAGCTTTCCAAATTCGGTGGGATATCTGCAATGCGCAGGGCCCGTGATTTGACCGTGCATTTGGGCGCAGAGATTTGTGCAGAATGCACCTGGGGTTCTGATATTGTGACGGCGGCGGCGCTGCATTTTGCGGCCTCGACCCCGCAGGCGGCGTTGCTCAATACCTGTGATCTCTCATCTTATGTTGGCCCGCGTCTCTGCCCTGATGCGCCCGCACGCGCAAATGGTCGTATCGCGCCACCAGAAGGCCCGGGTTTAGGTGTGACGCCTGATCTGGCACTCCTTGGAACCCCTGTTTTAGAAGTGGCTGAATAATGCAGAAAATATCGACCCAAGACGAATGGATCGCCCGCGCGCAGCAGGTTCTACCCGCAGGTGGCTTTGGTAATTTTGATCCGGGCATTATTATTTCGCACGGTCAGGGCAGCCGGGTGTGGGATGAAAATGGTAATGAATACGTTGATTATCTCATCGGTTCTGGCCCGATGCTACTGGGGCATGGCCACCCAGAGGTGATGGAGGCGGTGCTAGAACAATTGCCAAAAGGCATGACGTTCTTTGCAAACAACAGCAAAGGCATCACATTGGCCGAAGCGATTGTAGATGCGGTGCCTTGTTGCGAGCAAGTGCGCTTTGTCGGCTCTGGCGGTGAGGCGGATATGTATGCCATCCGTCTTGCGCGCGCGTATACAGGGCGTGACAAGATCCTAAAGTTCGAAGGCGGCTATCACGGGATGAGCGCTGAGGCGCAAATGAGCCTTGCGCCTGCCAAGCAGGTGAATTTCCCACAAGCGGTGCCAGATAGCGCAGGCATCCCGCAGGGCGTGGCGGATGACATGCTGATCGCGCCTTATAATGATCTTGCAGCGGTTGCGGCACTTTTGGCAGAGCATAATGACATCGCGGCAATTATCGCAGAGCCTTTGCAACGGATTATCCCGGCAGAGCCCGGGTACTTACAAGGGTTGCGCGATCTTTGTGACCAGCATGATGTCCTGTTGATTTTTGACGAAATCGTCACCGGGTTCCGTTTGGCCTATGGCGGTGCGCAAGAGCATTACGGCGTGACGCCTGATATCTGCACCTTGGGCAAAATCATCGGCGGCGGCTTCCCTTTGGCGGCCCTTGGGGCCAGCAAAGAGATCATGCAACATTTTGACAAAACCGCTGTGGGCGCGGATCGGTGGCTAATGCAATTGGGCACGCTTTCGGGCAATCCGGTTGCGGCGGCGGCGGGTCTGAAAACGCTTGAGGTTTTGCGCCGTGAGGGTGCCTATGATCAGCTGCGCGCCACGGGGCGTGCCTTGCAAGAGATGCAATCAAACGCACTGACCGCAGCGGGCATTGCGCATTATGTCTGCGGTGATGAAACGCTCTTTGATATCTATTTCACGGCGCAGCCCGGGCGTGATTATCGCAGTGCGCGGCACGATGATCCAAAGATGAACGCCATCTATAATGCAGCCCTACGCGCACATGGGGTGTTTAAATCACCGGGAAAACTTTATCCGTCTCTTGCGCATACACAGGCTGATCTTGAACTGACACAACATGCTGTGAACGCGGCTGTTGCGGCAGTGAGCCGCTAGTTAGACTTTGCGTGCGCGCCAGAAAATCCCCATTCCGATAAGCATATAGATGATCAAAAAAACCAGCGCCAAAAGCGCTGCGAATATGCCAAACATCACGGTGAACCCGCTTGCGGCCATCGGTAATAGTGCCACGACCATCGGCAATGCGGACCCGGTGATCAAAATCGGCGCAAGCAGTGTTGCAAAAAGCGCGATGGCGGCACAAGCCGCCAGCCACATAGGCCAGACTGCCGCAAAGCGCCGTGCGCGTAACGCACGGCGCGCCCCTTGAATTTGGCGCCCGAAATCAGCCTGCATCGCCATAAGTGACGGCACAACCAAAAGCACCAAGACCATCCCAAACCCAAGCCCAAAGACAAGCGCCACAACGGTGGGTTTGAGAAACTCGGCCTGATTAGACCCTTCGTACAAGAGCGGTGTCAGGCCCAGAACTGTGGTGAGTGTTGTCAAAAGAACCGGGCGCAAACGGTCTGAGGCGCCATCAATGATGGCGGGCACCAAGCCGCGATCTTGTGCATATTCATCGATTGTCGTGACCAGAACGATACTGTCATTGATGACGATCCCCACCATCCCTAACAGGCCCACGACCGTGAACATGCTCATCGGGATGTCCCAGACCCAATGGCCATAGATGGTGCCCACGAGGGTAAAGGGAATGATCGACATCACCACCAATGGGCGCGACCAGCTGCTAAAGATCCAAGCGAGCGTCAGGTAGATCCCTGCAAGGACCAAAATCAAACCAGTGCGCGCATCATTGAGAAAATCGCGTTCTTGCGCGCTAAGCCCTGATAGGTCTGTTGTCACACCAAACCGTTCAGAAATCCGCGGCAGGATGTTTTCATCAATGGCGTTTTGGATCTCTGTGGCGCGATCTGCGTCTTCATCATCAAGATCACCCAGAACCGAGATCAGCAAAATTCCGTTCTCGCGGCGTACGGTGGAAAACCCCGTGCGGCTTTCAACACGCACAATATCCGCAAGCGGGACATAGACACCTTGGGGGGTTCTGATCTGCGTGCGGTCAAGAAAATCCGCCGTTAGCTCTGATGCCGGCAGCTCGACACGGATTGTGCCCGAGCGTGGCCCGACCGGATAGCGCGCGGCCTCGATCCCGCCCAAGCGTTGGCGCAATACGCGCCCTAATTCATCAATGTTGAGCCCAAGCGCTTGGCCCTGTGGTGTCAGCTCAAGCACGAGCTCTTCTTTGTCATAAGACAATGTATCCTCAAGGCCAGAGATTTCGCCGTATTGGGATAATTCTGTCTTAAGCGCCTCTGCGGCGGCTTTCAGCGTTTCAGCATCAGCGCCAAACATTTGGATATCGAGGCTATCACCACCGGGCCCTGACGCCCATGAGCGAAAGTTGATCGTTTCCGCCAACGGGTGCCTGCGCACCGCATCCTGAAGATCAGCAACAAAGGCGCGCGATGGATAAGGACGGCTATCGGCATCAATCAGTTCAATTGAAATCGCACCGAGCTGATCGGCGTCCTTTGTATCAGACCCAGCAATTGCGCGGCCTGCGTTTCCGCCAATTTGGGCAAAGACGTATTTGATCGGATTCGCACCATAGTCCTGTGCGTATTTTTCGCCCAAGGCCTCGGTCGCGCGCTGCATTTCGCGCATCATTTCAAACGTATCTTCGCGTGTCGCCCCAGGCAGCATCGCAAAGTTACCGGTTACCTGACCCTGCTCAGGCGCGGAGAAGAACCGCCATTGCACATCCCCTTTGACAAAGAGCGCGATTTGGCTGGCCAGAAGCACGAGCGTTGCGGCAAACACAGGATATCGCGCCCAGATCACCAATGCGATGAAGCGCCTGAAAATGACGCGTCTGAACCAGCTAAAGCCGATATTCACGATCCGTGATGGCAGGTCATACCAATGTTGTTTTGCAGAATGTGCAATCGCATGTGACAGATGGTTGGGCAGGATCAAAAAGCATTCAATGAGCGACGCCGTTAAAACCACGATCACTGTGAACGGAATATCAGAAATCAGATTACCAAAACGGCCCCCGATTGCCACAAGACCAAAGAATGCAATGATCGTTGTAATTGTCGCGGAAAACACCGGGCTAAACATGCGGCGCGCTGCGGTCTCAGCTGCGATGACGGGCGGCTCACCTAGATCGCGGAACCGGTAATCAGCATGCTCGCCCACGACGATGGCATCATCCACGACAATGCCAAGCGTGATGATCAGCGCGAAAAGCGAGATCATATTGATCGTGAGCCCAGCAACATACATCAATGCGATGGCGGCCATCATCGCAACAGGAATGCCCAAGACGACCCAGAACGCGGTGCGCGCGTTTAGGAACAAGAACAAAAGCGTCACGACCAAGGCCAATCCGGTCAGCCCGTTATCAAGCAAGATATTGAGACGACCCGAGATCACCTCGGCCCGGGTGCGGGTCAGATCAATCGACATGCCTTCGGGCAGTACAGAGACAAGCTGCTCTGCGACCTCCTCTACGGTGGCTTGCATCGAAATGGCATCGCCTGCTGCGGTGCGTTGCACGGAAATCTGCACCGCTTGGTTCTCGCCAACAAAATAGGCGCGCGCACGGTCTGCGCCTTCAACCCGGATGGTCGCCACATCCGAGATCAGCAGGTTTGACCCGTCGGGGTTTGCGCGCAACACGATATTGGCGATGTCCTCAGGCGCACGCGTTGCCACGCCTGTGCGCACACGCGCAAAGCTCGAGACATCGCCAGCGGGATCGGCATCGGCCTCTTGCTGAATACGCGCGGCAATGTCGCCCAAGCCGATATTATATTTGATCAGGGAAAGTGCGGGCACCTCAACGATTGTTGAGGGGGCCGCAACCCCGCGCACGGTCACGCGGGTCACGCCACGCGCGAAAAGACGCGTCACCATTTCATCGGCAAACCGCCCAAGCTGGTCTACGCCTACCGGTCCTGAGATCACCACATCGGTGACCCTATCGCGCCAACCGCCGCGCCGGACAACGGGGTCATCTGCGTCCTCGGGCAATGTGCCGACAGCATCTAGCGCAAGCTGCACATCCTCGGCTGCGCGATCAATGTCATAACCGGCCTCAAACTCAAGCGCGATCGTCGCGCGTCCTTCTCGTGCGGCGGCCTCGGATGAGGTCACGCCGTTCACACCCAAAAGCACGGGGTCGAGCACCTGCACAATCGCAGCATCGACATCCTCTGCGCCGGCACCAGACCAATTCACAGACACACTGAGATCATCAACAACAACATCAGGGAAAAACTGCGCGCGCATATTTGGCATCGCGGTAAAGCCCGCCATCAGCATTAAAACAAGCAGCAAATTTGCAGCGGTGCGGTGCCGCGTAAAATACGACAATATCCCTTTGGCTTGCGTATTCAGGCGTGCGCCCCCTGATATGGCCATGGCTTAGCCCCCCATCCGGGATTCAAGACGGTTGACCATGGCGGCTGGAACTTCATCTTCCTCTAGCTGCGAGAGAAGACGGGTTTTAACATCGTCCGGCATACGGCCATCTGTCACAAAGGCGATAAGTTTTGCGCGCCGTTCCGCATCAAGGGTGATCATTTCGGGCGCTTGCAATGGTGCATCAGCCTGCGCGGGACGAATAGGGTTGATCTTAATCCCAGCGCCTAAAAGAGGGGATCTTTCCGCGACGATCCACTGGTCGGCAAGACCACGCGTCCCGATAATGACATCATCCCCTTGCCGCCGGTCATCCTCGCCCAAAACGAGCAGCTGATTGTCAGATGAAACAGCCGTGGCAGGGACAAGAGCAACGCGCTGCAAAATTGGCTCGGACACTGCAATGGTGACAAAGTCGCCTGGGCGGAAACCCGGCGCATTGTTCAACGTCGCAAAAAGCAAACGTCCAGTTTGCCCCTCGCCCACCACAGCGCTTTCGCGGGTGATTGTGCCTGTGGTGATCAGGTTCACGCTTGCCACGTCTAATGTCACCTCAACGGCTGCATCCTTAAGCTGGCCATCAGCATCCAAAAGCCGGGCATATTGTGATGTGGACACACGAAATGACACCTCGAGCGCGGTTGGATCGACCAGCTGCGCAAAGCGTTCATTGGGTGTGATCCGCCCGCCATTGCTGATAGATACACCCGCCAGAACCCCGTCAAAGGCTGCAAATACTGTTGTCTCAGCAAGGTTTCGTTTTGCCTCATCCACCGAGATTTGCGCGCGCGCAAGGCGCGTCTTGGTTTGATCTACACGGGCCTCTGCCTGCGCAAGCGCTTGCCTGCGTGCCAAGACAGATGCGCCAGCGCTCGATACCGCAAGCTCGGCATTTTCAATCGCAGCGGTTGTCCCAACTCCGCGCGCGGCGAGATCTTTTGCCCGGTCAAGCGCTGCTTGACGCAGCACCACCTGATTTTCAGCAGCGCTCAGCTCGTCTTGGACCAGCGCAAGGCCACGGGTGGCATCACGTTGTTCTGCATTTGCGTCTTGCAGATCTGCATCGGCGCGATCTGCGGCGGCTTGCGCCTCAGCGGGATCAATTTTGAGCAAGACTTGCCCTGTGCTGACGACACCACCTTCGGTCAGAACAGGATTGGTCCAAAGCACATTGCCACCAATGGGGCTGCGCAAATCCAATGTGCGCTGGCTGCGCAGCTCTCCGAATGCTGTTAATTTTGGGGACAGCGTTTGTGGCGTGACCTGAGTAACATTTGCTGCAATCACACGTTCGCGCTGCGGGAACCCGCGCGGTTCTTGTGCCATGCGCTCTGCAACAGCGCCGCGCACCATCGTGACGGCATAGCCCAATAACGCGAGTGTCAACGTAATGAGAAAGAGACCAACAAGGCTGCGTCGTAAAAACCGCATAAAAATAAAGCTCCCGATCTTTTTACTATACATAGGGCTTTCGCGCCTACCGTCAAAAAAGACAAGCTTCGCGTCTACTTGCGTCTTTGATGTTCATCCAATCGCGGAAGAATTTCAACGAAATTGCAGGGCCTGTGCCGGTAATCCAGCTGTTTGCCCAAAATTTCATCCCATGCGTCTTTGCAGGCACCTGGGCTGCCGGGCAGGGCAAAGAGGTAAGTGCCATTGCACACGCCCCCTGTGGCGCGGCTTTGCACGGCTGAGGGGCCGATTTTTTGCATGCTTACGATGGTAAAAACGGTGCCAAAGGCGTCGATTTCTTTTTCATAGACGTCGCGATGTGCTTCAACCGTCACGTCGCGCCCCGTTAGACCAGTTCCGCCAGTTGAGATCACGACATCAATCTCGGGGTCATCGCACCATTCGCGTAATTGCGCAGCGATTCTGCTGCGTTCATCGGGCAGGATCATGCGGGCTGCGATCTCGTGGCCTGCCGTTTCAATGCGTGCGACAAGCGTATCGCCAGATTTATCGTCGGATAGCGTCCGCGTGTCCGAGACCGTCAATACGGCGATGCGGACAGGCAGAAAATCCGCGTTTTCGTCGATCCGGCTCATGCCATGTCTTTCAATTTTGCTTGGAGCGACAAAAGATCAGCCCAGGCTTCGCGTTTGGCAAGTGGGGTTTTGATCAAATGGCTCGGGGGGAACATTGGCAATGTGGCGCAGCCTGCGATCTCTGACCAAAGCCCGCGCCGTTTCGTAAGACCACCCTGCCCACCGAGCATTTGCAAACCTGCATGCCCCATCACAATGCAGACCCGTGGTTTAACCAGCGCGATATGGCGCTGCAAAAACGGGGTAAGCATCGCGGCGTCTTTGGGTGAAAGCGGTGCATCATGCGGTGTGCGCCATGGCACAGGTGCAGCACAATAAACGGCTGTGGCGGGGGCTTTGCTGGTGCGCGCGAGACCGATTGCCGCCAGCATCTTATCAAGAAGAACGCCCTCCTCACCAACAAAGGGCGCGCCCGCGCGATCTTCGGCACGGTTTGGCGTATCGCTCAGGATCATGACATGTGCACCAGGTGCACCGGACGCAAACACAAGCCCACGCGCGCCTTTTTGCAAGGCGCAATGGGGAAAGGCATTTAACGCAGCTTTTAGGCCCGCAATATCCCCAGCGGCATCGGCCATCTCTTTGGCAACGGCAACAGGGTCAATGCCTGGCGTGACATGTGGTTGTGGCGCCTCGGGTGCTGTCGCGGGTTTTTCTGGTGCAGGTTTTGGGGCCTGTGCCGCCAGCGCATAGCGATCAACGGGTGCATCCTGAATGGCATCAACGGCCCCCAATTCCAGGTGCCATTCTAGCAGCGCCAGATCATCCCAATATGTCTCAGACGATTCCATAACCAGAGCTTACGCTGGATCACATAAAAGTGCACCGTCAAAACCATGCCCACATACCATTGTCGCGGCGTCCAAGTTTGCGTATAGAGATTTGCAGCGTTTATGAGGTGACACATGACATTCCGCGCCCGCCACTTGCTAGGTATCGAACATTTGGCCCCGGATGAGATCACGACCCTGCTTGATCTGGCAGATCAATATGCCAATCACCCCAATGATCCGCGCGCACGCGATGTGCTGACGGGGATGACCCAGATCAACATGTTCTTTGAAAACTCGACCCGGACCCAGGCCAGCTTTGAAATTGCAGGCAAGCGTTTGGGTGCAGATGTGATGAATATGGCGATGCAGGCCTCATCCGTAAAAAAGGGTGAGACACTGATTGATACGGCTTTGACGCTCAATGCGATGCATCCTGATCTTTTGGTGGTGCGGCATCAAAACTCTGGCGCGGTCGATCTTTTGGCGCAAAAGGTCAATTGCGCGGTGCTTAACGCAGGTGATGGCCGTCACGAGCACCCAACCCAAGCCTTGCTAGATGCGCTCACGATCCGCCGGGCAAAGGGGCGTTTGCACAGGCTCTCGGTGGCGATTTGTGGCGATATCGCACATTCGCGCGTGGCCCGGTCCAATATCATGCTTTTGGGCAAGATGGAGAACCGCATCCGTCTGATTGCCCCACCCACATTAATGCCTACGGGCGTCGCCGATTTCGGTTGCGAGGTCTATGATACAATGGAAGAGGGTCTCAAGGACGTTGATGTCGTCATGATGCTTCGCTTGCAAAAGGAACGGATGGATGGCGGGTTTATTCCGTCTGAGCGAGAGTATTTCCACCGCTATGGGTTGGATGCGACAAAGCTCGCTTGCGCCAAAGACGATGCCATCGTGATGCACCCCGGCCCCATGAACCGCGGGGTTGAGATCGACGGGACGATTGCGGATGACATCAACCGCTCGGTCATCCAAACCCAAGTTGAAATGGGCGTAGCCGTGCGCATGGCCGCCATGGACCTGCTCGCCCGTAACCTGCGTGCCGAACGGGCGGGGCAAGTGGCAGAGGCGCTTGTATGAGCGAATTTGGCAAACTGAAGCAAATTAAAGATATCAAATCGAAATGGCGTACTGAAGCGCAGCACTTTAGCCCTTGGCTAGCGGAACCAGAAAACCTGGAACTCCTCGGAGAAACGCTTGGGTTCGGTGGTGACTGGCTAGA
Source organism: uncultured Alphaproteobacteria bacterium (assembly GCA_929200295.1). Taxonomy (GTDB): domain Bacteria; phylum Pseudomonadota; class Alphaproteobacteria; order Rhodobacterales; family Rhodobacteraceae; genus Yoonia. Next base: position 17,850 of record CAKMZE010000023.1, read on the forward strand.
GCATGTTGGCAGTGAGGTACGCGTCGGTGAATTTCGCGCCGATATATTATGCAAAGATACGTCATCTGAAAACGGTTTTGTCATTATTGAAAATCAATTTGGCAAAACGGATCATGACCATCTGGGAAAACTGCTCACTTACGCAGCAGGGCATGATGCAAAGACGATCATTTGGATCGCGGAGCGTATTCGTGATGAACATCGTGCGGCGATTGATCTCTTGAACACATCAACGCATGAGGATTTCCAGTTTTTTGCGCTTGAAATCGAACTCTGGCAAATTGCAGACAGCCCTATTGCCCCGCGTTTTAATGTCGTTGCCAAACCAAACGATTGGGTGCGGCATTCGGTTCAAACATCGCGTGCGCGCGATGTGAATGATTTAACGGATCTGAAAAAACAGTACATTCGTTATTGGACCGCCTTTAAGGAGGTTTTGGAAGAGCGCAGCGATATTCGCGCCCAAAAAGCGGGGCCAAGACAATGGATATATATGCCAATTGGGCGCACAAATTTTACACTTACTGCGAACGTCAATTCGCGTGAGAAATGGGTTCAAGCACAGTTCGAGCTACATCAAGATACGGCACCTGCATATTTTGCGCTGTTACAAAAAGATCAAGCAGAGATTGATGATGCCTGCCCATTTTCCCTTTCTTGGGAACCTTTGCCAAACCGTAAAGGCGCGCGCATCGCAACCCGGCTTGATAACGCTGATCCGACTGACGAAGCAGACTGGCAACGGCAGCATGAATGGCTTGTTGAACGCTTAAATACATTACGCGAGATATTCAGGGAACGTGCCTTGGCGCTCGATCTTGATGATCTTGATGAAGATGAGCCATCATGACCCACATCCCCGCACATGATCACGGCGCGCTTTATGTGTTCTCGGTGGATGGTGAAGCCCCTGCTGGCTTGACCGATAAAGCAGATGCGGCGCTTATGGCGCTTTTGGGAAACGTGCTGCTCAATACAGATTATGTTGATGTGATCACCCCGGACATGCTGGCAGACATGCCGCTGTCAGAGCTGATCCAAACGGGCTACGACCTGCCCATCGACACCGAAACGGCAGGCATGTTGCAGGCTGTGACAGGCCCCGTGGTCTTGGTCATGTCTGCGGCCTTTGGTGGGCAGGAGACCACGCTGACCCTGTCGCACGCAACGTTGATCACGACACTCCGCGAGGCTGCGCATGAAACCGTTCCGCGTGCTTTGCATGCGCAGTCTGCAAAGGGCGCCATCGCATCTACCACACGCTCTGCGAAATCAGATGCGCGTATCGGCGGGATGGTGGCAACAGTTGCGCTGCTCTTGATGTTTTTGCTGGTCGGCGTAATGGTTTGGATCGGTGGATAAGGGACGGGTGGCAAACAGATGACCCAAAATATGCAAAAGGGCGCGATATGACAGCGACGTTATTCACCAATGCAAGATTGATTGATCCGGTGGCCTTAACCGATAGCATTGGTGCGCTGCGCGTCGAAAATGGCCAAATTGCCGAGATCTATGAGGCAAGCACGCCAGATGCCACAGGCTGTGCTATCGTCGATTGTGCAGGTCAATGTCTGGCCCCTGGCATTGTTGATATCGGGGTGAAAGTCTCAGAGCCGGGTGAGCGCCACAAAGAAAGCTATCGCTCTGCCGGGCGCGCTGCACTGGCCACAGC
>CAKMZE010000023.1:19531-21747 GCA_929200295.1 uncultured Alphaproteobacteria bacterium
TATCACCACGATTGTCACGCGTCCCGATACGCTGCCTGCGATTGACACGCCAGAAACGCTCGAGTTTGTGTCTCGCCGTGCCGCACTTGATGCACCAGTGCGGGTCTTGCCCATGGCGGCCCTCACCAAAGGTCGCGACGGTCATGCGATGACTGAGCTTGGGCTTTTGCAAGACGCAGGCGCTGTTGCCTTTACCGATTGCGACCGTGTGGTGGCCAATACAAAGGTGTTTGCACGCGCGCTCAGCTATGCGCGGTCCTTAGATGCACTCGTTATCGCCCACGTCCAAGAGCCGATTTTATCTGAAAATGCTGCGATGACCTCGGGCAAATTTGCCTCTTTGCGTGGCCTGCCTGCGGTGTCACCAATGGCAGAGCGTATGGGGCTGGACCGCGATATCAGTTTGGTTGAGATGACGGGCGTACGCTATCACGCAGATCAGATCACAACGGCGCGCGCGCTGCCCGCGCTTGAACGGGCCAAGCGTAACGGTCTTCAGGTCACAGCCGGGATCGGCATCCATCACCTGACCTTGAATGAATTAGATGTCGCAGACTACCGCACGTTTTTTAAGCTCAAGCCGCCGTTGCGATCCGAAGATGACCGTATGGCTGTTGTGCAAGCGGTTGCGGATGGGCTGATTGATATCATCTCATCCATGCACACCCCGCAAGACGAAGAAAGCAAACGTCTCCCCTTTGAAGAAGCCGCAAGCGGCGCGGTCGCGCTTGAGACATTACTACCAGCGGCACTGCGGCTTTATCACAGCGGCCACATTGATTTGCCGCAGCTCTTTCGCGCCTTGTCATTGAACCCATCGCGCTTGCTTAATCTGCCAACAGGGCGGCTACGCGAGGGCGCACCAGCTGATCTTTTGCTCTTTGATCCAGACAGCCCGTTCCGCCTTGACCGCAGCACATTGTTGTCAAAATCAAAGAATACACCCTTTGACGGGATGCTGATGCAAGGCAAGGTTTTGGGGACTTGGGTTGCAGGCAATCAGATCAGTGAGGACACGCAGTAATGGACAGCTCTTTTTATCTTTGGCCGTTGATCGGCTATCTGGCGGGGTCCATTCCCTTTGGTATTGTCATTGCGCGGGCGATGCGCTTGGGCGATCTGCGCAATATAGGGTCTGGCAATATTGGTGCGACAAATGTGCTGCGGACCGGCAATAAAACGGCCGCCTTTCTGACGCTTCTGTGTGATGCGGCCAAAGGGGCTGTTGTGATCTTGATCGCGCGCAATTTTGTATCCGAAAATACCGTGCAGTTTGTGGCTTTGGCAGCACTTATTGGCCATTGCTTTCCCATTTGGTTACGCTTCAAAGGTGGCAAAGGGGTTGCAACATTCCTCGGCATCGCTTGGGCGCTGTCATGGCAGCTGGGTCTTGCGTGCTGCGTAACCTGGTTGGTGATCGCACTGATATACCGCTATTCGTCGCTTGCTGGCATGCTCTCAGCCGGGCTCGCACCCGCATATGCTATATATTTCGGGCAAGGCAATCCGCTGATCTTGATGCTCATGGGCGCATTGGTCTATGCGCGGCATTGGGAAAATATCAAACGGTTGCGCGCGCGTACTGAAACGAAAATCGGCGCAAAAGCTTCTTAAATCAGGGCAAGCCCTAGTTTGCGTTTCACCCACCATAGCGCCCCTGCGGATAGTCCCATCACAGGACCAAGCCCGATATCAACGCCTGCATAAAATAAGATCAGCACGGTCAAAACAATCAACACAGGGAGCCGTGCGAGGGGTGCGATTGTCTCGCCCAAACTACGCAATCGCAAAACCCAAAGCAAGATCGCCAAGGGCGGACCAACGCTGAGCGCACCGGCCCATGCGCCCATCACAAAAGCGCTCGCCGCTTGCGGATGCACGGCGGTGCCTGCGGCCATGGGTATGGCGATCAGCATTAAAAACGCAAAATGCGGGCTTAAAAATAACGGCATCGCTCCTCCACAGCAGAGGATTCGCATGCAATTTAGACAAAAATGTGGCAATCGCTGTTCTGGTTAACGCTGTGGAAACCATTCTTTGACACAGATGAGCGTGCAAACACCAGCGGCTGACTGCATCGAACGTGTAGAAATGCCATTGGGCCATCTAAATCGATGGTGAAAAACGCTTTCCTCAAAGCCACCTTTGCGCTGCTGGTGTTTGCAGGCCTCCCCTTGGCCCTCACCACAAGTGCGCTGTAAATCATTCTTAGGTTT
>CAKMZE010000023.1:21757-28657 GCA_929200295.1 uncultured Alphaproteobacteria bacterium
GGGTGGTCTTGTCTGGGGGTTGGCCCCCAGGGGTGGATCTGTCTGGGCCACGCCCGGATCAGGTCCATGCTCAGTAGCTATACTCTGCGTAAATCTGTTTCAAATCGCCATTCCAGTCACCGTGATAGCGCTGCAAAAGCTCATCTGCCGGGGTTTGCCCCGTCTCAATCGTTTCGTGTAACGCATTCAGAAAATGCGTCTCATCAGGGATAGTACCACCAGCACCGGGGCGCGCGCGGGCGGCGAGGCCCTGTCTTGAGATTTCGACAACCTCGCGCGCAAGCGCGTGCATATCGATCCCATCTACCTTTGCCTGCAAACCGTCAACCGAGGCCGCGACCCGCAATGCCTCGCGTTGCTCAGCTGTCCAATGCTTGCAAATGTCCCATGCCGCATCCAATGCGCCTTGATCATATGTCAGCCCAACCCAAAACGCAGGCAATGCGCATAACCGCCGCCATGGTCCGCCATCTGCCCCGCGCATTTCGATAAATTGCTTGATCCGCGCCTCGGGGAACACTGTTGTCAAATGATCGGCCCAATCAGACAAAAGCGGCTTTTCCCCGGGCAACGCAGGCAGCTCGCCTTTGAGAAAATCACGAAACGACATGCCCAGCGCATTAATATATTTGCCATCGCGGTAAACAAAATACATCGGAACATCGAGCACATATTGCACCCAGCGTTCAAACCCCATGCCGTCCTCAAAGACCCATGGCAGCATGCCCGTGCGGTCCGCATCCAAATCGCGCCAAATCCGCGAGCGCCAGGTTTTATGGCCGTTTGGCTTGCCCTCAAAAAACGGTGAGTTCGCAAAAAGCGCTGTCGCAACAGGTTGCAATGCTAAGGCCACGCGCAGCTTTTGCACCATATCCGCCTCGGACCCGAAATCGAGATTGACCTGCACAGTACAGGTCCGCCGCATCATCGCGGTGCCCATTGTGCCGACCTTTTCCATATAGTCGTTCATCAGCTGGTAGCGCCCCTTGGGCATCAACGGCATATCGCTATGCTGCCATTCTGGGGCCGCCCCAAGGCCAATAAATTTAACGCCAATCTCATCTGAGACGGATTTTACCTCTTCGAGATGAACATTCACCTCATCACAGGTCTGATGCACAGTTTCGAGCGGGGCACCAGAGAGCTCTAGCGCGCCGCCGGGTTCAAGCGATACATTGGCGCCGTCTTTGCTCAGGCCAATGATATTGCCGTCTTCAAAAACCGGGTCCCAATGAAACCGATGTTGCAGACCTTCGAGGACTGCACGAATGGAACGCGGGCCGTCATAGGGCAAGGGGCGCAGGCTGTCTTGGCAATAGCCGAATTTCTCGTGCTCGGTGCCGATGCGCCAGTCTTGCTTGGGTTTGCAACCTTTTGACAGCAGTTCAGCCAGTTGATCATGATGCTGAATCGGCCCGCCGCCGGATTGGGGAATAGACATTGCTCTGGCCTCGTTTTGCGCGTTGTGATCCCTTGATGGCGTGAACGCAAAGTGACGTCAATGCAAGAGCTGGGGACGTTGCTGCCAAATCACGATCTTGCGATCAGGTAGGGTCTCAAGTGCGGCAAGCATCGCATTTGTTTTCATCCCCGGCAAAGCAGAAAAGGCATCAAACAGCGCCTCAGCCCCTTTTGCGGCAACCGGGATTGTGATGTGCGTGCCTTGCGCGCTGGTTAGCACCCAATGCGGTGTGGGGATCGTTTCAGGGTCAAGCTCAAGCTTGATCAGATCATCCAGATCCATCGCGCCACCTGTGAGTGGGCCAAAATACCCCACGCGGCGCTCGACAATCTGCACAACGCCGGGCCCATCATCGCCACGCCGAAAGCGCACACGCTGAACACCTGCTATCGCAAGCATGCAGCTAAGACAGATCAAAGCGTAGCCAAGCCATTGCACAATTCCAAAACCACGTATCCCGAGCCATATCCCTAAGAGCAAGATCACCAATGCAATCAGCACATCGCGCCAACGCCATAACAATGCGCGTGCTTCGGGGCGGAAAAACTCAGACATTTTGAGGGCTTTCATAAAGTGCGATTGCAAAAGACCCGTCACGTTGAAAACCAACTGCCTCATAGGCGCGTTCTGCGCTTGGGTTTGCTGCGAATAAAACAGCCTCTTTGACACCTTGCGTGCGTGCTTGGGCCAAATGCAGGGCGATAGCGGCGCGCGCATAGCCGCGCGACCGTAGTGCAGGCGGTGTATAGACACCACCGATTTGGACGATTTCTGGCAGCATTGCATTAAATCCTGTCATCGCAACGGGCGTATCATCTGACAAAAGCACCCGGTGACTGTCGGCTGCGATATAGCTTTTAATATCACGCTCAGCCTGTGCCATTGCGTCCTCACCGGGGATCGCAAGAGATTCCGTTGCATATGCTGCGCGCCAATCATGCAAAAGCGCGCGCGAGACCTCTAAAAGCGATACAAGCTTATAGTCCCGAGATTGCGGCATCACCAAAGCGTCTAATTGCAATTGATAGAATGGCTCAACAACGTCGAGCTGCGCTTTATGAGTGAGCCTGATCGCAGAGCGGAGCCCTGCGATTTGATCTGCCGCGCCAAGGCACCCCTTTACCGCCTGACCTGATAGTGCTTTTGCCGCGGCCTGCCAATTGCCGTTGGGGCATTGTGGGAACACGATGCCTTCGTCTGTAATCGTGACGACATCTGTGATCTCTCCTGCGTCTTTAGCGAAATAGAATGTGCAGGCGCGTGGGTGACCACCAGACATGCCGTGGTTACGCAGATTGGACAGAGGAAACATGGATGTCGCCTGATGCCGTGCTAAAAACGCTTCGATTGCGGGACGATCAGAGACAGATGCGATGATCATTGCCAATCTCCCAATTGGCTCTGCCATAGGGTCAATGCCGCTACAGCCGCCGTTTCGGCGCGCAGGATGCGAGGCCCTAGGCTTATCCTATGGGTCGGTTTCATCGCTTGTAGCATATCCCGCTCTTGCGGTGAAAATCCGCCCTCAGGCCCGATCAAGATCGCCCATGGTGCACCTTGTCCTTGTGCGCCCAGTTGCGTGGCAGGTTGCCCCACGAGCGCCTCATCAGCAAAGAGGATCTGCCGATCCATATCCCAAGTGTCCAGCATATGCGCGAGCTTTGCGAGCGGATCGACCTGGGGCACATAGGTCGCACCGCATTGCTCAGACGCCTCAATCACCTGCGCCTCGATCTTGTCGATACGCAGCCGGTCCGCCTGATTGGTATAGGCCGTTTGCACTGGGATCAGCCGCCGCACGCCCAACTCAACAGCTTTTTCGACAACAAAAGCTGTGCGTTCTTTGCGCAGAGGCGCAAACATCAGCCAAAGATCTGGTGGGATGTGAAGAGGCCGCGTTTGCACATGACACAAAAGCGCGCCGCCTTTTTTCCCTGCCTCAACCACGCTGGCCTGCCATTCGCCATCGATCCCGTTGATCAGCAATAACGTCTGCCCAACGGTGAGACGCATCACACCAAACAGATAATGCGCCTGCGTCCGCGACAGCGCGACGGATTGCTCTTTACCCAATGGGTGCTCTACAAAAAGACGAACAGTTGAAGCCATGGGTGAAGCATATGACCGGTACAGACCAGACACCAGAGGGAGTTGTCGCAGACAGCGCCAGAAACTGGGTTGATACATGGGCGCCGCAAGCGGCACGCCCTTATCTGCGTTTGTCGCGGGCAGATCGCCCCATCGGGACGTGGCTTTTGTATCTGCCATGTCTTTGGGGATTGGCGCTTGCGATTTTATCTAGTGGCCCACCTGATGCATATGCGCTGTGGATCGCAATTGGCTGTGGCATCGGAGCGTTTTTGATGCGCGGTGCAGGTTGCACATGGAATGATATCACAGATCGCAAAATTGACGCGCAGGTCGCGCGGACAAAATCGCGGCCACTCCCATCGGGCCAAGTAAGCCTACGTGGCGCTACGATCTGGATGCTTTTGCAAATGCTCATCGCGCTATGTGTGCTTTTGACATTTCCATCGGCTGCGATTGCTTTGGGCGTTGCCGCTGTGGTGCCTGTCGCGATTTATCCCTTTGCAAAGCGGTTTACCTGGTGGCCGCAGGTGTTCTTAGGCATTGCGTTCAATTGGGGGATATTGCTGGCGTGGACGGCGTGGACGGGCAGCTTGGCCTTGCCTGCCGTCATTCTTTATCTCGCTGGGATCGCTTGGACATTGTTTTACGATACGATCTACGCGCACCAAGACGCCGAAGACGACGCATTGATTGGTGTGAAATCAACCGCGCTTTTATTTGGTGATATGACGCCACGGTGGCTTAATATCTTTCTCATCTCATGTGTGTTTATCATGGCCGGTGCAGTTACGCTGGTCACGGTTGACCGTTCAGTGCTGTCGCTGATGATTGCGCTCATTGGGCCGTGGCTGATGGGGATGCATCTGTGGGCGCAATTGATCCGTTTTGATCCTGACAATGGCCCGCGTCTTTTGGCTATTTTCCGCTCAAATCGCGAGGCGGGGCTCATTCCGTTGTTATTTTTTACTTTAGCCGCATTCGTTTGATTGAACCTGAGCGCAACAAGCCCTATGCAGGCTAAGTATTGATTTTCAAAAAATTGGACGCCGATGCGCCTTTCTGTTCTCTTTGTGCGGCTTATCGTTTTCGTTGTCGCAGGACTGCTCTCTTACTCTGGCGCCCGTATGACTGTCGCTGTGATCGAGGATCGGTCAGCGATTGGCGTGCGCGAAGCCCTTATTGATCAGGGGGATGAATGGGCATCTGTGGTGACCGACGGGCTGCAAGTCATTCTCGAAGGGCAAGCCCCATCAGAGGCTGTCAGATTCCGTGCGATTTCTGCGGCGGGCAGCGTCGTGGATGCAAGCCGTGTGATCGATAGTATGAGCGTGATCGATTCGACAAATATTGCGGCCCCTGAATTTCAGATCGAAATATTGCGTAACGACAGTGGTGTGTCGCTTATTGGTCTTATCCCTGACGAGATGGACCGCACGGCATTGGCGGAACGGATTGCCTCGATCGCAGATGATCAAGCCGTGACCGATCTTCTTGAGACGGCGCGCTATCCAATGCCAGACAGTTGGCCCAATGCGATCACCTATGCGCTACGCGCACTCGACCAATTACCGCGCTCAAAGATTTCTGTCAGCGCGCAAAGCGTATCTGTGGATGCGATCTCTGACAGTGAGACCCAAAAACGACGGCTCGAAGCATCACTGGGGCGGAATACACCTGAGGATATCACAGTGCGGCTAAACATTTCAGCGCCGCGCCCGGTGATCTCACCATTTACGACGCGCTTCACGCTTGATCAGACAGGCGCGCGGTTTGATGCCTGCGCCGTGAATAGCCGTGAGGCTGAACAACGCATCTTAGAGGCCGCTGCAAAAGCTGGCTATCAAGGCCGCGGGGATTGCACGCAGGCTTTGGGTGTTCCCTCGCGTACTTGGGGTGAGGCCGTGGCGCTTGCGATTGACGCTGTTACCGATCTTGAGGGTGGGACTGTAACAGTATCGAACACCGATATTGCGCTCGTCGCTGTGGAAGGCACGCCGCAAGAGAGTTTTGACCGGGTGGTTGGTGAGCTGGAAAACAGCCTGCCAGATGTTTTCGCGCTCACCGCAGAATTACCCAAAGCACCAGATGCAAGCGATGAGGGTCCGCCGACCTTTACAGCGACGCTTAGCCCTGAGGGAACGGTGCAATTGCGTGGCCGTGTGCCTGATGATCTGACAAATCGAACCGCCGAGAATTTCGCGTTTGCGAAATTCGGGCGGCAAAATATCACCATGGGCACCCGTGTTGTTGATGGCTTACCTGTTGGCTGGCCCGTGCGGGTCTTGGCGGGGATTGAGGCCCTGTCGAACCTGTCAAACGGTTCTGTACTTGTTTCCCCAGATGAGGTTTCGGTGCGCGGGAATACCGGGAACACAATGGCACGTGCAGAGATTTCCCGACTATTGATCGATAAGCTCGGGGAAACCGCTAATTTCACGATTGATGTTGAATACGTTAAAAAGCTTGATCCGGTCGCAGGCCTACCCACGGCCGAAGAATGCCTTTCCCAAATTACCGAGCTGACAGGCGCGCGCAAAATCACGTTTGATCCCGGCTCGGCATCGATTGCCGCTGATGCACAAGGGCTGCTGGATGATATCGCGGATATCCTCAAGCTTTGTGCCAATCTGCGCATTCAGATCGCGGGTTATACAGATAGCCAAGGTCGCGAAGAAATGAACCAAAAGCTCAGCCAAGATCGTGCGCAGGCTGTTTTGGATGCATTGCGTGTGCGCCGTATTCCTGTTGGGTCTTTTGAGGCAATTGGCTTTGGTGAGGCAAACCCCATTGCTGACAATGACAGCGAAGAGGGGCGTGAAGCCAACCGTCGCATTGAATTTACTCTGATCATGCCGGAGACAAGTGAAGAGGCGCCAACGGCCCTTGAGCAAGCCGAGCAAGACGCAGAAAATACGCAAACTGAGGAGGCCAGTGAATGATCCTGAGTAAGCGAGGGCAATCTCATGAATAGAACAGAATTTATCATTGCGACCGCGATTATTTTATTCGTGGCATTTGTGCTTGGGTGGTTTGCCTGCTGGCTTGTGAACCGCTTGTCGCGGGTGACAAAGGCAGAGATTGGCGAACTTGATCAAATGGCGCAGGCGTTGCATGAGGCGGAAGAAACCCGTGATCAGGCGATTACTTATTTGCAGCAACGCGAGGCTGAGATCACCAATCAACTGTCGCAGACAGAGGCCGAGCTGCGGGCTGCGATGGATGGTTTGCGCGAGTCGCGCCGTGAAGCAGAAGAGCTGCGGGTCTATGTTGAGCGGCAAAATAGTGGCGGTTAAAGCTGTAGGCTGGGGGCTGCTCCCCAGACAAGAACACACCTGGGGGCCAGCCCC
>CAKMZE010000024.1:0-327 GCA_929200295.1 uncultured Alphaproteobacteria bacterium
ACCCCTGGGGGCCAGCCCCCAGACCCCCGGGATATTTCAAAACCTAAGAATGGGGCGCATGGTCTTAATGGAGTATGTTGAATTGATCTCTGATCGCGCGGTCTTGCTCGGGTGTGAGGTAATCGGGATGATGGGTTGCAAGGATATTGCGTGCCTGTGATTTTGCGCGGTCCCATGCGGTCAGCGCGCCTGTTTCCGCCCATGTGCGGGGCTGCTCGCGGTCGGCAAGCTTTGGATAGTGGTAATCGCGCTCCATCGCTTGGTAGGTGTGATCGGAGCCTAGGAAATGGCCTTCGCCCAAAATGGCATCGCAGATTGCACCAAAAC
>CAKMZE010000024.1:352-5889 GCA_929200295.1 uncultured Alphaproteobacteria bacterium
GGACACTTCGATCCCGCGTAGCGCGCGGTAGCTCATTGCGTGCATTTCATCGTCTAAAATGAACCCTTCAAAGCTCGCGCCAAGCAAAGCGGCGGTCATACCCGAGCTTTCATAAATCAGGTTACCCCCAGCGAGGGCCGCACCAAGTGAGGTCATGCCTTTTTCAACGCCGTATTGCGCATCAATGGCCTTGGCGTCTGTCATAGAGGCGGCCACGCCCGAGGGCAGGCCAAGCCAGTTGGAAAGTTGGGCTGAGGCAGCGTTGAGAACGGTGGTTTCACCACCACCGCCTGCAAATGCGCCAGAGCGCAGGTCGATCACCAGAGGCCAGTTGGAAAAGACCATTGGAAATCCCGGCGCGATGACATTGACCATCACGAGGCTTGCGAGCGTTTCGGCCAATGATTGCGCGAGAAAACCTGCCAGTGTGGCAGGCGCCGTTGCCCCGGCTTGGGCGGCTGTGATGCACGACATTGGGATGTTATGCTTGATACATTCATAGACGACGTCCACGGCATCCTCGCCATAACGCATCGGCGAGATCACGGGGCTGATGTGCGTTTTCACAAAAGGGCGCTTGGCAAATTCACCCGCACCGCCGGCTGCGATGTCAAACATCTTTACGAGCGGGGCGACGTGTTCAGCCACGGTAAAAGCTGTTGCGACAGGTTTGGTCGTGTTTTTTAAGAGCGCATAGGCGGTGTTGACATCAAGATCGTAGATGTCGGGCACATCTGTTGCGATGCAACAGCGGGTGAACCATGCGACATTGTCTAACGTGTCTTGCAGTCGGGTGAAATCATGCAGATCGTGCAAGGTCGAAGGCCGGTATAACCCGGTATCAAGGTCAAGCGTATTGACCGCAGCGCCGCCTGTGCCAAAATAAACGGCCTTACCACCGACGATGATATCGCGGTTAGGGTCACGCCCATAGAGGGGGAATTGTTTCGCAGCGCTCTTGATACATTTCTGGACGAGGCCTGCGGGAAAGCCGATCCGTCCGCCTGCGATATCTATGGCACCTGCAGCACGCAAATCAGTGGCGAGCCTATCTGGCACCTCGCCCATGCCTAGATCGGACAAAAGACGCAATGCGGTGTCAAAGATGGCTTGCAGGTCGTTTTGGCTTAACGGCTTGTACATGCCGCCCATTTGACCCGGTGGGGCGGGATTGGTCTGTGGCGGGGCTGCACGTTGTGCAAGCCGTGCCTTGCGCCCTGATCGGCGGGGCTTTGTCAGTTTGTCGGTCACTGCATCGGGGCCTTTTCGTGTCTTTGATATCTTGTGAGCTGCGCACAGGGACTGTGTAAAGCTATTTATTGCAACGTGGAGGTTTTGCCCGCACATAGAATGCAGGTTTTGCACCTCAGACGTCACAAAAATCATTGACCTTAGGCACGCCTTCGCATTCACCTGCTTTCAAACGGGGAGAGCAAACTATGAAGACACAAACACGCGCAGTGGTCATCGGCGGCGGTATTGCGGGCTGCTCAACGCTCTATCATCTGACGCAAGAAGGATGGAGCGATGTGGTGCTTGTGGAACGCGATGAGCTGACATCAGGTACGACCTGGCATTCAGCGGCACAGGTGACGAACTTTGGCATGAACCAGACCATGGTGGGGCTCAAAACACATTCGATCAATCTGTATAAAGAGCTGCGCGATGACCCCGATTACCCAGTGAGCTACCGCCATGGGGATGGGGGTATCAGGCTCGCTAATACTGAGGCGCAGATGGATGGATACAGGCATTTTGCATCAATGGCGCAGGGGATGGATGTCACGTTTGAGGTGATTGATGCCGCTGAATGCGCGCGCAGGCATCCTTTGATCTCGACCGATAACCTTGTGGGTGGCCTTTGGGATGGCAATGACGGCGATATTGATCCAGCTTCGCTGTGTCAGGCTTTGGCGCGTCGTGCGCGCAAGGCGGGGGCAGAGGTCTATCGCAATACACCTGTCACGGGGCTGACCCAATGCAAAGATGACAGTTGGATCGTGCATACTGACAAAGGCGATATCGCTTGCGAAGTGGTGATCAACGCCTGTGGCTACCGTGTGAACGAGGTGGGCGCGATGATGGGTGTACAACATCCTGTGACATCGATGGAACACCAATATATGGTCACAGAGGATATCCAAGGGATTGTCGATGCAGGTCACCGCATGCCGCTTTTGCGCTGCCCGATCAGTGATTACTATTGCCGTCAGGAAAAGAACGGTCTGCTTGTGGGCTTCTATGAACAAGACTGTAAGACATGGGGTCTTGATGGCATTGATCCGCATTTTGTGAATGCGCTTTGCCCTGATGATTTGGACCGCGTGATGGATGTGCTTGAGGGTGCCTTTGCGCGGATGCCTGCGCTGATGGATGTCGGGATCAAATCCATCGTTAATGGGCCGATCACCTATACGATTGATGGCGCACCTTTGGTTGGGCCAATTCCGGGCAAACGTAATGCTTATTGCTGTATTGGTCTGCGCGCGGGACTGGGTGAAGGCGGTGGCCATGGTTGGCTGCTCGCGCAGCAGATTGTGCATGGCGAGGCCTGTTATGACACATGGTGCATCGATCCGCGCCGCTTTGCCGAACATACGAATGTAGAACTGACCGCGTTGAAGGCGATTGAGGATTATCAAAACGAGTTTCGGTTTCATTTCCCAAATGAGCATCGCCCCGCAGGGCGCATGGCCAAGACAACTTCACTGACACCCATTCTCGCGGCAGAGGGCGCGCATTTCACGGTCGTAAACGGCTGGGAGAGGGTAGAGTTTTACGCGCCCACTGCCGATTTCCACACCACGCCAAGTTTCAAGTTTGATGAAAGCTTTGATCTTGTTGCCGCAGAAGTGGCGGCGGTCCAAAACAGCGTTGGCCTGGCCGAGGTCAATGGATTTAACCGGTTTGAGATTACGGGTACCGACGCACAGAGCTTCCTAGACCGGATGATCTGTGGGCGGTTACCGCGTAAAACGGGGCGTGTGGGGCTTGCCTATCTATTGAACCATCAAGGAATGATCAAAGCCGAAGCCACGATTGCGAATATCCCAGCCTCGGATCGTGGACCTGATCGGATTTGGTACGGATCGGCGGCCGCGTCAGAACTCCATGATATGGATTGGCTGTCGGGGCATATTGCTGCGGATGAAGACGTGCAGATCAGATCGCTGACCAATGATCAGACGATCCTCGTTCTTGCGGGGCCAAAGGCGCGGGATGTGATGAGTGCTGTGAGCCGGGCCGATTGGTCGGCGGCGGCGTTTCCTTGGTTATCTGTGCGTGAATGTTTCATCGGGTTTGCCCCGGCGACCGTCATGGCAGTGAGCTTTTCGGGGGAGCTCGCCTATGAAATCCATGTGCCAAACGCGAACCTTTATGCGGCATACCTCGCGATCCGCGAGGCGGGCGGCACGTACGGGCTAAAGATGTTTGGTGCGTTGGCGGTTGAATCCATGCGGATGGAAAAAGGCTATTTGCATTGGAAGGCAGATTTGCTGACCGAATTTGATCCCTTTGAGACGGGCCTTGCGCGGTTTGTGACCATGGATAAGGCGGATTTTGTGGGCAAAGAGGCGTTGCAAAAGAAATCTGCTGCGGGCGTGAAAAACCAACTTGTGTCACTGCATGTTGATCACACTGACGCACCCGCACACGGCGGCGCATCTGTGATGCATGAGGGCCGTGTCGTGGGCACTGTGACATCAGGTGACTGGGGGCACCGGGTGGGACAGAATATCGCCTATGCCTTCGTTGATCCAAAATTTGCAGAGATCGGCACAGCCCTGCAGATTGATGTCATTGGCACTGTCGTCACAGCGCATGTGCAAGAAATGCAGCGATACGACCCTGAAATGCAAAGGGTGCGTGGATAAACCCATTACGCAATAATCAAGTCTGAGAGCGAGGGGTGAGACAAGGCAGTTCCGACGGCCCATGTCGGTTTTGTCTCAGCAAGTAATTCCGCAGTATCATTTAATTCCCTAAGCCACGTTGCGTAGGAAATCTGAGATGGCACTAACATTTATGGAGTTTTTACATTCCACAGAAGCGGACAACATCCCAGATGAGATGCTGGGGCTTGGCCGAAAGTGGCTGCTCGATTTGCTCGGGGTTGCTGCAGGAGCCACGCAAATTGCGATGTCACAGATTATGCGTGATCATGTGGCCGAGCATTTTGCGCCAGGTAAACGCAAGGTGCCGATGCTGTTTGATGGCCGGTTGGCTAGCCCGGGCGGGGCCGCGCTTGCAGGTGGTATTACAATCGACGCGCTGGACGCCCACGATGGCCACAAGTTGACAAAGGGTCATGTCGGCTGTGGTGTGCTGCCTGCACTTTTGTCGTTTACACAGGCCGAACAGTTGCAAGATGACCGCGCGTTTTTGGCATCCCTCGTCATAGGCTACGAGATCGGGACCCGTGCTGGTATTGCACTGCACCGGACGGCCTGCGACTATCATACATCTGGTGCTTGGATCGCTATTGCTGCGGCAGCCCTCGGGGCACGCAGTATGGGCTTAGACAGTTCCAAGACACGCGAAGCGATTGGCATTGCAGAATATCATGGGCCTCGCAGCCAAATGATGCGCGTCGTCGACCAGCCGACCATGGTCAAAGACGGGTCCGGCTGGGGTGCCATGGCCGGAGTGTCGGCAGCATATCTTGCAGCAGAGGGGTTTACAGGTGCGCCTGCGGTCACTGTTGAGAGAGAGGATGTGGCTGACCTTTGGGGCGATCTAGGGCAGACATGGCGCATTGCAGAGCAATACTACAAACACTACCCAATTTGCCGATGGGCGCAGCCACCTGTGCAAGCTGTTCTTGATCTACGTCAAGCCAATGGCTTGCGCTCGGAAGCTGTTGAAACGATCGAAATCACGACGTTCCACAACTCAAGACGCCTTGCCAAAAGCGCGCCAATAACAACCGAAGAAGCACAGTATTCAACGGCTTACCCGACCGCTGTGGCCATGGTACGCGGGCGCGTTTACCCTGACGATGTGATGGAGCAAAGCTTCCAAGACCCGGAAATCAAACGTCTTGCCGAAAGCATGATCGTTGTGGAGAGTGACACCTACAACGCGGCTTTTCCGGCCAACCGGATCTCCAGTGTCACGTTGACCCTGAAGAATGGGCAAACGCTGACATCTGGCGATACCGAGGCGCTTGGCGATCCGGAAAACCCCGTGACGCATGAAGAAGTCAAAGCGAAATTTCATGCCTATGCGGCACCAAAATTGGGAGAAAATCGCGCGGTGGCATTGGAAACAGCCGTAGCTCAGTTGGGCGATGGATCGGGGTTGGAGGCTCTTGAAGGCCTCATCTTTGCACCAGTTCATACTTAGGAGTGCGCGGGCTATGAGACTATGAAAATCTCTGTTGCACAGGTTGATGCTAGTCTGGCAGGAAACGAAAAACGGCTCAGCTGGCTGGAAATGAAAGCGAGACAGGCCGCGACAGAGCACGCGGATCTCGTGGTTTTTCCTGAATTGTATGTGACGGGTTACAACGTCGGCGAGGCGTTGCATCAATGCGC
>CAKMZE010000024.1:5899-13179 GCA_929200295.1 uncultured Alphaproteobacteria bacterium
CTGAGCCACAAGACGGCCCCTTTGCTCAACACGTGCGGGTTTTGGCGAAAGAACTTGGTCTCGCCATAGCCTATGGCTACCCGGAGCGTGATGGTGACACAGTCTATAACGCGTTTCTTTTTGTCGATGATTTCGGCAACCCACTCGCAAATCACCGCAAAACGGTGTTGCCTGTAGGGATCGAACATGACTGGTTCGCAACCGGTTCAAGCTTTTCACTACTTCGCTATAGGAACGCAACGATTGCCTTGATTATCTGCTATGAGTGCGAGTTTCCAGAAATTGTGCGAAACGTGGCCTTAGCAGGTGCGTACATTGTGCTGGTCGCAACGGCAGGCGGTAAAGATTGGGAACAGGTGCCAAAATTTGTCGTCCCAGCACGCGCCTATGAGAATGGTATCTTTGTGGCCTATGCCAACTACTGCGGTGCGGAGAATGGTCATGCATTCTGCGGCTTGAGTTGTATTGTCGATCCCTACGGCACTGATCTTGCCCGTGCGGGCAAAGCGGAAGAGGCCATTTCGGCTAATCTTGATCTTGGCCTTATTGCTGAAGCACGCGCAAAAGTGCCATTTCTCAGGGATCATCAAGGTATCGTTTCCCAGCTGATTTAGGGCCTGACGTGACCTCTCGGTAAGTTATAGTAAATCGCGATTATTGGTCATAGCCTCCGTGACATTCCTGAGGATCAGTCTCTAAACACATTCTATCCAAGGGGCCAGCCCCCAGACAGATCAACCCTGGGGGCAAGCCCCCAGACACGTCCAGCCCTGGGGGCCAGCCCCCAGACCCCCGGGATATTTCTAAACCTAAGAAGACCAGTGCCGTGCGCGCGAGGGGTTAAATCGGCGTGAAACGTCCATCTATAAATTCCGCCAGAGGGCGGACCCATGTTGTGCCGTTTTGATCGTCATAGATGACAACTGGGGTATGATCTGCCTCGAGCTGGCCATGGCAGATCACCCGATACAACCCACCTTTGCGATGCTTATGTGTTGCGTGCCATGCTGTGGACGATGTACTCACCCGGCCGAGTAGCGTATCGTAAGCCTGCTTAAGACGGTAAGAAAAGATCATGTAGATAAAACCGATCCTGTAATCGGGTTTGGGCGATATGTGGTGCAACCCTTACAGCCTGCCTCATAAGCGGCGCGGTATACATCTTTGAAATCATCGAATGAGATGTCCTCAGGGCAATTTACGGTTTTGGATATGCCGCTATCGACCCAGTTTTGGGCCGCGGCTTGCATTGCAACGTGATCCTTTGGTGAGAGGTCAGCCATTGTGACAAAGCTTTCGGGCAAAGGGGCCTGTTCGCCGAACATATCTTTGTAAAGCCAGACGGCGTAATCCATCACTTCTTCTGTGTCTTTGCGTCCATCTGGGCGGGTGATTTTGCGCTGATATTGCGTTGCAAAAATAGGCTCGACGCCAGAAGAAACATTGCCAGCGAACATGGATATCGTGCCTGTCGGTGCGATTGTCGTTAACGTGCCATTTCGCAAGCCATGTTTTACGATCGCATGTCTGACATCTGGGTCTAGCGCCTGCACATTTGGTTGCTGCAAGTGCTTTTCAGCGTTGTAATAGGGAAAGCTTCCACGCTCTTTTGCCAGCTCAGCTGAGGCGAGATAGGCCGCATTTTGTAGCGTTTGCATCCAACTGCCGAGCAAGAACACAGCCTTTTTTGAGCCATATGGCGTGCTTTGCATCGCCAAAGCATCAGCAACACCTGTGACCCCGATGCCGATCCGGCGTTTGCTTTGTGCCTCATGCGACTGCTCTGGAAGCGCATATCTTGATGCGTCCAATGTATCATCCAGCATCCGCACCGCGATCTTTACCATTTTGCGCAGTTCTATGACGTCGATACGTGCATCTTCTGTAAACGGCGCATCTACCAATTGCGCAAGATTGATAGACGCCAATGGGCAAACCCCGTTTGGTGGCAATGGCTGCTCAGCGCATGAGTTTGTTGCAGCAATCGTTTCGATATAACTCAAGGGGTTCAGCGCATTGATCCGATCAATGAAAAGCACACCTGGTTCCGCGCTTTTGAAGGTTTGTAGCATGATGGATTCCCAAAGGTCTTGGGCTTTTACAGTGCGTATGATCTGATCGTGCCAGAGCAGATCCCATTCATCGTCTTGTGCAACGGCTTCCATAAATCGATCTGTGATGAGGACGGACACATTAAAGTTGCGCAGCCGTGAACGGTCGGATTTTGCGGTGACGAAATCAAAAACATCCGGGTGATCACAGCGCAATGTCCCCATCATCGCTCCACGCCCCATCCCCGTGACGAGCATTTTGCAGATGGCATCCATGATATCCATTGCAGCAAGTGGGCCGGCTGCAGGGCAATCAAGACCTTTGACCTCGGCCCCTTTGGGCCGCAATGTTGAAAAATCAAAACCAATTCCACCGCCCATTTTCATAGTAAGTGCAGCGTCTTTTGCGACATCCATGATACCCGCAACAGAATCAGGAAGGGTTTTCATCACAAATGTATTGGCCATTGTGACGTCTCTGGCAGTGCCAGCGCCCGCAAGTATCCGCCCCGCAGGAATAACTTTCTGGCTTTGCATCGCATCGAAATAGATGTCCCGCATACCTTCTGCATAGGCTGTTTTGGGGTTTTTGATCAATCCGTGCGCGACACGTTCCAAAGTATCTTTGAGAGTATGATCTATAATGCCTTGGGACGTGCGGTATCGGTATTTTTGATTCCAAATTTGTGCAGACACATGTTGTGAGAAATCGTGATCAATTTCTATATTTTCTTCTATATTTCGCATATTTACCACCCAGAAAATCGAATATTAAGCTTTTATTAACCAATTTGGTTAAACAAGAGTTAACCTAGACATCGCGCGCATGTTTAGGTGTATTTCGACTAAGTAATATATTCCTAAGGTTGTGTTTTCAAGTTGGAATAACCGGTGAGGGTGACAAATTTCTGCTCTCACCGGGCATAAACGTGATCAATGATCACGCGGCCCGTACTGTTGTACTTGGTGGGATGTTATCTTGTCATGTTAGCGTCGTTTTAAGGCGCATTTTATATCGAGTTGGTATGTCAACAAAGATGGTATCTCGATATGATAAAACTTTTCGCGTGCTTGGGGTCAGGCAATTGTATGAAACCATGGTTGCTGATGCACCAACGACAGCTGGAATTTGAATTGACGCTTATTGATGTGCTCAAAGGGGAACAGAAAAGCCCAGAGTATCTTAAGGTCAATCCGCTTGGTGTTGTGCCATATATGATTACGCCAGAAGGTGTTGGTATCGGAGAAAGTAATGCGATGTTGTGGTATCTTGCGCATGGGTCGCCATTGATGCCAAATGATCGGACTGAGCAGGCCGAAGCCTTGCAATGGATGTTTTTTGAGCAATCGAAACTTGAGCCATATATTTCACCAGCGCGGTTTTTCACGACGATCCTGCCACAAGAGAAAGACGCGCGTGCAGAAGATATCGCGAAATGGCAATCACAAGCTGAGCCAGGCCTACATCGCTTAGATGCCTATCTTTCAGACCGCGATTTTATCTTAAAATCTGGATATTCAATTGTAGATATCGCGCTTTATGGGTATGTTCACGTTATGGATGAGGCTGGTATATCGCGATTAGACTATCCAGAAATTTCGCGGTGGATAGATAACGTTGCGCAAACGGACAGATATCATCCCTTATCCGAGCTTGGGCAACCAAGCCAACAAGCGGCATAGGTAGCTAGGGAGGTTGTAAGTGTCGCAAAGTCCAGCAACGCAGATTGTAAATGAGATGATTGTAGTACCCCAAGGTGATACGTTCTCATTGGTGCGTCGACTGGACGCGCCAGTTTGGCTGTTCGATATTGATAATGCTGAAATAGTTTGTGCAAATTCAGCTGCTTGCAAGCTTTGGAAAGCAGTTGATGAGGATGACTTGCGGGCGCGCAACCTTGGCGCGGATATGTCTGACACTGTCAAAAATCGTCTCAAGCAGCATCAGTCAGATTTCATCTCAGACGCGGCGCGCTTTCATGAAATGTGGACCTTTTACCCTAATGGTGAACCCAGCAATGTGATGGTGATCCTTAGCGGGTTCACGCTGGAAGATGGCCGCATGGCCATGCTCTGTGAAGCGATTGGCGTGACCGATGAGCAACCCGAGAACATCCGTAGTGCCGAGGCATTGTTATACACAGATGTGATGATTGCACTTTTTAGCACGCTCGGTCCTGCGTTATATATGAACCCAGCTGCGCGAAATACATTGGGGAGCGGGCAGCGTGATCTTTCGGCGCTGTTTATTAATTCGGCCGACTATTATGCGATGGTATCGCGGCTAGATAGCGCTGGAGAAGATCGCCAAGTGGTCGAAGTGATGACCCCCGCAGGCCGCCGCTGGTATGATGTGACAGCCAAAACTTGCACAGATGCGGTGACAGGGCAGGCGGCTGTTCTGGTCACTGCGATTGATGTGAGCGAGCTGAAGAACGCGCGTGATCGCGCCCGGTTCCTTGCCGATAGGGATCAACTGACAGGGTGTTTTAACCGCTCTGCATTACAGTCGATCTATATTGAGCGGCAGAAAAAAATGCGGCCGGAAAACTGTGCGGTGATCTATTGCGACATTGACCGGTTTAAACAAATCAATGACCAATACGGGCATGAGGTTGGCGACACTGTGCTTAAACAGTTTGCTGCGCGCGCACGCCATAATTTACGTACAAATGATGTGATCGCGCGATTGGGTGGCGATGAATTTGTGATCATGCTCACAAATATCAATTCAGACGATGAGATCGCCCAACGTGCCCAGCAACTGCGTGCCGCCATTGCACTGCCTATTATGCACGACTCAACACGGATTTCCGTTGAGGTGAGCATGGGGATTTCGATTTTTGACTTGCAGGATCTGAGTTTTAGCAAAGCCATGCGTCAATCAGATGTGGCGCTTTATACCTCCAAACAGCGCGGCAGGGACCGCATCACATTTTATACAGATGAGATGGGCGAAGCTGCGACTATGCGCGATATGATTGAGAATGATCTCAAAATCGCATTGAAAGAAGACAGTTTTGAGCTGCACTACCAACCGCGCGTCGATGTGCAAACGGGCACTGTCGTATCTGCCGAAGGGTTGGTGCGGTGGAACCACCCACGTCTTGGCACCGTGATGCCAGATCAGTTTATTCCGATTTGCGAAGAAACGGGGATGATCGAAGAATTGGGACGTTTGGTTCTAAAAATCGGTTGCGCGCAAGCCATCGCTTGGCATGAGGCAGGTCTTGATATCGAAGTCTCTCTTAATCTGTCTCCGCGACAATTCGCGGATGATAGCCTTTTGCCGCTGTTGTCGGATCTCTCAAGCACGCCGGGTTTTCCACATGGGCGCATTGAGCTTGAGATCACCGAAAGCATGCTCACGGGTGATCAGGATTTGATCGCAGAAAAACTGCAACTGATCGATAAAATGGGGTTCCGTATTGCCCTAGACGATTTTGGCACGGGCTATTCGAATTTGTCACATATTTCGCGCTTCCCGCTGAAGTGCATTAAGATCGACCGTTCATTTATTGCGCGGCTTCCAGACTCTGGCCCGATTGTGAGCTTGATCCTCACTCTCGCGCGCGAGGTTGAAGCCACGGTCGTGGCCGAAGGTGTAGAAACAGCTGAGCATCTAGCTTGGCTCACCAAAAATGGCTGCGAACAAATTCAAGGGTATTATATGTCAAAGCCAATGCCTTTGAAAAAATTCCCAAGTGCTGTGGCGAAAATCCACAAGAACCATCGTAAATAGATCGCTCGGATTTCGACTGTATTCGGACGCTGATCGCGCGCCACGGCTGTATACCTTTTATGCATATACTCAGAAACCGATGCCAAGAAGCGGATCATGGGGCAACTTGCAGTTTCACATCCCCCAAAATCTGTCTAAACTGTATTTTCACAGCCCATTTATGGCGCGATTGATGTCTTTTTGGAGCCGCTATTCAGATTGTAACATTGCGTATTTAGAGAGCTTTGTTGGAAAAGGACAAAACCCATATGTTCGTCGTGACATTGATTGCACCGCCCGGGCAGTTGGACCGTGATATGGTTGTTAACCTGCGCAATGCGTGGGGCGGGGGACAACCGCAATGGCTCGCGCGGGGTGAGGCGGCTGAGTTCCCGGTGCCATCGATTTCAGAAAATCACTGGGTGGTGTGGTCCGAGCTGCAATCTTCTCGTATCGACATGGTATTGCAATCCGAAGCAGACCGTAAAAAGAAGATCTTGCTGGCGGATATGGACAGCACAATGATCAAACAGGAATGCATTGACGAGCTCGCCGCTGAGGCGGGCATAGGTCAGCAAGTGGCAGAGATCACAGCGCGCGCGATGGGCGGAGCGATGGACTTTGAACAGGCGCTGGACCAACGTGTCGCCTTGCTCAAAGGCTTAGACGCAGCCGTGATCGACAAGGTTATTGCTGAGCGCATCACATTCATGCCGGGGGGACAAACGCTCTTGGCGACGATGAAAGGGCATGGGGCCTATGCGGCGCTTGTGTCGGGCGGGTTCACGGCGTTTACAGAGCATGTCGCCAAAACCTTGGGCTTTGATGAGCATCGCGCAAATCATCTTGCCATCACAGATGGTCAGCTTTCGGGCGAGGCGACACGACCGATTTTGGGTCAGGCTGCGAAAGTGCAAGCGCTCGAAGAGATTACAAAGCGGCTCGGGCTATCTGAAACAGATGTGTTGGCTGTCGGTGACGGGGCTAATGATCTTGGCATGCTCGCGCGTGCGGGGGCAGGCGTTGCCCTGCACGCGAAAAAAGCGGTCCAAGCCAAATGCGATATACGCATCAACCATGGGGATTTGACAGCTTTGCTCTATTTACAAGGGTATGCGCGCAGTGAATTTATCGATGGCGTTGATGATATCACTGGCGCTTAGGTCTTAGCTTTCTGTCGGGCCGCCTGCCTTGGTCCAATCAGAAAACCCACCGATGTTTTTCACATCTGTGAACCCCATGTCGCTTAGGGTTTTACCCGCGAGCGCGGCCTGCCCACCCGCACCGCAGATCAAATAGAGCGGCGTGTTTTTATCCGCGAAAACCGGATCGAACAGGGCCTCGATTGCCGGGTCTGCGGTGAATTCAATCATCCCGCGGGGAATGCGATGCGCGCCTTTAATCGTTCCGGTTTGTGCAATTGATGTACCATCGCGCACGTCAATAAACTGAGCGCCGCCAGCGTGATATGTGGCGATCGCGTCTTCGGTAGAAAGCCGTGGGATGAC
>CAKMZE010000024.1:13189-21228 GCA_929200295.1 uncultured Alphaproteobacteria bacterium
GATGACGGCATTGGCCGCATCTAAATAGTCTTTTGCAGTTTTCATGGTGTGTCCTCTGTCATGAAGATGTTGCGCGAAAAAAAGCCCGCGCACATGTGGCGCGGGCAAGTCTAACAGGGAGGATGGTGGCATAAAATCCCGCCACCTAGGAAGTGCGTCGCACACATACGATTTGGGAGGGAATCGCAGCGCGTCATCATCTACACATTCAAACGATAGCCGCCAGATTCGGTCACAAGAAGGCGGGCATTTGACGGTTCTGGTTCAATTTTTTGGCGAAGACGATAGATATGCGTTTCCAATGTGTGGGTCGTGACCCCCGCATTATAGCCCCAAACCTCGTGCAAGAGCACATCGCGGGCAACAACGCCGTCGTTCACCCGGTAAAGATACTTGAGGATATTTGTTTCCTTCTCGGTCAGCCTGATTTTTTGTTCGGTTTCAGTCAGTAACAGTTTTTGCGCAGGCTTAAATGTATATGGCCCGATTTGGAAAACCGCGTCTTCGGATTGCTCATGCGTGCGCAATTGGCTGCGTAAACGGGCCAATAACACGGGAAATTTAAACGGCTTTGACACGTAATCATTTGCGCCAGCATCAAGACCATAGATCGTATCAGCGTCACTATCTTGCGCGGTGAGCATGATAATTGGGCATTTTACGCCTTGTTTGCGGATCAGGCGGCAGAGCTCGCGGCCATCCGTATCTGGCAGGCCCACATCAAGGATGATCAGGTCATATAGGCTCTCTTTCACCTTCATCAGCGCTGACGCGCCATCGTCGGCTTCGAAAACATCGAAGTCTTCGGTCATGATCAACTGCTCGCCCAAGGCTTCGCGCAGATCATCATCATCATCGACGAGTAAGATTTTTTTGAGCTGAGACATATGGTGGCTCCTTTGTGTGTTGTGCTAAATGTGTGATGATGACACGGTTTGGGCAAGTCAGAGAGCGCGGTTTTCACACGGACGTGTGATATCGCGATGTAATGTTTCAATTTCACGCCTGTATAGCGGCATATTGAAATATTTTAGAGGTGCGTCATGGGGCTAGGCCCGGATCAGACAGAGCGGATAGCCCGCGCGCGGAGCGATTTACGCATGGGTGTGCCGATTATTATCAGGCAGGCGACGGGATATGCGTTGGTCTTTGCGATTGAAACACTCTCACCTGCGCGACTATTGGATGCGCGGGGTTGTGGGCCTGAGCCGGTGCTTGCGATCACGGCGCGGCGGGCTGCAACGCTGAAAGCGCATGCTTATGATGGTGATCTGGCCCGGATTGTCGTGCCTGCGCATGCTGATGTAAAATGGATCAATGCGATTGCAGATCCTGCGGGTGATTTGCACACCCCGATGAAAGGCCCGTTCCAAAGTTTGCGCGGCGGGGATGCGGGGCTTTATCGGGCTGCGATCACCCTTGCTAAGGCCGCGCGTCTTTTGCCTGCGGTACTTGTGGTGGAATTTGATCAAAATGCGGGGGCATTGCCCGCAGACCTCACTCTCATTGAGCATTCGGATATCACGGATGCGGTGACGCCGTTGCAGCATGTTGTTGCGGCGCGTTTACCGTTGACGGTGTCAGAAACCGGGCGTTTACATATTTTCCGCCCCGAAGACGGGAGCGAAGAGCATTACGCGATTGAGATCGGTACGCCCCAGCGCGATGCACCTGTGCTCGCCCGGCTGCACTCGGCCTGTTTAACGGGTGACCTCTTGGGGTCATTGAAATGCGACTGTGGCCCACAGCTGCGCGGTGCGATGGCGCAGATGGGGACAGAGGGGGCGGGTATTCTTCTATACCTCAACCAAGAGGGCCGCGGGATCGGTCTGGCCAATAAGATGCGTGCATATGCGTTGCAAGATCAGGGTTTCGATACGGTCGAGGCCAACCATAGGCTCGGGTTCGAAGATGATGAGCGTGATTTTCGGATTGGCGCGCAAATCTTGCAGCAAATGGGATTTGGACAGGTGCGTTTGCTCACCAACAACCCCGCAAAGATTAAACGGCTCGAGAGCTGCGGGTTACATGTGACCGAACGCGTGCCTTTGCGCGTTGGGGAAAACCCGCATAACCATGACTACCTCGCCACCAAAGCCGCGAAATCGGGGCATATGTTGTGAGCCTTTCGTGGCGCGCAAGTGATCTGGTGGTCATGCCAACGCATCTGCGGTTTATGAACCGCCGTTTCCCGCGCACAATCGGGCAGGGCGGGATCACATCGACGAAACGCGAGGGTGATGGCGCAACGCCCAGAGGTGTGCATCAGATCGTTGGGATGCTTTATCGCCCGGACCGCATGACGCCCTCCACAAGCTGGGCAAAACCGATGAGACCGGGTGATTTATGGTCTGATGATGTGTCTGACCCAGCCTATAATACGCTTGTGCGTTTCCCCCATGCATTCCGTCATGAGGCGATGCGCCGTGCTGACCCGATGTATGATCTCGTGCTGCTCACTGATTGGAATTGGCCAGAGGTCACGCCGGGTAAGGGCTCTGCCATTTTCATCCACCAATGGCGCAGGCCAGGGTGGCCTACAGCAGGCTGCATCGGGTTGCGGCGCGATCATTTGCACTGGATTGCAAGCCGTCTCACATCACAATCACGCCTTGTTATTGGATAACCGCTGGACCTTCGCTTAGGTTTTAGGCAAACAACGAGGCGAATAATATGAAGCACCAAGGCACTTTCATGACCCCAGAAGACATTGCGCAGCTGCCCTACCGTCCCTGTGTTGGGATTATGCTGGTGAATACCCGTGGGCACGTGTTTGTCGGGCAACGCAAGGACAATGATCAGGACGCCTGGCAAATGCCGCAGGGGGGTGTTGATCCCGGCGAAACCACACGCGACGCAGCATTGCGTGAGCTTGAGGAAGAAACGGGCATCTTAGAAAAGCTGGTGACAATTGAGGCCGAAAGCCTCGGGTTGATCCCATATGATCTGCCTCATACGCTCGTCCCGACGCTGTGGAACGGGCGCTATAAAGGCCAAGAGCAGAAATGGTTCCTGCTGCGGTTTCACGGCACAGATCATGACGTGAACATCGCAACAGAGCATCAAGAGTTTTCCGAGTGGAAATGGATGCCAAAGGAAGAGCTGATCGATAATATCGTTCCGTTCAAAAGAGAAGTTTACACGCGCGTTTTGGCCGAGTTTGCAGAGAAGCTGTAAGCGGCGACCTGTAAACCAGTGGTTAACGCAGCGTTAACCTAGACATATGAGCCCCTGTCGCGTGATGATACCGCAACGAGTGTTGATAAGAGGCTTGAAATGCACAGTGTTGCCATCACTGGGACAGGGGTATTCACACCCAAAGAGGTGATTACCAATGCCGATCTTGTCACGGCCTATAATGCCTATGTCGATCACTTTAACGCATCCCACGTGGCTGACATTGCCGCAGGTACCGTGGATGAGAAAACCCATTCATCCGCTGATTTCATTCTCGCGGCCTCGGGTATTGAGCAGCGTTATGTGATGGACAAATCTGGCGTGCTTGACCCGGCGCGGATGTATCCGCGCCTATCTGTGCGTGATGATGATGCCCCGAGCCTGATGGCTGAAATGGGCTGCGACGCGGCCCGGCAGGCGCTGGATCAATCCGGCTGCGCTGCACAAGACATCGACTTGATCATCTGTGCCGCCTCCAATCATGAACGCGCCTATCCTGCGATTGCTGTTGAAATGCAGGCCTTGCTCGGGACTGCAGGGTTTGCTTTCGATATGAATGTTGCGTGCTCTTCGGCAACCTTTGGTATGCAAACGGCTGCGGATATGATCCGCTCAGGCTCTATCCGCCGGGCTTTGGTGATTAACCCCGAGATTTGCAGCGCGCATCTGGAATGGCGCGATAGGGACTGCCATTTCATCTTTGGCGATGTGGCCACTGCGGCTGTGTTGGAAAGGGACGAAAACCTCAGCCATCCGCATTTCAAAATCCTCTCCACACGCTGTGCCACGCAGTATTCCAATAACATCCGTAACAATAACGGATTTCTGCGCCGCACGCGGGATCAGATGGAAGACCGCCGCGATATGCAGTTTATGCAAAACGGGCGGAAAGTGTTCAAAGAGGTGCTGCCATTGGTCAGCGATCATATCGCGGCACATATGGATGAGACGGGCATCACCCGAGACCAGATCAAACGGCTCTGGCTGCATCAGGCCAATAAATCCATGAATGATTATATCGGCAAAAAGGTCCTTGGCCGCGTGCCAGAACCGGGCGAACAGCCCAATATTTTACAAGATTACGCCAATACATCCTCAGCCGGGTCGATCATCGCGTTTTCGCAATACTCAGACGATCTGAGCAAAGGAGAAACCGGGTTAATCTGCTCGTTTGGGGCGGGGTATTCTGTGGGGTCCGTGATCGTGCAGCGAGGATAAGCTATAGCTTACTGACACGCTCATGCACCTTTTGTGCATCCTCGACACGTTCTGAATAACGGTTAACCAAATCGGGGGTACGCGTGCGCGTCATATAGGTAAAGCGCACCAGCTCTTCCATCACATCGACGATCCGGTTGTAAAGCGGCGAAGGCTTCATCCGCCCCTTTTCAAACTGGTTCCAGGCAGCGGGGACAGAGGATTGGTTTGGAATTGTCACCATTCGCATCCAACGACCCAAAATGCGCATCTGATTAACCGCATTGAACGACTGTGAGCCGCCACAGACTTGCATCACGGCGAGGGTCTTGCCTTGGGTAGGGCGAATGCCGCCAATGGGCGCTAAGGGCAGCCAATCGATCTGTGTTTTCATGATGCCGGTCATTGCACCATGCCGTTCTGGGCTGCTCCAGACCATGGCTTCTGACCAGAGCGCGAGATCGCGCAGTTCGACGACTTTGGGGTGGGATGCATCTGCATCATCGGGCAAGGGCAACCCTGATGGGTGAAAGAACTTTACCTCGCACCCATGTGCTTTGAGAACGCGCGCGCCCTCTTCTGCGGCGGCACGCGAATAGCTTGTGTCGCGCAGTGATCCATAAAGGATCAGGATGCGGGGTGGATGCCGGGGGTCATCAGCGCCAATGAGTGACGTAGCGTCAATTTTTTGAAAATGGGCCGGATCGATGTTCGGAAGGTCGCTTAAATCCAACAAACCAGCCTAATTGTTATCATCTTCGAGATGGAGTTTCATTTCCAACAACACCTTTTGCAAGGCCGTGGTTTCACGCAAAAGCCGCTTTGCCTCATTCGCCGAGATGATGCCATCCTCAATGGATTGATTGTACTCACCCATGAGCATCGCGAACCGTTGGCTCAGCTTGATCACATCAGCATTGATCCCGCCTTCAGAGTTATTGCGTTCCCCATCATAGGATAGCGTAATGCCACGCATTTCAGCCAAAGCTGATGTAACATGAGGGTATGATGACGCCGCTTCGAGTGCGGCAACCGCATCAACGGGCATATAACGGTCTGAATGCTCGTCTGCATCAGAGTAATACCGGCCCAATGTTGCTTTGGATTTTCCGGTTAATTTGCAGGCATTTTCAATGCCGACGTCTTTTACCAACGCCTCAGTATGACGCTTAAGATAGCTGCTATATCCGCTCATACGCGTTCCCTTTATCGTCACCTGTACGTCTATTTGCGTACGTATCTGTCCCAATCATGACACCTACTGCATTATTGGCCAAAAATCCAACCCTGAATAATTGTTTGGTATTTGCAAGGGTTGCCGCCAGTTGTGGTCAGTGGCGTGTCGCGCTAATTAGTCCGGCATGGCAAAGCTCTATTTCAATTACTCTACAATGAACGCAGGGAAGTCGACGGTGCTTCTCCAAGCCTCGCACAACTACATTGAGCGTGGCATGCAAACCTATTTGCTCACAGCGCAGTTTGATAAGCGCGCAGGCGAGGGGCGTATCGCCAGCCGCATCGGGATCGGCGCTGATGCGGATACATTTTCGCAAGGCGATGATCTTTTGGTCAAAATCACAAAGCGGGTCGCCCAAGGCCCCTGTGCTTGTGTGTTTGTGGATGAGGCGCAGTTCCTAGAGCCCGATCAGGTCTGGCAATTGGCCCGCGCTGTGGATGATCTCGGCGTGCCTGTGATGTGCTTTGGCCTGCGGGTCGATTTTCAGGGAAAGCTGTTTCCAGGTTCAGCGGCATTGCTTGCGCTCAGTGATGAGATGCGCGAAGTCCGTACGATCTGCTACTGCGGAAAGAAAGCGACGATGGTGGTGCGCAAAGATGCGCAAGGCAATGCGATGACTGATGGGGATCAGGTGTCGATCGGTGGCAATGAGCGGTATGTTTCGCTTTGCCGGAAACACTGGCGTGAAGCGATTGGTGATCTATAGGGCGTTGAACAAAGGCTTGCCTGCGTCCCAAGCGATAATGTTGTTGAGCGCCATTGCCCCCATATCCTCGCGCACCTTGAGCGCGGCTGTACCCAGATGCGGCAGGAGCACCGCATTTTCCAATGCTTTGAGCGTCTCTGGCACCTCGGGTTCGCGGGCATAGACATCAAGACCCGCGCCTGCGATTTTGCGGGCTTGCAGGGCTGTGATCAGCGCCTCTTCATCCACGACATCGCCGCGCGCGATATTCACAAACACTGCATGAGACTGCATGGCATCGATAGCCTTTGCATCGATCAGCTGGATGTTTTCACCGCCCCCCGGAACGGCCACAACGATGATATCAGCGGCGGCCATCAGCGCGTTTAGTGTGGCAACCTGCCGTGCAGGCATATCCACGTCTTTGACGGAGCGATTGAAATAGAGCACGGGCATGCCAAACCCGTAATGACAGCGCCGGGCAATGGCTTGCCCGATGCGGCCCATCCCGACAATCCCAACGGTTTGCCCTGTGACGTGCTGGCCAAGCATTTGCGTCGGGGTCCAACCCTGCCACTGGCCTGATCGCACGAGCCGCTCGCCTTCGCCTGCGCGGCGGCACGCGGACAGGACCAATGTCATTGCGATATCAGCGGTCGCATCGGTCACCACATCAGGGGTATTTGTGACGGATACACCTGCGGCTTTTGCGGCCGCCAGATCAATATGGTTATACCCCACGCCGAAGTTCGCGATGATGCCTGCGCGTGGGGTGCCTGCAAAGGCTGTGGCCTGAAACTGGTCTCCTAATGTGCATAAAACCGCATCGTAGTCTTGCAAGGCTTGGTGGGCCTCGGGCGGGGTCAACCCTTGGTCGGTTTGCCTGTAGGTGACATCAAATCGGTTGCGCGCGGCTGTCACGGTGGCCTCTGGCATCTCGCGCGTGATCAAGAGCGTTTTCAATGCAGACGCCCCCCCAGTGGTACGTCTTGGTCGGGTTCAACAAGAACAACCTGCCCATCCGCATCAGGTATGCCAAGCACGAGCACCTCGGACATAAACCGCCCGATTTGGCGCGGCGGAAAGTTCACAACGGCGAGCACTTGTTTCCCGATCAAGCTCTCTGGCGTGTAATGTGCGGTCACCTGTGCTGAGGTTTTCTTTTCTCCGATTTCATCGCCGAAATCGATCCACATTTTAATCGCAGGTTTGCGCGCCTCTGGATAAGGCTCTGCCTTGGTGACACGGCCAACGCGCACATCGACCCTTAGGAAGTCATCAAAGGTGATCTCAGCCACGGGCCAGCTCCTTTGAACGGTCAGTTGCGGCGGTCACTGTGCGGGTGATCAAGGGGGCAAGGCCTGTCGTTTTATCCATCAACACCTCAAGCCCGGCTTGGGTGGTGCCATTGGGTGAGGTCACATTCACGCGCAATTGCGCGGGTTCTTCTTCAGCCTGCATAGCCAGTGCACCTGCACCGCTGACGGTGGCTTTGGCAAGCTGCATGGCCAGATCTGCCGGAAGCCCCTGCGCCACGCCTGCTGAGGCCAGCGTTTCGATCAGATGGAAAACATAGGCGGGGCCAGAGCCTGAT
This sequence comes from uncultured Alphaproteobacteria bacterium, assembly GCA_929200295.1. Taxonomy (GTDB): domain Bacteria; phylum Pseudomonadota; class Alphaproteobacteria; order Rhodobacterales; family Rhodobacteraceae; genus Yoonia. The sequence continues at coordinate 21,080 of CAKMZE010000024.1, forward strand.
ACCCCTGTGACCGCATCCATCTGCCCCTCATGATCAAGGATCACAGTTTGGCCAATGGCGCTAAGCAGGCTTTCAGCCAGCTGAACCTGCGCGGGCTGCGTCTGAGTGTTGCCAATGAGGGTGGTGATGCCTTGGCCGATTGCGGCGGG
>CAKMZE010000024.1:21238-28294 GCA_929200295.1 uncultured Alphaproteobacteria bacterium
CGTGTTGGGCATCGCCCGGATGATCGGTGTTTGCGCGCCCAATACCGTCTCAAGCGTTGCGATCACAGTGCCTGCGGCAATCGAAATGAACAGCGTTGATCCATTGCCAAGCGCTGTCATCGCAGGCAGAGCATCCCCCATCATTTGCGGCTTTACAGCGACTAGGACCACCGCTGGGTTCGCAGGAAGAGGCGCATTGATATGCACCCCTTGCGACTTGAGCCAATCAGATGGATGCGGGTCGATCACCCAAACCGCCTGCGCGGGCAGCCCATGCGCGAGCCAGCCAGAGAGCATCGCCGATCCCATCTTGCCGCATCCCAATAGGACAAGGCCACGCTCTGCTACATCGTCTAATGTCATTCATCGCCTCGTTGATCGTTTGCCTGCAAACACTGGTTTATGCGGCGTTAGGCGCGGCCATAAGCTTCAGCAATGGCAACCTGAACTGCATCTTTCGGCGCGCGCTCACCCCAAGTAACAAGTTGAATGGCAGGATAATACTGCTCGCATGATGCAACGGCTGCATTGATCATTGTATCGATCTGCTCAGGTCCTGCGGCCTGATCGCCGGACAGAATGAGCCCATAGCGGTAGACCATCAGCTTTTGTTCTTGCCACCAGCTAAAGGATCCGGCCCAGCATTGATCGTTGATGAGGTTAAGTGCTTCATAAAGTGCGGGCATTCGGTGCTTTGGCGGTTCCATGTCAAAGGTGCAAATCAGACGGAGCGTTTCATCCATCGCTGACCATGCCAATGTGATCGCATAGGTGCGCCACTGGGCCTCAACCGCCATGGCGATTTGGTCGTCATGAATGCGATCAAATTCCCAATCGTGATGTGTTGCAATGTATTCGACCAAATCAATCGGATGCAGATCATCCGTATCGATATATTGCTCAACAAACGCCATGATACATGCCCTCACCATTTTGCAAAGGATCGTTGCGTACCTTTGCTATGTGATCGCCCCACAGAAAGTAGCTAGCGATATTCTCTATACTACATATCGTGGTATACAGATCGCCATGCTGTAAAGTCATTTTTTGGGGATAACTCCAAATCTAGCCCAAAACCCTGAATTAGATGCCATAGTTTGATTGCAAAATCCTTTCGCGAGGGGAAATAGGCCAATCGCAGGCAAGGATGGCAAAGCGCCTGTGGCACGTGCCAGCACCGACTGGCGCCTGTTTCAGGCACCAAATGCATCGCTCAGATAGGGGGTGTGAACCCGAATTTACCCTTGTAAAGACCGGACCTCGATCGCGCCTGCCATACGCTCTTTCATTGCCAAAGCGGCGGCATGTGATGCAGCGGCTGTGGTGAAATAGGGGATCTTGCTGTTGAGAGCGACAGCACGGATGTCGCGGCTATCCTCAACCGCTTGCGCGCCCTCTGTGGTATTAAAGACCAAGGCGATGTGGCCATCTTTCAGCCTATCAACAATGGTCAACCCGCCCTCATAGACTTTGTTCACAGTTTCAGCCGTGACACCATTCTCCGTAAACCACGCCGCTGTGCCGCGGGTGGCTGTGATATCGAACCCCATCTCAAGCAAGAGCTGTGCGGCTGCAATCATCTCATCGGTTTTGTCCATATCCTTGATCGAGACAAAGACAGTGCCCGTTTCCGGCAGAACAGTGCCTGCGCCCATCTGTGCCTTAAGGAATGCGCGTGCAAAATTGCGGTCCCAGCCCATGACCTCGCCTGTTGAACGCATCTCAGGGCTGAGGATTGTATCAACACCTGGGAAGCGCGCAAACGGGAGCACAGCCTCTTTGACAGAGAACCAAGGCGTCTGCGGATCAGCCAGTGTAAAGGCATCGCCCAATGGCAGCACATTCATGGGATTGTCTGATTTGGCGTAAGGCGCACGATGTGGGAAATTTGATAGTGGCTCACCAGCCATAAGCCGGGCTGCAATAGAGGCAATAGCACTATCAGTGGCCTTTGCCACAAAGGGAACGGTGCGCGAGGCGCGTGGGTTCACTTCGATCAGGTAGACGTCACCGTCTTTGACGGCAAATTGGATATTCATAAGTCCAACAACGTTGAGCGCCTTTGCCAAAGCCTCGGTTTGCTTGCGAATCTCAGTGATGATCTCTGTTGGTAGTGAATGCGGCGGGAGCGAGCAGGCACTATCACCAGAATGCACGCCTGCCTCTTCGATATGCTGCATAATACCGGCCACATGGGTGTCCGTGCCATCTGACAGACAGTCAACATCCACCTCAACAGCGCCAGACAAATAGCTATCGAGCAAAACTGGGCTTTTACCGGACACGACCACCGCCTCAGAGATATAGCGGCGCAGCTGGTCCATATCGCGCACGATTTCCATGGCCCGGCCGCCCAAGACGAAGGATGGACGAATGACCAGAGGAAAGCCAATGTCATCGGCAATCGCAAAGGCGTCTTCATCCGTCGCTGCGATCCCGTTCACGGGTTGCTTGAGACCCAGCTCAATGACCAGTTGCTGGAACCGCTCGCGATCTTCGGCAAGGTCGATTTTGTCAGGCTCGGTGCCGAGGATCGGGATGCCAGCATCATGCAATGCATTGGCAAGTTTGAGTGGTGTTTGCCCGCCAAATTGCACGATCACACCGTGCAACGTGCCGTTTTCCTGCTCAACACGCAGGATTTCCATCACGCTTTCAAATGTGAGCGGTTCAAAGTACAAACGATCTGATGTGTCATAATCAGTGGACACTGTTTCAGGGTTGCAGTTGATCATGATGGTTTCATAACCCTGCTCGGTCAGTGCGAAACAGGCATGACAGCAGCAATAATCAAACTCGATCCCCTGACCAATTCGGTTCGGTCCGCCGCCAAGAATGACGACTTTCTTGCGATCTGAGGGCCGTGCCTCGCATTCCACCTCGCCCATGGCTGGGGCTTCATAGGTTGAATACATATAGGGTGTTTGCGCCTCGAACTCTGCCGCACAAGTATCAATCCGTTTAAACACGGCGTTGACGTCGAGCGCTTGGCGCGCGCGGCGGATATCATTTTCGTCTTGGCCCGTGAGCATCGCAAGCCGCGCGTCAGAAAAGCCCATCATTTTGATGTCGCGCATGGCTTTTTCAGAAGTAGGGAGACCGTTTTTCTGGATCTCGCTTTCAACATCAATGATCTCGCGAATACGAGCGAGGAACCAAGGGTCGAACTTTGTGACAGCGTGAATATCATCGTCGCTTAGCCCGTGTCGCATGGCTTGGGCAATGACCCGAATGCGGTCTGGTGTTTGTGCAGCTAGTTCTTTGGTGATCGTGGCGGTATCTGGTGCGCCGGGGATATCGACCTCATCAAAGCCGGAGAGCCCAGTTTCCATTGAGGCCAGTGCTTTTTGCATGGATTCGTGGAATGTCCGGCCAATGGCCATTACCTCACCGACAGATTTCATCGCCGTGGTGAGATAAGGCTCGGAGCCTGCGAATTTTTCAAACGCAAAGCGCGGGATTTTTGTGACAACATAGTCGATGCTAGGCTCAAACGAGGCCGGGGTCACGCCTGTGATGTCATTGTCCAGCTCATCCAGCGTGTAGCCCACGGCAAGCTTGGCCGCGATTTTTGCGATCGGAAAGCCAGTGGCCTTTGATGCCAATGCAGAAGACCGTGAAACGCGGGGGTTCATTTCGATCACGACCATACGGCCATCCGCAGGGTTCACGGCCCATTGGACGTTTGAACCACCTGTTTCAACGCCGATCTCGCGCAGCACATTAATGCTATGCGTCCGCATGATCTGGTATTCTTTGTCTGTCAGGGTCAGGGCAGGGGCGACGGTGATACTATCGCCTGTGTGCACGCCCATAGGATCAACGTTTTCAATCGCGCAAACGATGATGGCATTGTCCGCTTTGTCGCGGACGACTTCCATCTCAAACTCTTTCCACCCCAAAAGCGACTCGTCCACGAGGATCTGCCCAACGGGTGAGGCATCCATGCCCGTGCGGCAGAAATGTTCGTAATCTTCGCGGTTATAGGCCACTCCGCCGCCTGTCCCACCTAAGGTAAAGGCCGGGCGAATGATCGCTGGAAGCCCAATATCCTCAAGCGCATCAAGTGCAATGGCGACGCCTGCCGTGAGGTCATGTTTGCCGTCAACCTCGGGTGCGGTGACAATCGTGGCTTTGGGGTTTTCGATCCCCAGACGGTCCATCGCTTCACGAAAGAGCTTGCGGTCCTCGGCCATTTCAATAGCAGCGCGTTTTGCGCCAATCATCTCAACCCCGTGTTCTTCAAGAACACCCATATCAGCGAGCGCGAGCGCGGTATTCAGCCCGGTTTGCCCGCCCATTGTGGGCAAAAGCGCATCTGGCTTTTCTTTGGCGATGATACCCGCAACCACATCAGGTGTGATCGGTTCAATATAGGTGGCATCTGCGAGGCCGGGGTCTGTCATGATTGTTGCTGGGTTCGAATTGACCAGAATGACCCGGTATCCTTCTTCGCGCAGCGCCTTACAGGCCTGAGCACCAGAATAATCAAACTCGCAGGCTTGCCCAATAATAATGGGGCCTGCACCGATAATCATGATCGATTTGATATCATCACGTCTTGGCATGGCGGCAGCCCCCGATTTTTCCAAATTGTCATGCGTTATAGGGATGCGCAGCCGGTGTGCAAGAGGTGAAACCGCGTCTTGGTGGTGATTTTGGGATTCATTTTATGCCGATGACACCGTCACAGCTATCATATTTGCGAAAACGCCCCTGAATACTTGACTTATGCTGTACAAAGAGGTGTATCGACCCGACCGAATATTCCTGTCCAAAGGGCTTAATCTTATGCATGCTTACCGTTCCCATTCTTGTGCTGATTTGACAGCGTCTCACGTGGGCGACACTGTCCGCCTATCAGGCTGGGTCCACCGTGTAAGAGACCATGGCGGGATCTTGTTTATTGACCTGCGCGACCATTACGGCATCACACAGGTGCTTTGTGACCCTGATTCAGCGGCTTTTGCAGATGTGGAAAAGGTTCGGTCAGAATGGTGCATTCGGATCGATGGAGAGGTCAAGGCGCGCGATCCTGAGCTGGTGAACGAAAAGCTGCCAACAGGCGAGATCGAGGTCTTCGTGCGCGATATCGAGGTGCTGGGTGCCGCGAAAGAACTGCCATTGATGGTGTTCGGAGATCAAGAATACCCAGAAGAAACCCGCCTGAAATACCGCTTCCTTGATTTGCGCCGCGAGGTCATGCAGGACAACATGAAGCTGCGCTCGGATGTTGTGGCCTCAATGCGCAAACGGATGTGGGATAGCGGTTTCCGGGAATATCAGACGCCGATTATCACCTCATCCTCACCCGAGGGCGCGCGCGACTTTCTGATCCCATCACGTTTGCACCCGGGCAAGTTCTATGCGCTGCCACAAGCGCCGCAGCAGTTTAAACAGCTGTTGATGGTGTCGGGTTATGACAAATACTTTCAGATCGCCCCGTGTTTCCGCGATGAAGACCCGCGCGCGGATCGCTCACCGACTGACTTTTACCAACTCGATCTCGAGATGTCGTTTGTTGAGCAACAAGATGTGTTTGACACCATCCAGCCGGTATTGACCGGCGTCTTCGAAGAGTTCGGTGGTGGTCGTAAGGTCGATCAAACATGGGAACAGATTTCATATAAGGATGCAGCACTTTGGTACGGCAGTGATAAGCCTGACCTGCGTAACCCGATTAAGATGCAAGTGGTCTCTGATCATTTCCGCGGCTCAGGCTTTGCGATTTTTGCAAAGCTTTTGGAGCAAGAAGGCACACAGGTACGTGCAATCCCCGCACCAACTGGTGGAAGCCGTAAATTCTGTGATCGCATGAATGCATTTGCCCAGAAAGAAGGACTGCCCGGCATGGGCTATATCTTCTGGCGCGAAAAAACCGCAGATGCAGTTGCCCAAGAGATGGGAATCACCGTCAAAGAGGCCCAAGCCAAGCTGAAATCTGGTGAGGTTGCAGGCGGTATGGAAGCCGCAGGTCCTTTGGCGAAAAACATCGGCCCCGAGCGGACCGAGGCTATTCGTGTGCAGCTGGGTCTTGGGCTTGGTGATGCGGCGTTCTTCCTGGGTGGGAAACCCAAAGCCTTTGAACCTGTGGCTGGGCGTGCGCGCACAGTGATTGGCGATGAACTGGGTCTCACTGATCAAAACCGCTTTGCCTTTGCCTGGATCGTGGATTTCCCGATTTATGAGCGCGACGAAGAGAGCGGAAAGATCGACTTTGAACATAACCCGTTCTCAATGCCACAAGGCGGCATGGCCGCGCTTGAAGGCGATCCGCTTGAGGTTCTTGGCTATCAGTATGATCTGGCCTGTAACGGGTATGAGCTGGTGTCGGGCGCAATCCGAAACCACAGACCTGAGATCATGTTTAAAGCGTTCGAAATCGCAGGCTACGGCGCTGATGAGGTTGAAAAGCGGTTTGGCGGTATGGTCAATGCATTCCAATATGGCGCGCCTCCCCATGGGGGCTGTGCGGCTGGAATCGACCGGATTGTGATGCTCTTGGCGGATGCGACCAATATCCGCGAAGTGATCATGTTCCCAATGAACCAACGCGCCGAAGACCTGATGATGGGCGCCCCCAACGCGCCGATGAATGAGCAACTGCGCGAACTCAATCTGCGGGTGATTGACCCAGAGACATCATAGACCGCATTCCATACACAATATTTGTGTGTTGTAACGTCTCATGATTTGTTGAGATGAGAATATCGAAAACACCCGTGTTCGAAGGGCGCGGGTGTTTTTTCTTCATAGCTCTCTCTTATTTTAATTTGATGCCTTTACGTACGCGCGCAGGATTTCTGCAAACCGGCGCATCACTTTGACAACAGGGATTTTATTGCGCTAGATTTCAATAATGCGCTGTGAGGGAGGGGCAAAGTGGGCAAACGCGTCCTTTTAATCGAAGATGAGCCTAACATCATTGAGGCGATTAGTTTCATCCTGTCTCGTGATGGCTGGACTGTGCATACCCACGAGGACGGCAGCACAGCGATGGATAAACTGCGTAAAACGCCCCCCAATTTGGTGATATTGGATGTGATGCTGCCCGGT
>CAKMZE010000025.1:0-4249 GCA_929200295.1 uncultured Alphaproteobacteria bacterium
TTGGAGCGCCTGGGGCTAGTCTCAGACGGTTACTCTTCCGCGCGACACACCGCAGTCAGCGCCTTTAACGACTGTTTTTGCTGACCATCTTGATCAAAATTTTCGGGCGCAAGCCACGTTTGGTAAGCCTCTCTAAGTTTCACCCAGTCTTTATCTGTGATCGCATACCACGCCGTATCACGGTTCAAGCCTTTGACGATCATATGCTGACGAAACACCCCTTCATACTGAAACCCAAGTCGTTCTGCCGCACGCCGTGACGGCATATTCAACGCGTTGCATTTCCATTCCATCCGGCGATAGCCATGGGCAAAAGCCCAATCAAGCATCAGAAAAAACGCCTCAGTGGCTACCTGCGTTTTTTGTAAACGCGGGGAAAGATTCACACTACCGATCTCATGGCATCCCATCGCAGGGGCCGCAGTCCAGTAGCACGCATAGCCAAGTGGTGCAGGGTCATCTTTGGCCCGGATCACATAGCATGGCTTGTCATCCAAAGCGGCCACCGTTTCTAGAATCTGGCGAAACGCATCAAAATCTTCCGGTGGGTGTTCAAACAAATAATCCCACACCCAATCATGACCTGCAAACACCTCCCACAAGCCCACGGCATCAGTTTGCACATCCAAAAGATCAAGCCGTGCCCATTGCCCTGATAAGGATAGATCCTTCGGCAAGGGCGGTGGCGTCCAATTTGAAATCTCAGGACCCAGGGGGCGCGACACGATCTATCCTTTCACGTATTTTCTAAAGTAGAATACCCGGATCGCCGCCCATATCCAGCCCCGGAAAAATCGTGCCTTCAATAACACTCTGATTTAGGCCAAACAAACCTTGCATCGCCCAGCCCGCAGCCCCCCGCACATCTGCGGTCGGCATCAGATCACGATCCGCATAAAGATCACCTGCTCCCAATCCGGGCCATTGCCCCAAGACGCGTCCACCCTTCAGCGCGCCACCTGCATAAAGCATGGCACCACCTGTTCCGTGATCCGTGCCTTTTGTACCGTTTTCACGCACCGTGCGCCCAAACTCGGTCATGCATAGCACCGCCGTGCGGTCCCAAACGTCGCCCAAGCCCGCGCGTAATGTAAGAATCGTATCGCTCAACTGCCGCAACACGCGATTAAGCTGAGGCGCCTGATTTTGATGCGAATCCCAGCCACCGATTGAAAAACTTGCGATCCGGGTTTCACGCAGCAACCGCGTGGCCGTGAACTCTGCCACAGACACATGTTGCCCTTGGCCGACATCCGCCATCATCGGATCCATCATCGCAGCCTCCATAGTCGCCGCATCCTCATCGGCGGTCATCAGCAAGCCATCCGTGATATCAAGCGCATTCGCAGATGCCGCCCGGAACAGCGGATCATCATGGTGCACAACCTCAAGCAAGCGTCGCGCATGATCTGACAGACGCAACCGTGCTTCTGGCGACCACCGCGACACGGGCGCGTCCCCGGTCATAACGAGCATCTGCTCGGCCCCAATTGCATAGGCTGTTTGCGCCGTCAGCCCAGGCACCGCCTGCAGCATACGGTTTAACCAGCCATCCTGTGGCCCAGACTGCAGATCATTCAATCCGGCCTCAAGAATATCCTGCCCATCAAAATGCGACCGCTTATCACGATAAGGGGTTGAAACCGCATGCATCGCACCAAACTCACCCTTTTGCCAAAGCGGATGAAGCGGTGCTAATGCCGGATGCAGCCCATAAAAATCGGTCAGATCAAGGCTATCATCTGTGGCCAATGTCGCACGATGCGATGCATAATCTGCATCACCGCGCGGGCGGATCACATCCAAACCATCCATTGCGCCACGCAAAATGATCACGACAAGCCGATTATCCCATGGACCTTGCGCAAAGGCGACAGGTGTGAGCAAGGGCGAAGCCGCAGCAGAACAGCCCAACATCAGCCCGGATTTCAGAAAATGACGCCGTTCCATTGCCTTATCTCCTTTGAAATGCTGCAGAGGAGAGAACGACCCCCACGCCATCTTTACGACTTGCCGCAGCCCCTGCGGCAAACACCACCTCGGGTGCGGCACGCGGCCCAAGCGCCGTACGCACAAAGTCACGCGGGTCTGGCAGCACGTCCAATAAATCTTGTGGGGTTCTCATCGCCCAAGTAATCCGCCCCGCCATGGTTTGCGGAATAATCCAAGCGGCTGGATCCTCTGGCCAGCCATCCGGGCCAACAGGGCGCTGCCATGGTTGGCCCATGACGCGCATCGGGTTCACAACGTAACGGCGGATCATTGTGCGATCTGCCTGCGCTATATCCTGCCCAGATATCCCCAATGCGCGCAGGCTTGCTGTGATATATTCTTGTGGTGTGCGCACCTTTTCACGTTGAGAAACCCAAGCTGCGGGATGATCCAATAGGGTCTGGTACACATCCATCAATCGGCCCTTTGCAAACGCCTCTGTCAGATCCGCAACCAAGGACGGATTGGGCGTTTGTGACAGGAAGTGCACCGCGATTTTATGCGCCAGATGGGCCGCCGTCGCGGGGTGGCGTGCGAGATCATCAAGTGCATCACGAATCGTATCGAGCGAGGCTTCATCACTATAGGTTACGCCCAAAACGGTTTCGCGCCCGGGCTCCGCGCGGCGTGGTGAATATTCAAACCCATCCAGCGGTGTATAGCTTAACCCTGAAAGCAGCTCAGCAAATTCTGTCACGTCCGTTTGTGTATAGGGTCCATCGACACCCAGCGTGTGCAGTTCCATCACCTCGCGCGCAAGGTTCTCGTTCAACCCGCGCCCGCGCCGCAGGCCAATCACACTGTTGGGACCAATTGATTGCGTTTGTTGCAAATAATTCATCATCATCGGATGCGTCGTGGCGGCAAAGAGCAGATCAGCAAAATTGCCCGTGATATGCGGGCGAATGGCCTCTTCTATATAAGGCGTCACAAGATGCGTTGTCCGGTTTGACCGCGACCGCACTGTGAAATGATCCGCCCAAAAGGCAACGAGTCGCTCACGAAACCCAACGGGGGCATCCACAGCGCGTGCAATCTCGGCGCCTAGGTTTTTTGCCGCTTGTTCGCGCGCCAGTTTCATCAGATGCCTTGCATGCGCCTGTGCCGCCTCGAATTTATCTGTACCGCGCGCGCGGTTTTGCTCGCGATTGGCGACGTTTAAGGCAAGCGGTGTGGGGGCTGCTTGGGAAAACACCGAAATATGATGCGCCTTTTGCCCAAGATCAGGACCCGAGAGATCAGCCATCAACGTCTGCACGTCTTGTGGGGCGCTGTGATGTGGTGACAACCCATACCCAAAACGAAAGGCCGCAAGTGTCGGATCAAAAGACAAAATCAAACTCCAAGAACAGTACCGATACATATATTATACGTAGCATATGTGAAAATTACGCGCCGAAATCATGACCCTTGGCGCGATTTTGCAGATCCTTTTTTTATGTATTTATAACAATGTATTGAATGCGCGCCCATTCGACTGATCAGCGCATAAACATATAAAATGCGATCAATGTAATGGGTAAAACTGGCTTTTAGTCCTGCTCTAGCGCGGATGGGACACGGCGTGCTTGGCATGCACCGCGTGGGCAAATACGGCAGGCGGTGCCAATCGGCAGCGCGGGGGCTGATGTTTCAGGCTGGTCCGCGATCACGAGCATGGTGGATTGATAGACAACAGGCGCATCAAACGCCACTGCACCCACAGGCTGGGCAATCGCGTAGCATCGCAGCCGCGCCGCATGCGACCCCGGCAATTCAACATCCGTCATCAATGGCTGCCCCGGCTGAGACAACGCCAGATAAACAGGCCAGAGCGGGCAACCGCCCCCTTGGCGCGGCAGGCTCATCCCAAGCACAGGTTTATATGTGGTGATCGTCCCAGATGCATCGCTCACGATCAGCCCCATAGGCGGGTGCATTTCATCCAAGCATGCCATTTTGCGCAAAATCGTCGCCAGATCGCAATCAAATTGCTTGGCCAATACAGATGGATCATAATCACAGCGCTGTGCCGCTTGCGCAAAATCTGTATCTACAACCTCATACTCAGCGTTGGAAAACGCATCATCGGGATCATGCATCAAAGGCGTCACATCCTTTGGCGCGCGCAGATATGTCATGAGCACATCGGACAGCTTGGCCATGCGCAGGCTCTCATCATAGATGTTTTGATGAAAACGCCGTTGCCAATCTGCATCAAGTTTTTCATCTTCAACCAGGATCGAAACGGTTGAACGGATCGACGTCACAGCCGACA
>CAKMZE010000025.1:4259-11135 GCA_929200295.1 uncultured Alphaproteobacteria bacterium
ACACCACATCATGCAAGGCGTTTGAAAGCTGTGGGTCATGGGCCAAACGGTCGGTAAGGGTTTGAATTTGCGCTGACAGGTGATCGATTTGCGCCGCTTGCTGTGCCAATGTCGCAGCCCAGCCCGGATAACGCGCGGCCAGCTCTTCGACCCGGGCGATTTCCGCCCCGGCTGCAATATCAACCGCAGCCGCGCGCAGGCTATCAAGTAGCGCTGTATCCGCGCCTTGTGTCAGCATCACGCTATCAACGCCAAGTGACCGCGCAAGATCGGTCAACAGCTTGCCACCGATTCTACGCTTATTGTGTTCGATCAGGTTGAGATATGAAGGCGAGATTCCAACAGCTTGCGCCAGATCAGCCTGACGCATATGGAGATCAATGCGTTTTTCACGAATCCGCGTTCCTGTGTGCGGAATAGCGTTTGCCATTGTTTTTCCCTTATTATTCAACACCATTCTGCGGTTGCGAGAAAATGGCTTGACAAGAATTTTCAAATTATTGTGCACTGATTTACAAAATTGTCCAGCACTTCGAAGCGGACCTTGGTGATTTTGTAAATCGCGGCAAGGATACGGCAGCACATCTATAATGTGCAGGCTGTGAGGGTGAGGAGGCCCGCACAGCACATCAAAACAAGGGAGGATTTTATGTCCACATCCAACTTCACGCGTCGTGGCGTGTTGAAGACCGGCGCCGTTGCAGGTGCAGGTCTCGCGGTGCCTACGTATCTGAGCGCAGCAAGCCACAGTGGTTTTACCAATGCGCCAACAGGTTCAACCGTCAAAATCGGCTTTAACGTACCACAAACAGGCCCCTATGCTGAGGAAGGTCTCGACGAGCTGCGCGCGCAAGAGCTTGCTGTTGAGCACATCAACGGCATGGGCGACGGCGGTATGCTTAACACATTCTCTGAGAAGAACCTCGATGGTACAGGTATTCTTGGCAAGAAGGTTGAGTTCGTCACAGGCGATACACAGACCAAATCTGACGTTGCACGTGCATCTGCCCAGCAGATGATCGAGCGCGAAGGCGTTATCATGGTCAACGGTGGCTCGTCCTCTGGTGTGGCTGTGGCTGTTCAGGCACTTTGCCAAGAAGCTGGCGTCATGTTCATGGCCGGTCTGACACACTCAAACGACACAACCGGTAAGGACCGCAAGGCCAACGGTTTCCGTCACTTCTTTAACAGCTACATGTCTGGTGCTGCTTTGGCACCTGTGCTTGAGGGTGCTTATGGCAACGGTCGTCGTGCATATCACCTGACTGCGGACTATAACTGGGGCTACACAACGCAAGAGGCTGTTCAGACATCAACCGAAGCAATGGGTTGGGAAACTGTTGAAACAGTGCTGACACCTGTTGGTGCCGGTGACTTTAACAGCTATATCACACCTGTTCTGAACTCTGGTGCTGATGTTCTTGTGTTGAACCACTACGGTGGGGACATGGTGAACTCGCTTTCACAAGCGATCCAGGCTGGTATCCGCGACCGTATGGTTGACGGCACACAGATGGAAATCATCGTTCCGCTCTATTCAGAGCTGATGGCCGCTGGTGCGGGTTCAAACATCGAAGGTGTGTTTGGCTCTATGAACTGGAACTGGCAGTTGCAAGACGCAGGCACGGCAGCCTTCACCAAGTCATTTGGTGAAAAGTATGGTCGCCCGCCTTCAAACGCAGCGCACACATGCTATGTGCAGACACTGCTTTATGCGGATGCTGTCACACGTGCTGGTACATTCAACCCATGTGGCGTTGTTGAAGCTCTCGAAGACTTTGAGTTTGACGGCATGGGCAACGGTGCCACAACATACCGCGGCGCCGATCACCAGTGCTTTAAGGACGTTCTTGTTGTGAAGGGTAAAGAGAACCCAGCCAACCAGTACGACACACTGGAAATCGTCGAAGTCACACCACGGGCACAGGTCGAATACGCACCTGATCACCCCTCCTTTGGTGGCGCGGATGCATCATTGGGTACTTGTAACCCAGGCGCATAAGTCGATAACACTCACGATAGGCGCCCCCCTACACTGGGGGCGCCGGTCCCATTTCGCGGAGAACCGCGACCCATGTGATTTGAGGGGGCACGAGCATGGAAGAATTTATTCAACAAATCGTCAACGGGCTTGATCGCGGCTCAGCATATGCGCTGATCGCCCTTGGCTTGACACTTATTTTTGGCACCCTTGGGGTGGTCAATTTTGCCCATGGCGCACTGTTTATGATCGGTGCCTTTGTGGCGATCCTGATGGGCGATGTTCTAGGTGACATTCGCGAATTAGGCAGCGCAGACGACTTTTTTAAACTCGTCCAAGTGGTCGAGGACCCGACCCAAACCGACTTTTTAGGCAGGCCGCTTGCGGTCGAGACCTCATATTGGGTGGTTTGGTTCGGTGAAAACGTTGGCCATTGGCTAAGTGATTGGTCTGTGCCAATCGCCGTTGTGGTATCTATCCCGATTATGATCTTTATCGGCTGGGCGATGGAGCGCGGTTTGATCCGCCACTTCTATCACCGTCCACATGCGGACCAGATCCTCGTGACCTTTGGTTTGGCCATTGTTTTAGGTGATCTTATCCGCGCGATGTATGGTGCAAACCCTATTCAGGCGCCAATGCCCGAGGCGCTGAGTGGCCCGATCGATCTCGGCATCTATCTTGGATATGACATCGGCACGATCACATATAGCGCATGGCGTATCGTGTATTTCTTCTTCTCGATGTCAATCATCGCGGCTGTGTTTGCGTTTCTCCAGTTCACCACCTTTGGGATGGTTGTTCGTGCAGGCATGGCAGACCGTGAGACGGTTGGGTTACTCGGGATCAACATCAACAAGTATTTCACACTGATGTTTGGTCTCGCGGCCGCAGTGGCTGGGGTTGCGGGCGTGATGTTCGCACCGATCCAAGCGCCAAGTTATAACTTGGGCATGGAATACCTCGTGCCATGCTTTGTTGTTGTGGTTGTTGGCGGCATGGGATCGCTCCCTGGTGCTGTGCTTGCTGGGTTCCTGTTGGGGATTGTACAAAGCTTTGCGTCATTGCCATCTTGGAAAACCGGGCTTGTCGAAAGTTTGGGTCTTGATGACACCAATCTTCTTGCCAACCTCATCATCGGCGTCGACCAGATCGCAATCTATCTGATCGCCATTATTATTCTGCTTACCCGTCCCCGTGGCCTTATGGGCCGCAAGGGCGTCATGGAGGACTGACCCATGCTTGGTCTGAACAAAAAAGACTTTGGTCTGTTGCTTCTCGTCGCCTTCTTGGCCGTTGCAGCGCCGTTTCTGTTGAACCCATTTCCAGAAAGCAGCACGTTAAGCTTTCTCAATGCAGGCTATCCTGCGCTGATGCAGCTTTTCGCGATCTTTGCGATTGTTCTGATTGGTTTCAACATCCTGTTTGGCTTGACCGGGTATCTGTCGTTTGGGCATGCCGCCTTTATCGGGATCGGCAGTTATACAGCGATGTGGATGTACAAGCTGCTGAACTTTAACGTCATCATCGCTATTCCAATGGCGATGCTTGTCACTGGCTTATTCGCGCTGGTCATTGGGTGGATTTCGCTGCGGCGCACAGGGATCTACTTTTCGATCCTCACGCTGGCGTTTGCGGAAATGGCCTACAGGCTCAGCTATTCAGTTCTCACCCCGATTACAGGCGGTGAAACAAACCTTTCCCCAAATCCGGCCAAAGACCCGATGATCCTCAAAGGCGAGGACGGTCTGACAGTGCCGCATCTGTTCGGGTTTGATCTGAATGCAAAGCAAGTTTGGGAGCTGGGCAACTGGTCCTTTACCTTTGAAGCAGGATACTACCTTTGTGCGCTCTTTCTTGTGGTGAGCTTTTACATCTCGATCCGCATTTTCCGCTCACCTTTTGGTCTGATGCTGCGTGCGATCAAATCAAATAACCAACGGATGAGCTACACAGGTCTCAACACCAAACCTTATATGCTTGCGGCCTTTGTCGTCTCGGGCGTCTATGCCGGGCTTGCTGGTGGTCTGTTGGTTGCAATGGACGCCCAAGCCGGTGCAGAGCGGATGTTCTGGACGGAAAGCGGCACAATCGTCATCATGGCGATCTTGGGCGGTGTTGGCACGTTGCTTGGCCCGATCCTGGGCGCTGGCGCGATCAAATATATGGAAAAGATCCTCTCTTCGATCAGTGAGGCACAGCTGCACACATGGCTCGGGATCCTGCCTGATTGGCTTGAGAACGCGATGGTGTACATCATGGCCAACTTCTTTGTTGGGCACGCATGGCACCTGACGCTTGGGCTTGTGTTTATGCTGGTGGTGATCTTTGTGCCTGGTGGGCTGGTTGAGCTTGGCCAACGCATCGCGACCAAGTTGAGCCGCAAGAAACCCGACGTGACGCCTGCGGGCGAAAACAATCCCGCAGAATAAGGAGACGAATGATGGGTATCCTTGAAGTCAAAGGTGTCAACAAACGCTTTGGAGGGCTGCAAGCCCTTGGTGATGTGAACCTCAGCGTTGCTGAGAACACGGTCCATGCCATTATTGGTCCAAACGGGGCGGGTAAATCGACATTGCTCAACGTGCTCGTTGGCAAGCTGATCCCTGACAGTGGCTCGGTCATGTTTGATGGGCAATCGGTGTTGGGGCGCAAGCCTTATGAAATCAATCAGCTCGGCATTTCCCGCGTGTTCCAAACGCCCGAGATTTTTGCAGAACTCAGCGTGTTTGAAAACGTGATGATCCCGTGTTTTGCGAAACGCGACGGCGCGTTCCGTATGCATGCCATCGGTGACGTGAAACATGAAGCTGACATTCACGACATGGCCGCCGCGATCCTTGAGGACGTCAATATGATCGACAAACGGCATATGACAGCCTCGTCTTTGTCGCGTGGTGACAAACGCCGTTTAGAGATGGCGATGTGTCTGGTGCAAGAGCCGCGGCTTTTGCTGCTGGATGAACCAACAGCTGGTATGGCCCGCGCCGATACCAATAACACAATTGATCTGCTCAAAGAGATCAAGGAAAAGCGCGACATCACAATGGCAATCATCGAACACGATATGCATGTTGTGTTCTCACTTGCCGAGCGCATCACCGTCTTGGCTCAGGGCACGCCTCTGGTCGAAGAAACACCTGAAAATATCAAAGGCCATCCGAAGGTGCGTGAGGCTTATCTTGGTGAGGCGCAGGTCTAATATGTGCAAACTCACCCCATATTCGCCCCTTCGTCCGGTTCATGGATGTGATCGCAAGCTTTCTATGAAAGCATGTCATCAGGAGACACAACAATGACTGCCCCCTTTAACAAAAACGCCAATAACGCGGCAACGACACCTGCCTTTCTTAGCCTATGGGAAGTCGAAGCCTATTATGGCGAGAGTTATATCGTCCAAAACATTAGCTTTAGCATCCATGAGGGCGAGATCTTGGCTCTGCTTGGCCGCAATGGCGCAGGTAAAACATCAACCCTGCGGACAATTGCCCGCCTTGATGATCCCGCGCTCAAACATGGCGAGATCTGGCTGGATCACAAACCGCTTCATAACATGAAGAGCTATGAAGCGGCGCAAAATGGCATCGCTTTGGTGCCAGAAGACCGCAGAATCATCCCCGGCCTGACAGTCGAGGAAAATCTACAGCTCGCACAAATTGCCCCCCCTGTGGGCTGGTCATTAGAGCGGATCTATCAGCTTTTCCCAAGGCTGGGTGAGCGCCGCAAACAAGACGGCGTGACGCTGTCTGGTGGTGAACAGCAAATGCTGGCGATTGCCCGTGCGCTTGCCCGTGATGTAAAAGTCCTGCTTTTGGATGAACCTTACGAGGGGCTCGCCCCGGTCATCGTCCAAGAGATCGCAAAGACGCTAAATATTATTCGCGACCAAGGTATTACCACTGTTATTGTTGAACAAAATGCTGTCGCGGCTCTCAAGCTCGCTGATCGTGCGGTTATTCTTGATACAGGAACTGTCGTTTATGATGGCTCTGCGCAAGAGGTTCTCGATGATGAAGACCTGCGCGCGCGTTATCTCGCAATTTAATATTAGGTAACATATATATGTATAAGGAAGCGGGCAGCACTCTTGCCTGCTTTTTTACGGTGATTAACCGCTTGATAATGTTTCATATGTTAAATCCATGATAATGAACCATGCTTTGAGGTTTGAAATGGATCAATATGTGAACCCCATCGCTGCCGCATCGTCCGTACCGCAGGCGATTCCGCAGCCTGATCTTCGTCCTGTTGCGGACGCCGCTGCTTTGGCACGTGATGCGCAACCGAGTATTCCACTCCCCGTCCCGGCCAGCACGGCGCCTGTCGCATCGGTCAACCAGTCACGCATATCGCCTGTAGAACAGCCCGATATCGCCGTGAAAGAGGTTGAGCGTACGTTAAAACCATATGGCGTCACGATGCTCCCGCATGGGCCAGATGGCGGAAATAGTGCCGACCTTCCCGAAAACGCGCCAGAAACGGCTTAATCAACATTTCGCTGCGCAGTATTGCATGCAGTCACAGCAGCTGTATCTCGTGTATTTTCGGTATTCTGGCCTGTTTTCTCAGGCCAGCTGACGCATAAGCCTACGGCTTTCGCGTAATTTTCCTTATCGCCCGCTTCCAACATTCGCATGCTTGCCCTATAAGCGCGTTCATGCCACGCTTACGCATGGTAAGGGACAAAAATAACGGGCCGAGAATAGCATGAGCAAGAAGACCTCACACGACAGCGATGTCAGCTTTATTCAAGCGTTGGCAGAACTACTGCGTGCAAATGATCTCACTGAGCTGCAAGTCAAACGTGAGTATGATGAAAACGACAGCTTAAATGTACGTGTCAGCCGCAAACAGCAAGTGGTGGCCCAAGTCGCAGCCCCCGCAGTGGCCCCAGC
>CAKMZE010000025.1:11145-13101 GCA_929200295.1 uncultured Alphaproteobacteria bacterium
GTTTATATGTCACCAGAACCCGGTGCTGCTGCGTTCTCGACCGTAGGTGCGACCGTGAAAGAAGGCGATACGCTTTTGATTATCGAAGCGATGAAAACCATGAACCATATTCCAGCACCGAAATCTGGCACGGTAAAACGGATCTTGGTCGACGACGGAGACGCTGTCGAATTTGGCGCCCCATTGATGATTATCGAATAGGCCGCGCCCATGTTCGATAAAATCCTCATTGCAAACCGTGGTGAAATCGCTTTGCGCGTTGTGCGCGCTTGCCGCGAAATGGGCATCCAGTCTGTTGCGGTCCATTCCACTGCGGATAGCGATGCGATGCATGTGCGCATGGCGGATGAGGCGGTTTGCATCGGCCCGCCGTCGTCTGCGCAATCATATCTGTCATTTCCTGCGGTGCTTTCTGCATGCGAGATCACAGGCGCGCAAGCCATCCATCCCGGCTATGGCTTTCTGTCTGAAAATGCAGCCTTTGTGCAGGCTGTCGAAGATCACGGCCTAACATTCATCGGCCCAACAGCCGAACATATCCGCGTCATGGGTGATAAAATCACCGCAAAGGACACGATGAAAGCGCTTGGCGTGCCATGCGTGCCCGGCTCTGATGGCGGTGTACCCACTCTCGAAGATGCCCAGCGCATCGGCGAAGAGGTCGGCTACCCGGTTATCATCAAGGCCACCGCTGGCGGCGGTGGGCGCGGCATGAAAGTAGCGCAGACGGCTGCGGATATGGAACAAGCCTTTCATTCGGCTCGCGCCGAAGGCAAAGCCGCGTTTGGCAATGATGAAGTCTATATTGAAAAATACCTGACCACGCCGCGTCATATTGAGATTCAGGTCTTTGGTGATGGCAAAGGCAATGCGGTACACTTAGGTGAGCGTGATTGCTCGCTACAACGACGCCATCAAAAGGTCTTTGAAGAGGCCCCCGGCCCCTGTATCACGCCTGAACTGCGCGCCAGAATTGGTAAGGTATGCGCAGATGCTGTCGCGCAGATTAACTACATCGGTGCGGGCACAATCGAATTTCTTTTTGAAAATGATGAGTTCTATTTCATCGAAATGAACACACGTTTACAGGTTGAGCATCCCGTGACCGAAGGCATCTTTGGTGTTGATTTGGTGCGTGAACAGCTGCGTGTGGCCGCAGGCGAGCCGATGTCATTTGCCCAAGACGATCTGAGCATCAATGGCCACGCCATCGAAGTACGGATCAATGCCGAAAAGCTGCCAAACTTTGCGCCATGTCCCGGGAAAATCACGCAATACCACGCGCCCGGCGGGCTAGGCGTGCGCATGGATTCAGCGCTTTATGATGGGTATTCAATTCCGCCTTATTACGACAGCCTTATCGGTAAGCTGATCGTCCATGGCCGCGACCGACCCGAGGCTCTCGCCCGGCTTGCCCGCGCGCTGGGTGAGCTGATCGTGGATGGTGTGGATACGACGATTCCACTTTTTCATGCATTGCTGGCCGAAGAAGCCGTGCAAACCGGGGAATATAACATTCATTGGCTCGAGCATTGGTTAGAAGAAAACCTTAACTGATCAGGGTAATGAGATGTCAGCACCTGCTCATCTTACCCCAGACATTCTCTTGCAAGCCTACCGCATTGGGGTTTTCCCAATGTCAGAAGGCCGCGATGATCCCGAGGTATTTTGGGTAGATCCAAAATACCGTGGGATCATCCCACTGGATGGATTTCATATCTCGCGCAGCCTGCGCAAAACGCTGCTGCGTGAAGACTACACCGTCACCTTTGATACGGCCTTTGCCGATGTCGTGCGGGGCTGTGCTGATCGTGCAGAAACATGGATTAACGACACCATCTTTGACCTCTATGCGGCCTTACATGACCGCGGCGATGCGCATGCTGTCGAGGTTTGGAAAGACGGGCAACTTGTTGGTGGCGTTTACGGTGTTGTGGTTGGTGCCGCTTTTTTTGG
>CAKMZE010000025.1:13118-15420 GCA_929200295.1 uncultured Alphaproteobacteria bacterium
CATCAAAAGTAGCGCTTGCCTATCTGATTGACCGTCTGCGTGAGGCTGGGTTTTCGCTCTTTGATACGCAGTTTTTAACGGACCATCTTGCCAGTCTCGGTGCGCTTGAAATCCCACGTGCTGCGTATCAAGACAAGCTGCGGCAGGCCATCACTGACACCGCTGATTTTCATAAGCAAAGGCAAGTGCCGCGCGCTTATGATGTTGTGCAGCGCAATGCCCAGATATCATAACGCGGATGATCCATCGCGTATAAGGCAGGTGAAGATGCGATGATCCACCCCTCAAAGATTGGGGTCGCCGCTTCGCGGTACCACACGCTGATCGCTGCATAGGCATCACCAGACGGGTTTGAGACAGGATAGCGACATGCATCCAGTTTCACTCGCAAATACCCCAGCTGTTGGGTCTGACCAGATCGCAAGGATATATCGCTCACCTCACCTGTGACCTTATCCAAAACCCTGAGGTTACCACCCGTCCCATCTGTCGCCTGCTGGGCAAGACCCGCGAGAGGCATGCATAAAGCCACACTCAGCACCATCATAAAACGTCTGATCATCGTGTCTCACCCTCACCGGTCACAAATTTCAACAACAACGAAATCAGGCTCACCGCCCCTTGGGTATCTTCGATCTCATCACCGGGGTTGTAGTTATCCAATGATCCACCGGGCACGATTTCGATGAAATTACCGCCCAACAACCCTTCGGAGGCGATCACCGCAGCGCTATCATTGGGGATCGCAATATCTGCATTAACTGCAAGCGTGGTTTCCCCGCGGAATGTTGCCGGATTAAGTGTGATGTCAGACACGCTGCCAATTTTCACGCCTGCAAGACGGATATCAGTGCCCGTATGGATGCCTTCGACAGAGCGAAAGCTGGCTGACAACGGATAGCTTTGCGCCGCTTGTCCCAAACCAGCCGCTTGCGCCAGATAAAAACCGAAAGCCACAGCCACAGCTAGGACAGCAGCACCGGTTATCACTTCGCCCGTGTTCTCGCGCATGCTTTTGGCCTTATTCAGATGTCCATGCTTCATAATCATCGCGCGCCGCAAGTTTCGCCTGTTTCAGCGACCCCGCAGGCGCATAGGCCGCCATCGTCCCTGTCAGGTTTTCCTGATGCGGTTGTTCCCATGATTTATGCGCTAAAGGTTTATCAGTTGGCGGCGCATCCCATGTGCGGTGCAGCCAGCCATGCCAATCTGGATCAATACGCGAGGCTTCGATATCACCGTTATAAATCACCCAACGGCGGCTATCGTCAGCGGTGCGGTAAAAGATATTTCCTTGCGCGTCCTCGCCGACTTTCTCACCCTTGCGCCACGTCCACAGTTGGGTGCCAAAGGTCTGGCCATCCCACCAAGTAAAAATGCGTTTGATTGTATGCCCTAGGCCCATGACGTGTCTCCGAATTCGCGTGATATGCTGATGCCCTAAATGAACCAAAAGGTCCAGATCACAATCATACTGCAAAGGTCTGCCGAAAACATGAACAGAGCCTTTTGTTGCCGCAACCCGCAGTGTAGGTGTGTGTAAAAGAAATATCGCGGATCTTTTCTATGTCACCTGTTCATCATCTTCGCCTTTGCGCCGCGCTTTGCGGCCTATTGGGCTGTGGTGAATTCCCACAAGGCACAGAAAATTTCCCACCCGTTGCCCAAAACGCTGATTACCCCGCACTTGTGCCACTGGCCTCAATCCTTGCCCAAGCAGATGGGTCGCAGAACCAAACGATTCAGGCGGCGACGTCACAATTAGAGCAGCGCATCCAAAATTTGCAGCGCCGTGCCGCAAATTTACGCAGCCCCGTGATTGACGCCCCCACGCGCGCGCGGATGCAACAGGCCACATTGCGATAGTTGTAAAACTTCGCTAACAGCCTGCATACCTAATTTTACGTTCATAAATGGATGCTGCATATGTCTTCACCTCTTCGTCTTGGAATCGCAGGCCTTGGGACTGTTGGTGTGGGTGTTGTGCGGATCATTCAATCGCATACCGAAATGCTTGCCGCACGCGCAGGTCGCCCGATTGAGATCACAGCCGTTTCTGCGCGCTCAAAATCAAAGAACCGCGATGTCGATTTGTCAGGCTATGCGTGGGAGGATAGCGCGGTGGCGCTTGCCCAGCGCGAAGATGTGGATGTCTTTGTTGAACTGATCGGCGGCGATGAAGGCCCAGCCAAAGACGCAACCGAGACTGCGATTGCATCTGGAAAGGATGTCATCACCGCAAATAAAGCGCTGCTCGCGATCCATGGCCACGCCTTGGCGCAATCGGCTGAGACCGCAGGCC
>CAKMZE010000025.1:15430-28176 GCA_929200295.1 uncultured Alphaproteobacteria bacterium
CCGCAGGCCGCGCCATCCGGTTTGAGGCCGCCGTCGCAGGCGGTATTCCCGTCGTCAAAGCGCTCAGCGAAGGGCTGGCAGGTAATGAAATCACCCGGATTATGGGTGTGATGAACGGCAGCTGTAACTATATCCTCACCCGGATGGAGGACGCAGGGCTCTCCTACGAAGAGGTCTTTGATGAAGCCAATCAGTTGGGCTATCTCGAAGCCGATCCAGAGCTGGACGTAGGTGGCATTGACGCCGGCCATAAGCTCGCCCTGCTTGCGTCGATTGCCTATGGCACCAAAGTTGATTTTGCGGGTGTCAGTCTCAAAGGGATTGGTAGCGTCACAATAGAAGATATCCATCAGGCTGCGGATATGGGCTATAAGATCAAGCTCTTGGGTGTCGCACAGATGACAGGCCGTGGGTTAGAGCAACGCATGTCCCCCTGCTTGGTGCCCGATGGCTCGCCCTTGGCGCAGCTGACAGGTGGGACAAATATGATCGTCCTCGAAGGCGACGCTGTGGGGCAGATCGTATTGCGCGGCGCTGGCGCTGGTGAGGGGCCAACAGCGAGTGCTGTGATGGGTGATGTGATTGATCTGGCGCGCGGAAACCGTCCGCCTGTCTTTGGTCAACCTGTGGCCAATTTGCGCAAGGCGCGCATCGCGCACTCCGCGATCCCGGCGCCCTATTACCTGCGCATGCAGCTGCTCGATAAACCGGGCGCATTGGCAAAGGTTGCCAATGCACTAGGCGATGCGGGGGTATCGATCGACCGGATGCGGCAGTATGGCCATGATGATGCATCCGCACCGGTTCTGATCGTCACGCATAAAACCACGCAAACCGCATTAGATGAGGCCATCGCGGGTTTTGCCGCGACAGGCGTTGTCACAGGCACCCCGGTCTCAATCCGGATCGAAGACGTGTAACGACGCAGACTACATCGCATTTGAATTAAATCACTTTGGCCTGTTAGCGTTCACAGTCTTGTGTCGCCCCTCGCCTGCGCGTTAGGGCATGCAAAACAGCACCAAAGGATCGTTCACATGGTTGATGCCCCAGAATTTCATGACCGCACGCTTTCGCTCGGGCTTGCCCGTGTGTCAGAGGCGGCAGCAATTGCCTGCGCGCCGCTGATTGGCCGTGGCGATGAAAAAGCGGCTGATCAAGCCGCCGTTGATGCCATGCGCACGCAGTTGAACAAGCTCGATATCGCGGGTGTCGTTGTGATCGGCGAGGGCGAGCGTGACGAAGCGCCGATGCTCTACATCGGTGAAGAGGTCGGCAACGGCAACGGCCCCGGTGTAGATATCGCGCTTGACCCGCTTGAGGGCACGACCCTTACCGCCAAGGATATGCCAAATGCGCTGGCGGTAATCGCAATGGGGCCGCGTGGTTCAATGCTACATGCGCCCGATGTCTATATGGATAAGCTTGCCGTTGGTCCGGGCTACCGCCCAGGCGTTGTCACCCTAGATATGTCCCCGGCTGAACGTGTCTCGGCCCTTGCGGCGGCCAAGGGCTGCTCGGTCAATGATATCACGGTCTGCGTGCTGGAACGTCCACGCCACGAAGATACGATCAGCGAGATACGCAGCACAGGTGCCGCGATCCGGTTGATCACTGATGGCGATGTCGCGGGTGTCATGCATTGTGCGGAGCCAAATAAAACCGGGATCGATATGTATATGGGCTCTGGCGGCGCGCCAGAAGGCGTGCTTGCCGCTGCTGCGTTAAAATGTATGGGCGGGCAGATTTTTGGGCGTCTGTTGTTTCGTAATGATGATGAACGGGGCCGCGCGCAGAAAGCCGGCATTACAAATTTTGACCGGGTTTATACCCGCGATGACATGGTCACAGGCGATGTGATCTTTGCCGCCACTGGCGTCACGGATGGGTCGCTTTTGCCGGGTATTCAGCGTGAGGTCGGTTTTGTCACCGCTGAAACGATTTTGATGCGCTCAAAAACCGGCTCTGTTAGGCATATGCGCTATCGCAATCCGATCAGCGACTGATCTGGGGCGTCTGTAATTCTCTCATGGCGCACCACATGCGCCTCGTATAATATGCGCTGTTATGACAGGCATAGAAAATCAAGCGTATTTAGGGGTCACGGCCTCTCTTACTGGGCGGCATTGGGTTGGCCCAACAGCCACCCAAGAGCGTCTCGCCGAAGCGATGGCGCAATCAACGGCTTTACCGCTGCCTTTATGCCGCATCATGGTCCGGCGCGGGGTGCAGCCCGAAGAGGCTGCGCAGTTTCTCGCGCCTAAGATCAAGGAGCTTTTGCCTGACCCGCGCTCATTGCGCGACATGGAGAAAGCCGCAAAACGGTTTTTAGAGGCCGTGCGCACAAAGCGGCCCATTGCGATTTTTGCTGATTATGATGTGGATGGCGGCAGCTCGGCTGCTTTGCTGATCTCATGGCTGCGCGACATGCAGCACAGAGCCACGCTTTATGTGCCAGACCGCATTGATGAAGGATATGGGCCAAATGATGCGGCGATGGCTACGCTTGCCGAGGCACATGATCTGATTATCTGCGTGGATTGTGGCACGCTGTCCCATGGGCCTATTGCCGCGGCAAAGGGTGCGGATGTGATCGTGCTGGATCACCACTTGGGCAGCGAGACACTGCCAGACGCGCATGCAGTGGTGAACCCCAACCGCCAAGACGAAACGGGCGATCTGGCGCATCTTTGCGCGGCGGCTGTGGTGTTCTTGATGCTGGTCGAAGCCAACCGCCAGCTGAAAACGACAGGCCAACAGGGGCCTGACCTGATTGCTCTGCTTGATCTTGTTGCCTTGGCCACGGTTGCCGATGTTACGCCTTTGGTAGGGGTGAACCGCGCCTTGGTGCGCCAAGGCCTGTCTGTCATGGCGCGCCGCGAACGTCCGGGGCTTGTAGCACTTTCTGATGTTGCCGGAATGGATGCCGCCCCCAATAGCTATCACTTGGGCTTTTTGCTTGGCCCGCGGGTGAATGCCGGCGGGCGGATCGGCAAGGCGGATCTCGGTGCGCGCTTGCTTTCAACTGCGGATATGCGCGAAGCGACCGATATCGCGGATCAATTGGATATGCTCAACACAGAGCGCAAAGCGGTCGAGGCAGAGGTGCAAGCCGCTGCCCGCGACCAAGCCGAGACACGCGGGTTTGACACCCCATTGGTTTGGGCCGCAGGTGACGGGTGGCACCCCGGTGTTGTGGGCATCGTCGCGTCACGGCTCAAAGAAACGGCCAATCGCCCCGCGATTGTCATTGGCTTTGATGGGGATGAGGGCAAAGGATCGGGGCGCTCCGTCACAGGCATCGATCTGGGCGCGGTTATTCAGCGCATCACGGCTGAGGGGCTTCTCGTCAAAGGGGGCGGTCATAAAATGGCCGCGGGTCTCACCGTCACACGCGACAACCTCAACGCAGCGATGGAGAGGATCGCAGCGTTACTCGCCAAACAAGGCGCTGATCAAATAGGCCCTGCTGATTTGCATCTCACTGGTGTTTTGATGCCAGCGGCAGCGACGCTCGAACTGGTCGAACAGATCGCAGATGCAGGCCCCTTTGGTGCCGGCGCATCAGCACCACGGTTTGTATTCCCCGATTGTCAGATCAATTTTGCAAAACAAGTGGGCAACAACCATCTCAAGATCACTTTTGGAGATGGCCTAGGCGCACGCCTTGATGCGATCAGTTTTGGTGCGATGGATGGTCCATTAGGGCAGACGCTCATCAACCACGCAGGCGCGAGATTCCATCTCGCAGGGCGGCTTGAGACGAATATTTGGCAGGGGCGCAAATCTGTACAGCTGAGGCTGGATGACGCGGCACCAGCCGCTTGAACACCATGTCGCGAAAAAAACAAAGAATCATCTTGCCACCCGGGCAACCCTTGCCTAAAAGCGGCTCACCAAGCGCGGTCCCTTCGTCTATCGGTTAGGACGCCAGGTTTTCAACCTGGAAAGAGGGGTTCGATTCCCCTAGGGACTGCCATGGCCTCTCAGAACAACTGGTTTATAGTTAATTTACACGTGTTCCGTGTAGTGCGCCGAATATTTGCGCAATGCGATAATGATAATCTTCCGCGCGCACCCCCAAACTACGTTTTCAGCGGGATGGGTGTCGCTTTTTGCTCGAAACCTAGAGAAATACATGTTCTTTTAGTGCGGCATAAGCCCGCGTAAAGGGGCAAGCGAAAAGAAACTGGGAGAAACTATTATGAAAAAACTCGTCACAGGTGCGGCCTTTGTCGCGGCATCGATGAGCGCAAACGCAGCCTATGCTGATTGCGGTGAAATCTCGATCACTGAAATGAACTGGGCATCCTCAGCTGTTGTCACTGCGGTTTCAGCATTCTTGATGGAGCAAGGCTACGGCTGCACAGTGCAAAAAGTACCGTCATCTACTGTGACTGCGATCACATCGATCACAGAAACAGGCGAGCCTGACATTCTGACCGAAGTTTGGGCAAACTCTACACCATCTTACCCTGGCCTTCTCGAAGAAGGTAAACTGGTTGAGCTGGCTGACGTTCTGTCTGACGGCGGTGTCGAAGCATGGTGGATTCCTGCGTATCTCGCAGAATCAAACCCAGAGCTGACCACATGGGAAGGCATCATGGCGAACCCTGCGGCTGTTGGTGGCAAATTCCACGATTGCCCATCAGGTTGGGCATGCGACATCATCAACAACAACAACCTCATCGCATTGGATGCAGAGGCTGGCGGTCTTGAGCGTTTCCAGCACGGTTCAGGTGAAACACTCCAGACATCTATCGCGGCGGCATATGCTGACGAAGCTCCATGGTTTGGCTATTACTGGGCGCCAACAGCTGTTTTGGGTAAATACCCAATGGTTGCTGTCACCGTCGGCGATTACGACGCTGATGCGCACACATGTAACGGCACAGTTGACTGCGAGAGCCCAACTTACTCAGCATATCCTGCGTCTAAAGTTGTGACAGCTGTTGCTGGTGGTTTCTCTGAGCGCGAGCCTGAGGTTGCAGCATTGATGGCGAACGTCAGCTTTACCAACGCACAGATGGGCGAAGTTCTGGCTTGGCGTTTGGACAACAACGCGTCTTATGATGAGGCCGCTGTTTACTTCCTGACCAACTACAAGGACGTTTGGGCAGACTGGCTGAACGACGACGCTAAGTCAAAACTGTCAGCGATCCTTCAGTAATTAAAAACAAATACCGCCTCCCCGCCCGCATGGTCGGGGAGGCATTTCTATTTAGGGGAGTGGGAAAATGGCCTTTTATGACGGGCTTTTCAAAATGTTGGGTCTCAGTGACTGGTGCGATGGCGCATCATCTGATGCGCCCATGTCGATGGCAGATTTGCTTGCGCAAAGTTCAGGTGAGGCGGCAAGCGGTCCGTTCTTTCCGTTTCCATCGCTTGATAATCTAAACGAAAGCTGTTCCAGCATTATCCAATCCCGCGATGTCACCAAAGGCATCGAAAACGGATTTCTTGCCGCAAAACCTGCACTGAAAACTGTGCTTGACCCGATCACCCAGCCATTGAGCTGGTTGTTGGACGGGGCACTATGGACATTTGAGGTAACGCCTTGGTTCATTATGGTGCCGATTTTGGTGGCAATCGCATATTGGGCGTCGCGCTCTGTTGGTGTGACGATCTTTGTTGCATTCTCGATTATGCTGCTTGGGTTTGTGGATCATTATGATGTCGCGATGCAGACGCTATCGATCATCTTTGTCTGTACCGGTATCTCGGTCGCGCTTGGGGTGCCCATTGGCATCGCCATGTCAAAATCTGATCGCTTACAAAAATCGACCGTGCCGATACTCGATCTGTTACAAACCCTACCGACGTTTGTGTATCTTATCCCACTGATCTTTCTCTTCTCGGTCACGGAATCAAAGCTATATGGTATCGCGATTATCCTTTATGCGATTGTCCCTGTGATCCGTCTGACGGACCTTGGCATTCGCTTGGTCGATCAAGACGTGATTGAGGCGGCCAATGCCTTTGGCATGAACGGCCGGCAAAAGCTGATGGGCGTCGAGCTTCCGCTCGCATTGCCCAATATCATGGCAGGGATCAACCAAACGATCATGATGTCATTGGCGATGGTTGTGATCGCCTCACTGGTCTCTGCACCGGGGCTAGGCGTGAACGTGCTGCGCGGTATTCGCAACCTTGAGCTGGGCGTGGGTATTGTTGCGGGCATCGGGATCGTGCTCTTGGCGGTGATCCTTGACCGCGTTTCAAAGGCCGCATTATCGCGGGTCGATATGACACGGGTGAAACACTAATGAGCGGAAAAGATATGAACGATATGCCCAAAGTCCGCCTGCGGGGTCTTTATAAGATCTTTGGTACCGATCCAGCTGAAGCTTTGGATCATGTGCGCAATGGGACAAGCAAAGAAGACCTGTTGGTGCAGCACAAACACGTGCTGGGCCTGCAAGACATCAACGTCGATATGCAAGCAGGTGAAATCACCGTTGTGATGGGGCTGTCTGGCTCTGGTAAATCAACGCTGATCCGCCATGTGAACCGGCTCATTGATCCGACGGCGGGTGAGATCCTCGTGGACGGTGTGGATGTCATGGGCCTGTCCGAGGACGGCCTGCGCAAAATCCGCCAAGACAAGATGTCGATGGTGTTCCAAAAGTTCGCCCTTCTGCCGCATCGGTCGGTGCTGCATAATGCGGCGATGGCGCTTGAAGTGCGCGGTGTCTCTGAGGCCGATCGCACAGCAGAGGCCATGAAATGGCTCGCGCGGGTTGGGCTGCAAGGATATGAAAACCATTATCCTGCGCAGCTCTCTGGGGGGATGCAGCAACGTGTGGGTATCGCCCGCGCCCTAACTGCGAACACCGATATCATGCTCATGGATGAGGCATTCTCGGCGCTTGATCCGCTGATCCGCACCGATATGCAGGATCTGCTGCTTGAGCTGCAAGAAGAGCTGCATAAGACGATCATCTTTATCACCCATGATCTTGATGAAGCGCTGAAACTGTCGGACCATCTGGTGATCCTCAAAGACGGGGCGGTCGTGCAGCAAGGTGAACCACAAGACATCCTGTTGAACCCATGCGATCCTTATATCGAGGATTTCGTGAGCGACATTAACCGTGCGCGCGTCTTGCGCATACGCTCTGTCATGGGGCCGCTGAATGCGGGCGCCGATTATGCAGGGGATGTTGATGCTGATGACAACCTCGAAAGCCTGATCGCTGTGTCTGGCGGTGAGACCAATAAAATCTACCGTGTCGTCAAAGACGGTGAGGCCATTGGTCAGCTTGATATGCGCGATCTTGTGCGCGCCTTGGTCCCGCGCGTGTCATCTGCGCAGCAAAGCGCCTAAACCAACCGAAGCGATCAAATTTCAAGAAATTTGAGGCCTCCGGCGGGGATATTTTAAAACCTAAGAATGGGCGCTGATCTTTCGGCGCCCTTTTTATATGATCGGTAGGGTCGCGGGTGCGCGGGTGCTTAAGAGCCGCGGCCCATCAGGGCAGAGCACGATGTTTTCTTCATGCACCATCATCAACCCATCGCCATAGCTTAGTGAGGGTTCGAGCGTGAGCACCATGTTCTCTTTGAGCTCTGTGTGGTCAAAGGCGGCATGCGATGGTTGCTCGGTCAGTTGCAGGCCAAGACCATGGCCAAGCCGCCCGATATCGCCGCCGCTATCATCCATCTCTGCGATCACATGTGACATCGCGCGGAAAAGGTCACGACAGGTATTGCCCGGTTTGGCGGCCTCTAGCCCTGCCTCGGTCGCGCGCCAAAGCGTATCATAAGCACGGCGTGCTTGATCATCAGCATGGCCAATCGCCCAATTGCGATCAAAATCACAATAATACCCATCCCACACGCAGCCCGTGTCCATCATTAACACATCCCCGCGCTGCAAAGGTTGTGAGGTTGGTGGTGAAATCACATCAGCATAGCCACCTTGCGCGGCCCCACCTACGAGATAGGGGACATCATCTGCCCCTCCGGATAGCGCTGTTTGTTTGAATTTTCGGAAGCAAGCATCCAACCCCATGCCTTCATGCACGAAATCCGGCACCTTTGCGAAGACCGCAGACCCAATCGCACAGATATGGGACAGCTTTGCGATCTCAGCGGGGGATTTAATGCTACGGAGATTTTGGATCACCGGAGCTGCATCTGCGACCCGTAACCCAGGAAGGGCGGCATTCAACCTCTCCCAATCAGAAAGCGGCATGCGCAGCGCTGTTTCATGCCCCTTTGGCACCCCAATTTGCACGTTCTCGCGCGCAAGCGGCATCAGCAATTCCGTGAGTAAACTAACACCATCATCATCAGGCGCAGGTGCCGCCCATGTGCGGATATCATCAACCCATGTTTGCCGCATCAATGCGGCCCCGATCTCGGGAATTATTGCAATCGGTTTGCCCGTTGCTGGGACAAACACAAACCACGGGCGCGTCGGGCTTTGCCAAAACAGCGTTTGAAAGCCTGTGAAATACTGCACATCCGCCTGCGTCGTCAGGAGAACCCCGGCGAGATCAAGCGCGGCCATAAGGCTTTGGGCGCGTTCAGTACGCAGTTTATATTCTGTCTGTTGAAACCCACGCGCTGGTTCTTGCATGGTTTTGGCCCCCGCTTTAATCAAACGATTTCATGCTTATATATGTCGCAAAGCGGGCGCCAGAGCTATCTTATTTCCGCATGCGCTTAATCATTTTCATCGCGCGCATAGACGTCCTCATAGCGGATGATATCATCCTCACCAAAGTAACTTCCGGTTTGTACCTCAATCAAAGCCATAGGGACCTTACCAGGGTTTTCCATGCGGTGCACAGCACCAAGAGGGATGTAAATTGATTGGTTTTCACTGACCAATTTAACCTCATCATCGACCGTGACACGGGCCGTGCCCTCGACCACGATCCAATGCTCTGACCGGTGATGGTGGCTTTGCAGGCTAAGTGCCGCACCTGGGTGCACAACGATCCGCTTTACATGAAAACGGTCGCCGACAACGAGGGTTTCAAACCAGCCCCAAGGGCGGTGATCCTTTGGGAAATGCTCTGCTTGCACGGCCCCTTGTGATTTTAGCTTTGTGACAGCTTGCTTCACGTTCTGCGTATGGTCTTTGTGCGCGATCAAAACCGCATCGGGCATCGCCACGGCGATGATATCTTGCAGACCAATCCCCACAACGGCCTGTCCCGCGACCTCTGATCGTAAAAGCGTATCACGACATTCAAGCGCTGTGACAGGGCCTGAAAGGGCCAGACCTTGCTCAGCTGTTTCGCGCCAAACTGCGGCCCAGTCGCCCAAATCAGACCAGCGCCCGGAAAAGGGCATCACGCTGAGATTATCTGCCTTTTCCATCACAGCGTAATCGATCGAGATCGCAGGTGCAGTGGCCCAAGCCGTCGGATCAAGCCGCATAAAGCCAAGGTCAGATTTTGCATCCCGCACCGCTGAGGTCACAGAAGGAACGAGCTGCGGCGCATGCGTGTTAAACGCCTCCAGAATTGTCTGCACGGAAAACAGGAAAATCCCTGCGTTCCAGAGATAACGGCCCTCGGCGAGCATCGTCTCAGCAGTTTGAACATCTGGTTTTTCGACGAAAGCTTTCAGCGGTGAAATCTCTGATGCACCATCAATGGGCTGGCTCAGCTCTAAATATCCATAGCCTGTTTCAGGGCGATCCGGTGTAATGCCAAAGGTCACCATTTGACCGGCAAGTGCCGCAGGCGACGCCGCAGCAACGGCTGCATGAAACGCCTCACCGTCAGGGATCACGTGATCTGATGGCGCGACAAGCATCAAAGCCTGCGGGTTTTGTGAAGCGAGCTGGAGAGCCGCTGCCAAAACAGCCGGCGCTGTGTCACGCCCCTCGGGCTCGATCAGTAAAGCAGCCGGCGCGATCTCAGCCGCGGCAAGCTGCTCGGTCACGATAAACCGGAATGCATTGGCTGTAACAACGATTGGGGCGGCGTAATCCGGGCCCGAAAGCCGCTTGGCTGAGGCTTGAAACAGGCTTTCATCACCCATCAGTTTGGAAAACTGCTTTGGGTAGCTTTTCCGCGACAAAGGCCATAGCCGCGTACCAGCCCCGCCGCACAAAAGAATAGGTGTAATCATCAAGTGCCTCTTATTTTCAGACTATAGCGCGGCTAAAGCGTCGATTGCTTGAGGGATCGGATAATGATGATTACCCACAAACAAACCATGCTCATCAATGTAATTGGCGTTTTTCAACGTACTGTGAATCTCATAATCAAAGTACTTCATCACTTCATTTTTTGCAAAGTTACCTGTGACAATAGGACGGCATTCAAACCCGATCTGTTTCAAATCGCGCACTAAATCTGCGCGAGGGGCTGCTGATGGATCCCGCAGGACCAATGAAAAGCCAAACCAGCTACTTTGACCAATTTCTTCCTGGATCATAAACCGCGGATGATTGCCTAAGCACTCCTGCACCAATGCGCCATTTGCGCGCCGCCCTTTGATCAAATCAGGCAATTTCTCAAGCTGCGAACGCTCTAATGCGCCCGACATTTCAAGTGGCCGCAGGGACGATGTCCTAGCTCTAGGAAGACCGTGCTTCTTGAACCTTCTCATGGACCGACTTTCCAATGTTTGGACGGCCATCACGGATTAAAGCGTCGCCGATTTTCTCTGTGAGGTAGAGATGGTTTTTGAGAATGGATTTCTCGCATAAGCCATTAATGTACCAAGATAACTTCCTTCGGTTGCGGTAAGCCTTGTAAAAAGAAGCCTCGGTAAGAGTTCCGTCGACCGCGGCGTGCATAATCGGTTTTAGAAGTTCTGCACGACGCATAAAAAGTGCGGATTTATGACCTGTGAACCACGTCTTGAGCAGATGCACAGGCGCACCTTTGTAACGGACGGCATGAAGCCTGTCGGGTTCAAAGCCTGGGTCGTAAAATATAAATGCTTTGCCGGATTCCCCTACTGTTTGGGCCGCATCCGCGTATCGGCCGGACCAGTCCTGTTTTCGGCCAGAACCGAACCGTTTTTCCCAAGGTACAAGATTTGTGTCTAGCGTCGATTGAGGCGAATAAGTGACAACAGTGCATCCGGGAGCTAAGGGGGCGAAGGCGGTTGACGCATATGCCCCCATAGAAGTTCCTGTCATCACGACCTTCTTGAACGCCTTGAAAAAGCCTCGTGCAGCAAGGTCCTCTAGGTAATCGAATAGGGCCTCGTCTCGATACCAATTGGTTTCAAAACACATAATGCCAAGATGAGACCAGCCCTCAGCCTCATAAAAGCCGTAGCCCCAGCTCTCTCTCGCAAGCGACGGGTCGCGCACGCTCGATAAGTTATCAAACGATACGATGAGCACATCTCGACTACGTTCAGTGAACTGAGCTGCAAATTTTTCATCCGAATGATAAAACCCTTTCCGATGATCCGAACGTCGCAGGTCTAAAAGCCAATTGGGAGCAGCGTTTTCCGGCTTAATTGCGTCGTTCGTTTGTGGGTCTGCGGCCGTGTTTGATACAACTGAAGCTCTTGGTGTGGCATGCACAGCGCCATTCTTAGTTTGGGCTTTGCGGCGTCGGGCGCGCAATGTCCACAACTCGTCCTTCTTGATTCCTTCGTCCACAGCCTTGGGGGATAGTAAGGTTGCAGATACTTCAGGGTCATTTTTTTTGAGGTCCCGCGTCAATCCCTCAATTCTATCATGGAAGAAGCGCACGCAAGTGTCCTCAGCGTCCGCAATATCCGGGTATAGTTTTCTGATTTCAGAGATTTTCATCCGGACGCGATCTGCCCAGTGACAGATGGTGGTCTCTTCTATGTGATTTGAGTTGAATTTATTATAATAATCAAAGTTGATACGGTCTGCGTCTACACTGTTTGCGGTGCCACGATACCGTTTCATCAAGAACAATTCGTTGGCTTTAATCATGTAGTGGTTCACTTGGCACAGATCATATCCGACGTTTGCAGGTGAGGCCGACCATCCTTTTTCGCGGTAATGTTCGGTAACGTCCTTGCCGGACCCATTGACCCATTTTAGTCCGCTGTTGGGTTTCTTATGCTCGCCCTTCAAGAACGGTCGATGCACGCCAAGCCGTTGAATAGGTCCAGGCCGGAACATAAACTTGAGTCCGTAGTGCCGGAGCGACACTTGTACGTCCTTCGGGGCCGCGCGTTTGAACTGATCTATGATCAGGTCAGGATTATAAGTGATCTTGCCACCATTCCCGAACACACACCATGGCGCGCCGATGACGTCGCAAGGCCCAGTCGCGGCAAGTAAATCGTCAATTGTCCCGTTGCCCACGTGAATATTGAAAAACTCATCCGCATCAACAACCAAGACCCATTCTGATGCGAGCACATGGTCCATTGCAAACGCACGGCGATAGGCTCTCTTCTGTGGGTCACCGGGTAGACCTTCAATGACTTCGGAATTATCGAAGTATCGAATGATGCCAGCGTTATTCAGACGTTGCAGCAGCACATCGCTACCATCTTCACAATCATTGGCAAAAACGACAATATTATTAAAGCCGATCAACTGATGATAGGTGATCCATTCCAGTAGAAACGGCCCTTCATTTTTTGTTGTGACGATGACGGTGCGATCTTCTGTCATTATTCAACTTCTTTCAGCGTCGGCGTTGTTTGATCAGCTATCGTTTTCAGGCGGTCTTGACGGTCGACATACACTTTAGCCATTTTCTCTTTTTGCTCGGTTTGAAGTGGTCCCACTAATTCGGACAGGTTTGCGGCTCAGCTAAGATGTAATCTGGTTG
>CAKMZE010000026.1:0-9986 GCA_929200295.1 uncultured Alphaproteobacteria bacterium
TGCCGACCTTCCCAAATACGCGGCGTTTCGCAGCTGCCACATAGGCATTGCCGGGTCCGGTGATTTTATCAACGGGAGGGATCGTTTGCGTGCCATAAGCCAGCGCTGCGATCGCTTGCGCGCCGCCAATGCGGTAGATCTCATCCACCCCTGCGATTTGAGCGGCGAGCAGGACCAACGGATTAATCTCGCCCCGTGGGGTCGGCACACAAATTGCCAAGCGTTCAACACCTGCAACCTTTGCAGGGATCGCGTTCATCAAGACAGAGGAAGGATAGGTTGCAAGCCCACCCGGCACGTAAAGCCCAGCCGCTTTGATCGCGGTCCATCGCCAGCCAAGCGTGGCACCGGCATCATCGGTCCATGATGCATCGCCGGGCAATTGTTTTGCGTGATAGGCGTGGATGCGTTTTGCGGCTAGCGCGAGCGCTGCGCGGTCTTCATCTGAGACCTTAGCGCATTCTGCGGCAATCTCGGTCTCGGAAAATCGCATCGTGGCAGGTGACAAGGTCAAAGCATCAAACTTTGCTGTGAGCTCAATAACCGCAGCATCGCCGCGTGCGCGCACATCTGCGATAATCTCGGCCACAGTGTGATCTACATCGGGGCTGTCTTCGCGCTTTGCTGAGAGAAGCTGCGCAAACTGCGCCTCAAATGTGGTGTTTGATGTCGAAAGGAATTGCGGCATTTCAAGGCTCCTTGCCCGTCACATAACCCAGCTTTGCGCGAAGAGCTAGATATCGTGCTGCGGCGCTTTGCCCGAGGGGGCCACATAGGGCCGGGTGACATCGCGCAGCACGGTTTCGAGTGCTTCCACGTCAAGGGCTACAACCCCATCGCCAGCAAAGGTTAAGATCACTTGCCCTGTACCATCCTTGCCAGCCTCAAACGTGACGGACAGCAAGGCGTAGACCATATCAGCATCCGAAGCGTTCACCCCTTGGCTGCGCACATGCATTACATCCTCGAACGCGAGCACAGATTGGACGCGCTCATAGGCACGTTTGCGCAGCTTAGCATTGGGGGCGTCTTCCCAGCGGAACCGATTGATCAGTAGCGCAAAGCGGCGTGCCTTGCGGTCCCAGCGCATTTCGCTTGCAGGCACAACAGCGTCCTGCACAAGCGCTGCGATGACCGCAAGATCATCGGGATCAAGCGCCTTGAGCCGCAGTGGCTTTTCACCGCCATCTTCAAATCGCGCATCACTCAACTGTCAGACACCCTTTCGATCTGTGCACCAACGGCGCTTAGCTTTTCTTCGACATGCTCATAGCCGCGATCAAGGTGATAGACGCGGTTCACGCGGGTCTCGCCCTCGGCGGCAAGCCCAGCAAGGATCAAAGACACTGAGGCGCGCAAATCGGTGGCCATCACTGGCGCGCCCTTAAGCCGCTGTACGCCCTTGACTGTGGCTGTGCCCCCTTGGACATCAATCTCAGCGCCCATACGCATCAGCTCAGGCGCATGCATAAAACGGTTTTCAAAGATTTTTTCTTCCAAAACAGATGTGCCCTCTGCGATGCAGAGCATGGCCATCATCTGGGCTTGCAGATCGGTTGGGAATCCGGGGAAGGGCTCGGTCGTGACATCGACGGCCTGTGGCCTGTCGCCACGGCGCTTTACTTTTAGACCCAGCTCAGTTTGCGTGACATCAACACCTGCGGCATCGAGTTTTTCTGCGAATGCGCCAACAAGATCGATATGCCCGCCAAGGCATTCGATCTCGCCACCGCAAAACACAGGGGCCAGCATATAGGTGCCCAGCTCAATCCGGTCTGTGACGACTTGATGCGTCGCCCCGCCTAGACGGTCAACGCCTTGTACGGTGATCGTGCTGGTGCCGTCGCCTGCGATCTCGGCACCCATTGCCCGCAGACATTTTGCCAGATCAACGATTTCAGGCTCGCGCGCGGCGTTGTTAATCACCGTGGTGCCTTTGGCCAAGGTCGCGGCCATCATAATGTTTTCTGTAGCACCAACCGAGGCAAAGGGGAAATCAATCACCGCACCTTTGAGCCGGCCACCGGATGCCTTTGCATGCAGGTAGCCCTCTTTGAGGCTGATCTCGGCGCCCATCTTTTCCAATCCATCCGTGTGGATATCCATGGGGCGCGCACCAATTGCACAACCGCCGGGGAGCGATACAATCGCATGGCCCTCACGCGCCAGAAGCGGGCCAAGAACAAGATTAGACGCGCGCATCTTGCGCACGATGTCGTAATCCGCAGTCGTGTTGATTGCCCCATGGGTTGACATCACCTGCACCTTACCATCCTGCATCGCCGACACCTCGGCCCCAAGCGACTGGAGCAACTGGGTCATCGTTTTGATGTCTGATAGACGTGGCGCATTGGTGAGCGTTAAAGGCTCTTCGGACAAGAGCGTGGCAGGCATGAGCGTCAGTGCTGCGTTTTTGGCACCCGCGATATGGATCTGCCCTTTGAGAGCTTTGCCACCTTGAACAATAATTGAATCCATACCTGCTATTCCTCTTTATTTTGTACTTTGGCATCTTGTGGCTTACGCGCGCGCGCCTGCGCTTTGCGTTTGCCCATATTGGCCTTTAACGCCGCCTTAAGACGATCCTGCCGATCCTGCGATGCCGCATTATTTTGCTTTGATGGCGCTTTCATAATTGTCTGTTAGCCTGTCTGAGAAAAACCGTCTAGTCAGGGCTTGCACCAATGCGCGATTATCGCTAATTCGCAAAGCACGGATGCTGTGGTAGCTCAGTGGCAGAGCACACCCTTGGTAAGGGTGAGGTCGAGAGTTCAATCCTCTCTCACAGCACCAGTTGTCAATTTATTACGAGCTTTTCTGAACTCTGTCACTTTGAAATTTCTACCGAGCTTCCCTGAACACGTGCAAAGATTACTTCCCCCGCGACGGCGAACTTGAATAAATAGACTGGAGTGGAATGCAACCCCATGCCAAATTGCTTCTCCCTTGCTTGAATTTCATCCATCTTCGAAATCAGATTAAAAGCGGCGGCTGTTTTGTATTCCGCATCGAAGAATTCTATTTCTTCGTCAATCCAAGTGTATGCCAGTAGTTTAACGTCGCTAGCACCAGTAGTCTCAAAGATTTCATTAAGTGCAATCAATGCTGCTCCATTCGCATCTGTGAAGCTATGCTTGGGAATGAGCGAAAGTAGCTTTTGCGCCATCCGCTTCCACGCTAAAGTGCTCTTTTCAATACGATCACCATAAAAGAACGCAGCCGCAATTGCTGAAAAAGGTATTAAGCTTTGCGAGAGTTCGTAGACGACTGCAGGCCAATCTGCTCCGCCGCCTACATCAATTTCATAGGCTTCTAGGAATTTCGATTTATCGAAGCTGTTCAATTTCAAACCAAGGGAATCTTCGCACAGTCCGCTATCGTAGTCGAGCGCGGTATCGAAAATAACAATCGAATTTTCTGAAAAAAATACATTACCATATCTGTCTTTGATCATTTGCAATTCCCGGTTTTAATGCTTGAACATTGCAGGATTTTCACGATTATAACGAGCGAAAATTTAGCTAAAATACAACCATGAGATGGTTTTGCTACCATCTACGTCTAATTGGCTAGGGAATGGGCGTCTTGTGGGTTAGCCGTGCGGGGTTGTAAAATATTTTAAATAGGGCAGCGGATCAGGCATTGCCTATCGCAGCCAGTCTTTGCGCTGGGCGATTGTGGCGTACCAATAGAACGCACCACCAACGAGCAGCGATAAGATCACGGCTGGGGACATGCCGACACGCATGACCGTATCGATCATCACGACGATAACGGCCAAAAGAGCTAGCAAAAGCACGTGTACAGCAACGCCGCGGCGCAGCAGCAGTAAAATACATCCGACAGCGCCGCCAAAAACAGCGATCGCAAAGGCGGCGGTCGCCCATGCGGGTCTGGTGTTGATAATGAGCTGATAAAGCTCGGGCATTTGCGCAACAGTCTCGGGGTTCGTTTGCATGATGTAATTCATGCAGCCGCCCAAATGCCAGAGCAGGCCGAGTATTGCCGCAATCCAATATGTGAAATGTGGTTTGGTCATCTGTCCCTCCGCTTTGTGCAGATTTTAATCGGTATTACGTTGTTTTGCTACATAAAATACCGGGTATTTTTTTACCTACAGGAAAAAATGTTGACTTATGGGGTGTGTCGGGCTGCAATCAAACAAACACGATAAGGGAGAATCCACTATGACAAAGCGCATTGCAATCATCGGGGCGGGGCCATCGGGGCTGGCACAGCTGCGGGCCTTTCAATCGGCCCAGACCTCTGGTGCGGAGATCCCCGAGATCGTGTGCTTTGAAAAGCAGTCTGACTGGGGTGGCTTGTGGAATTATACTTGGCGTACGGGGCTCGATGAATATGGCGAGCCTGTTCATGGGTCTATGTACCGGTATCTGTGGTCCAACGGCCCCAAAGAGGGGCTTGAGTTTGCAGATTATAGCTTTGAAGAGCATTTCGGCAAACAAATCGCCAGCTATCCGCCACGGGCTGTGCTGTTTGATTACATCCAAGGTCGAGTGCAAAAGGCTGGCGTCCGCGACTGGGTGCGCTTTGAAACCGCTGTGCGCTGGGTGGAAAAGGATGGCGATGGTTTTAATGTGACCGTCTGCAACCTGCCCGAAGACCGCACATATACAGAGCAGTTTGATCATGTCATTGTGTGCTCTGGCCATTTTAGCACGCCTAATGTGCCGTCTTTCCCGGGTTTTGAAGCGTTTAAAGGGCGCGTGCTTCATGCGCATGATTTCCGCGATGCGATGGAGTTTAAGGATAAGGATATCTTGATCATCGGCACCAGCTATTCTGCCGAAGATATCGGATCGCAATGCTGGAAGTATGGTGCAAAGTCGATCACAGTCAGCCACCGGACGGCTGCAATGGGGTATGATTGGCCAGACAACTGGGCCGAGGTGCCCTTGCTCACACATGTTGAAGGCAACACGGCGCATTTCAAGGATGGCAGCAGCCGTGATGTGGACGCGGTGATCTTATGTACAGGCTATAAGCACCACTTTCCTTTCCTGCCCGACAGCATACGTTTGAAAACAGCAAACCGCCTGGCTGCGGCGGATCTCTACAAAGGCGTGGCCTATGTGCATGAGCCCGATTTGTTCTATATTGGCATGCAAGACCAGTGGTTCACCTTTAATATGTTTGATGCGCAAGCCTGGTGGGTCCGTGATGTGATCATGGGACGGATCGCGATGCCAGACTATGGGGCGATGCTGGCGGATGTCGCAGACCGTGTCGCCCGCGAGGATGCGGGCGCGGATGATTATGATGCGATCTGGTATCAGGGTGATTACATCAAAGAGCTCATCGCGGAAACGGATTACCCCACGTTTGATGTGGAGGGTGCTTGCAAGGCCTTTAAAGAGTGGAAAGGCCATAAGAAGCAGAACATCATGACGTTCCGCGATAATGGCTATAAATCTGTGATAACGGGCACAATGGCGCCAAAGCACCATACCCCGTGGAAGGATGCTTTGGACGATAGCCTTGAGGTGTATCTACAGAATTAGGGCCTATGGCTGTTTTGAGCCGTCGGAGCCTCCGGCGGGGATATTTTAAAACCTAAGAATTTGGGGAGGCTGAGAGGGCCTTGCCCCTTTAGAGATCTGATAGGTGCGGGCTTAACGCAGATCAGGCGGCGTTGCCTCAACTGATAGGCTGCTCACGATCTCGTCCAAAGCGATGACCTTGGTTTGCTTTTCACCTAAGCGACGCAGATTAACGGTACGATCTGCAACTTCGCGGGCGCCGATGGCGAGGATGGCAGGGACTTTGCCATGGGAATGCTCGCGGACTTTGTAGTTGATTTTTTCATTGCGGGTATCGGCCTCGGCGCGGACACCTACGGCACGCAATGCGGCAACGATCTCATGCACGTATTCATCTGCATCAGAGATAATTGAGGCCACAACCACCTGACGCGGGGCGAGCCAAAACGGCAATTTCCCTGCGTGCTGTTCAATCAAGATACCGATGAACCGCTCAAATGAGCCAAGCGTCGCGCGGTGTAGCATGACCGGGCGGTGCTTGTTTCCGTCTTGGCCGATGTATGTGGCATCCAACCGCTCTGGCAGCACAAAATCAACCTGATGGGTGCCGCATTGCCAATCGCGGCCAATCGCATCGGTCAGCACGAACTCAAGCTTTGGACCATAAAACGCGCCTTCACCGGGGTTAATCTCGGGCTCAATCCCTGCGGCACGTGTGGCGGCGAGCAGGGCGGTTTCGGCCTTGTCCCAAACCGCATCAGAGCCTGCGCGGGTCTCGGGCCTGTCAGAGAATTTCACCCGGAAATCCTCAAACCCGAGGTCTTTGTAGATGCTTGAGAGAAAGGCGATATAGACGGCTGTTTCAGATTCGATCTGATCTTCGGCGCAGAAGATATGCCCGTCGTCTTGTGTGAACCCGCGCACCCGCATGATCCCGTGTAGCGCGCCTGAGGGTTCATAACGGTTACATGATCCAAACTCAGCCATCCGCAACGGCAGGTCGCGATACGATTTCAGCCCCTGGTTAAAGATCTGTACGTGGCAGGGGCAGTTCATCGGTTTGAGCGCATTGACCGCCTTTTCACGCGCGTGCTCTTCATCGACCTCGACGATGAACATGTTCTCTTGGTATTTTTCCCAATGGCCCGAGGCTTCCCAGAGCTTGCGATCAACGACTTGCGGGGTGTTTACCTCAACATAGCCACCGGCGCGTTGCTGGCGGCGCATGTAGTCTTGGAGCGTTGTATAAATGGTCCAACCGTTGGGGTGCCAGAAAACCTGCCCCGGCGCTTCCTCTTGCATGTGAAAGAGGTTCATTTCGCGGCCCAGTTTGCGGTGATCGCGTTTGGCGGCCTCTTCGAGCCGGTGCAAATGCGCCTTGAGCCCCTCTTTGTTGGTAAAGGCCGCGCCATAGATCCGTTGCAGCATGGGGCGGTCACTATCGCCGCGCCAATAGGCGCCTGCAATTGACATCAAACGGAAGCTGTCACCGGGCACTTGCCCTGTGTTTTGCAAATGCGGGCCACGGCAAAGATCCTGCCAATCCCCATGCCAATACATGCGCAAAGGTTCATCGCCGGGGATGCTTTCGATCAGCTCGACCTTATAAGGCTCACCGCGGTCGCGGTAATAGGCGAGCGCTTTGTCACGCGGCCAAATCTCTGTGCGGACCTCTTCGCGTTTGTTGATGATCTCTTTCATCTTTTTTTCAATGAGGGCGAGGTCCTCGGGCACAAACGGGTCTTTGCGGTCAAAGTCGTAGTACCACCCGTCTTGGATCACTGGGCCAATGGTGACCTGCACATCTGGCCATAGCTCTTGTACTGCGCGGGCCATGATATGGGCAAGGTCATGGCGCACAAGCTCAAGCGCGGGCGCTTCATCCTTCATCGTGTTGATGGCGATAGTGCTATCGGTCTCAATCGGCCATTGCAGGTCCCAATGCGCGCCGTTGAGGGTGGCCGAGATCGCTTTTTTGCGCAGGCTTGAGGAGATATCAGCGGCGACGTCAGCGGCGGTTATGCCCACCGGGAATTGGCGCGCGTTGCCATCAGGAAATGTCAGAGAGATTTGGGCCATTTATAAAGGCTCCTCGTCAGTTTGGCGCCCACGGAACGCCGGGTTGCAAGTTATGAATATGCTTATTGAACGGAGTTGCGCGGGGCGTCAAGCGTATGTGGGAGGTTTTGCGATTTAAGGGTGAGGTCAGGCGCGGCGAAAGGTTAATAAAAGGTTAACGTATGCTTGACTCATGCCATCATGGAGGTAGTTTAAAATTGTTTGGAAACAACTATTTCGGTTGTGGCTTTAATGAGGAAAACATAATGAGATCTCTCTTTTTACTGAGCGCATTGGCGCTTACTGCTGCATGTGGCGGGTCAAGTAATGATGCTGTGGTTGATAACCAGCCTGCACTTGATGCCTTGTATGAGAACTACGAAGCACTAATCACAGACGAATCTGAAACTCTTGCACCAGATCGGCTAACAGGTGAGGCGACCTATGAAGGTACTGCTATCATCGGTGTTGCTGTGGGGGATAGGGATAGTGATGCACCAACCGACGCAATTGGCGCTATGGGGGAGATGAGCGTGACAGTTAATTTCGCAGATGAGAGTTTGAGCGGAAAGGCGGATAATTTTATCGAAGTCGCAAACGCTGTGGACTTTTTTGCCGAGGATGATG
Source organism: uncultured Alphaproteobacteria bacterium (assembly GCA_929200295.1). GTDB lineage: Bacteria > Pseudomonadota > Alphaproteobacteria > Rhodobacterales > Rhodobacteraceae > Yoonia. The sequence goes on from CAKMZE010000026.1 coordinate 8,187, forward strand.
ATTTCCCAAGCATTACCGCGGGGCAAAAGTTAACGGGTGAATTGACAATCACTGGCGATAAAGCTGGTGTATCAGACTATGATTTTACTGTGAATGGAGAGATTACCGGGACGGATTTTGAGATCACTTTTGTCGATCTAGGGGGCAAAGCAACCATCTCTGGGACTGAGCAAGATAATATTTATCTAGATGCACAAGATAGTGCGACGTTCAACGATGAAGAGGGTATCATTGTTTTCGCGGGCATAGGAGAGCAGTAACGCATCTTCTCGACGCTTTTAAGTGGCCTAATCCGTAGGCGCATTTCGTTAGGTCTGTAAATATAAAACGCCCGCAACGGTGATACGTAGCGGGCGTTTTATTGGGTTATGTGAAAAGCGGTTTATCCGGCGCGTTGCTCGGGGCGGAACCGGGTTTGTTCAGACACTTGGAACCGGCCATTGCGGGTTTTGCTGATGCGGCCCTGGCGCAAGAGCGTGCCAAAGGATCTCAGGCCGTCTTCGCGGCTGAAATCCTGTGCTGACGAGAGCTTGACCTTTTCCATGATCTGCGGACGCGAGAAATCCTCCGCGCCTTCGCCAAAGGACGTATAGGCTGCTGCTGCTTCGAGCAGATCGGGTAGCTCAGTCGCACCCATTTCTGATGCGAACTCAGCAAAGCTCGCGGCATTTCCGGCATCTACCACGTCTGGCTTGCGCGCGACGCGGCGCGGTTGGACAGGTGTGTCAGGCGTTGCCGCATCCTCTGGTGCATTGACGCGCTGTGAGGCGACAAGTTTCAGCGGGGCAGGGCGTGGGCGTGAAGTGCTCGCACCTTCGGGCCGTGTAGGGCGGTTCGGTCTCTTTGGGCGGACAGCGTCGTTCAGGTCATCGCGGAATGTGTTTTCATCCTCTTCTTGTGTGGTGTCATCATCACCAAGCTGGCGCGCGGCCTCGGTTGCGACAACTGCGGCCTTGAGTTGGGTAATCGCATCACGGCGGCGATTGCCTTCGGGGTCGCTCAGGACCTCATCGGTCTGAGACATAATGCGCGACATGGCCTCATCATTGTTCTCAGGCAACCTGTTGCGACGAAGCGGCTTTGGCGCTTCTTTTGCAACGTCTTCGGCTGGGCCTTTCACTGGGGCGTTGTCGTCCACATCATCTGATGCGGTTTCTTCATCAGCTAGCGCGTCCTGAGATGGTGCGTTTGCATCCGCAAGACCCTCGTCCTCGTCTTCGATCCCTTCGAGGGCTTTCAGAAGTTCTGCTTCGTCCTCAGCAGACAACATATCGGGGTCTTCGGCAGCCTTTACTTTATCATCTGTGGCTTCAAGAGCGTCTTCATCTGTCAGCTCACTCTCAGCAAAGATGCTTGCAATCAAGCTGTCATCCAAGGCTTGCTGATCGGGTGCTGCGGTCTCTTCCTCGGCAACAGGCTCAGCGTCCTTCATTGTGACAGGTGCATCACCCTTGCGCATGCGAATGATCCGCGCGCGAACGGGCTTTTTCGGCGCAGGTTGCTCTTCGGTTTCAGGTGTCGTCTCTGCGGTCTTATCTACGGGGTTCTCATCCTCGCCTTTCAGGTAATCCTGAGCGGCCACCTTAGTTACGCTTGATTTGATCTGTGCAGCGGCATCTTCTGCGGCTTGTGCTTCAGTGTCGGTCGCATCATCCGCTGAGACTTGAGGCTGTTCTTCTGCAACAGACGTCAGCTCATCTTGCGCATGCTGGTCTTCGACATATGCGGTTGCATCGGTGCCGGTGTCTTTGTTAACAACCGCGCGGATGCGCTGAAGCTTGGCAGCCACGCTTTCTGCGT
>CAKMZE010000026.1:9996-12877 GCA_929200295.1 uncultured Alphaproteobacteria bacterium
TGATCCGCGCGCGAATGGGTTTTTTCGGCGCAGATGGCTCTTCGGCTTCAGGTGTCGCGTCCACAGCTTCATCAACTGGGCTCTCATCCTTGCCTTTCAGGTAATCCTGAGCGGCCACCTTGGTCACGCTTGATTTGATCCGTGCAGCGGCATCATTTGCGGCTTGCGCGTTTTCATCCGTCTCAGCAGTATCAACAGACGTCAGATAATCCTGCGCATGCTGGGCTTCGACATACGTGGTTTCATCGGTGCTGGTGTCTTTGTTAACAACAGCGCGGATACGCTGAAGCTTGGCAGCCACGCTTTCTGCGTCCACTTGCCGGAGATCGACAGCGGGCGCAGGCTTAGGTGCCTGTTCAGAAACCACGGGTTCTGATGGCGCGAGATTGTCCCGCGTATCTTTGGCCTTGTCCAAGAGAGCGGCCGCAAGCTGCGCATCATCGCTGACGACCTCGGGTCCCTCATCATTGGTTTCGGCCGTCTCCTCTGCTGGAACATCGGCAACCCGAGCAGAAGTTGCAGGATGCTCAACAGCAGAAGGAGACGCCATAGGTGCTACGTCAACTGGGGGTGTCGCAACCGGCGGCATGGCCGGCGCCACGGGGGCCTCTTCGGCCTGTGTCTCGGTTTCGACTGAGCGTGCGACAGTCTCGGTCAGGCTTTCAGCTGCAACATCGGCGGCGACCCTGGCTGGGGCTGTGTCCACATCAGTTGGTGCGGGGCTTTCTTCAATGGTTGGCAACGGCTGTGGTGTTTCATCCGTCTCAGCTTTCAGGATGATGCCTGTCCCATTGTCACGCGTTCTGGCCTCAACCCGGCGCGAGATTTCGCGCTCAGCAATGCGGGCGAGCATTTCAGCGTCTGGGGTCGGTGGCTCTGCGCCAAAGTACCTGTCGTCAGCCGCGAGATCGCGGAAATATTCTGATATGGCCTTCATCGTCGCAAAGGAATCTTCGAATCCCTCTAGCGTACACGAGAACGTGCCATAAGAGACTGTAAGGATTTTAGATGTCCCAATCATTTATTTGCTCGCTTTCTCCCAATCCCAGTGAGAATGTGTTTACCATGAATTGGTTCCCAATCAGGAACAAGATCGCGTTTAAGACGGTATTATTTCGTGACCGTTTTAGGGAATGTTTCCAGATCGGAGTGTAATCACAGATGTCCGTTACGATTGTTAACCATACTGATGCCGTCGCCCTTTGGGGTGCTGCTATGATTACCCCAGTACTTATTAATATAGTCCAAACAAAGGCGGTTTGCCATGTTGCCGCGGACGGTGGCGCTGATCGGCTATATGACGCTGATATTGCACCTGCGGCAGTGATCGGTGATCTCGATTCTTTGTCAGATCAATCGCGGGTGGCTTTTGCCGATCTGCTTTATCCATCCTCTGATCAAAACACCACCGATTTTCAAAAAGCGGTAAGAGCCATCAATGCCCCCCTTATCCTTGCGGTTGGGTTTTTAGGCGGACGGTTGGATCATACATTTGCAGTGCTCAATACATTGATCCAAGAACGCTTGGGTCATGTGATCCTGCTTTCTGAGGATGATGTATGCTTTTGCGCGCCTCAGGGGGAATTTGAGCTGAAACTTCCCCCTACTACGCGGGTCGGGTTGCTGCCGATGGGTGCCGCACGGGTCGAGACCAAAGGTTTGCGGTGGGATATCAAAGATGCGGCGATGGCCACAGACGGGTTTATGAGCACCTCTAATGAAACGGTATCAGAGGTTTTGCACATGCATGTGATGGGGCGTCTTCTGATTACGTTGCCGCTGTCGACTTTGGATGCTGTGATAAGCGCCGTTCGCGCAGAATGATATACAGCCCCGATGCCATCGTAATAACGATGCCAAGCGCAGCGAGCCCATTTGGGAGGTCCTGAAAGACCCACCAGCCAATAAGGGTTCCAATGGGGATCTCGAGGTATTGCATTGGGGCGAGTGTTGCAGATGGCGCAAACCGCAGGCTCCATGTCATCAAAAGATGCGCAAGCGTGCCCAGAAGCCCAAGCGCCAGCAAGAGCCATATGTCTCCCCGGATGGCTGTGATGTCAGGTGCCTGCGGCATCAAAAAGAGAACGGGAAGCAACATCAGGCTGGCTTGTAACCCGCTGATGGCTTGCAGTGGCACCGCACCAATCGTTTTTGCGATCTTGCGCGTCACTAACATAAAGAGCGCGAAAACCACAGCCACGACCAGCGGTAATAAGGCGGGCAAGCCGACTTCGGCAAAGTTTGGCTGAATGACCAAGAGCGTCCCTACAAATCCGACCGCACAGGCGATGAGCCTGTGGCGCCCGACCTCTTCACCCAAAATGTAATGCCCAAGCAAGAGCATGATGAATGGCATGACAAATGCGATTGCAATAGCATCAGCCAAGGGCAGATACTGTAACGCGCTAAACATGCAGCCGATGCCAATGATATGCAGCACCGTGCGCAAAAGGATGAGCTTTGCAGTACCGCTGGGCAAACGCACAGGCTGCCCCACCGCCCAGATCAGTGGGAAGAGCACAGCCGCTTGCACGGCAAAGCGGATAAAGACCAACATGGGAATAGGGATGGTTTCGCCCAATACCTTGGCCAGACTGTCGCCCAGCGGTGCAAGGCAACAAAAGCCAAGCATAAGTAAGATACCAAGAAAGGGCCGGTCCTGTGCCATAGAAACGACGCTAGAGCAGGGATCGCTAAGACGCAATCTCTCGGGATGTGATCCGTTCGCGGTGGATGACATAAAGCCCAGAGGCCACAACAATGCAGATACCAACCCATGTCATGGCATCAGGAAAGTCGTTAAACACGACGTAGCCAAAAAACACCGCGCTGACGATTTCGAGATAATGCAGCGGGGCAAGTGTCGTTGTCGGCGCAAGGC
>CAKMZE010000026.1:12887-13887 GCA_929200295.1 uncultured Alphaproteobacteria bacterium
CATACGTCATCATCAAATGCGCGATAGAGGCCGCGATCCCAACACCCAAGAGCCAGAGCCAAGCGACCCCCTCGGGCATCACCGGATCTAATTGCGGGATGCCACTGCCCATCGCAAAGATCATCACGGGCAAACAGATCACAGCGGCAATAACGGCTGTGTGATACTGCATCGCAAGCGGATGCATCTGCGACCCAAGGCTACGTGTGGCCAGCATATAAAGCGCAAAGGTAACAGCCGTGCCGAGCGGGTAGAGCACAACAAAGCCAAAGGCTGCAAACTGTGGCTGGATCACCAAAAGCACACCGATAAACCCAACACCACAAGCCCCAATCCGCCGCGGCCCGACTGTGTCATTAAACAAATACTTGCCCAAGATCAGCAAGATGAACGGCTCAACAAATACAATCGCCAGCGCATCCGCAATCGGCATCACGCGGATCGCGGCAATAAAGAAATACGTTGATAAGATCAAAAACACCGCGCGAATAGTCAGCATGCCAGCCCGCGCACGTGTGAGTCGCAGCGAATAGCCCAAAGCATAACAAATCGGCGCCATCACGATGGCTTGGATCAAAAACCTTGCAGTGGTAATTTGCCCCACGGGCACAGTTGCAGCCGCCAGCTTTGCGGCGACATCAATCAAAGGCGCTGTCACACAAAAGCCCAGCATAAGCACCATGCCTGTCAGCACAGTCCCATGCGGATTATGCGGCGTGTTTGCCCCTAGCAATTGGGCACATTCACAGCCAAGCCGCCCAATGCTGTCTCTTTATATTTCTCAGACATATCCATCCCGGTTTGGCGCATCGTTTCAATGGCAACGTCGAGATGAACCAAATGCTGCCCATCCCCTCGTAAAGCAAGAGAGGCCGCAGATACAGCTTTAATGCAGCCAAGACCGTTGCGTTCAATGCAAGGCACTTGGACAAGCCCTTTGACCGGATCGCAGGTCATGCCCAAATGATGCTCAAGCGCGATCTCAGCGGCGTTTTCAACT
>CAKMZE010000026.1:13897-18338 GCA_929200295.1 uncultured Alphaproteobacteria bacterium
CGGCACACAGACCCGCGGCAGCCATTGCGCTTGCGGAACCTACTTCGGCCTGACATCCACATTCAGCGCCCGAGATCGAGGCGTTGAATTTGATCAACCCGCCAATCGCGGCAGCCGTGAGTAGGAAATCGGGCACTTTGCTGGGGGTTGCCCCCGGCACATGATCCAACCAATAGCGCACCGTTGCAGGGACAACGCCCGCAGCGCCATTGGTTGGCGCGGTGACAACCTGCCCACCGGCTGCGTTTTCCTCGTTCACAGCCATCGCATAGGTCGACATCCAATCATTGATCGTATGGGGCGCCGATAGGTTCATGCCGCGCTCTGCAAGCAGCGCATCATAAATCCCCTTGGCGCGCCTGCGCACGTTTAAGCCACCCGGTAAGATCCCATCTGTGGTGAGGCCACGGTCGATGCAGGCATTCATCACCTCCCAAATGCGTGTCAGACCTTGATCAAGATCGGCCATAGAGCAACGTGCCAGCTCGTTTTTGCGTTTCATCTCAGCGATGCTCAGGTTATGGTGCGCGGCCATTTCCAACATCTCGGCCGCTGAAGTAAAGGGATAGGGCACGGGCGGCCCATCATCGGTATCTTTGCCTGAGGCTAGCTCATCTGCGGTTAGCACAAAGCCACCGCCAATCGAATAATAGGTCACTTGAATGACCACATCGCCCTGCGCATCGCAGCCCTTGAGGATCAGACCATTCGCATGGCCAGAGAGCGCTGGGCCAAAGTCGAACTGTAAGTCATCTGATGGGTCAAAGCGCAAAGGATCAAACCCGTCTGGCTGCACGGTGTGTTCTTCTTTGATGCGCGTAAGCTCAATCTCGGCCTTATCCGCATCATAGTCATCAGCGCGAAACCCCGCGAGCCCTAGGATCACAGCGCGGTCCGTGGCGTGTCCCACGCCGGTAAAGGCCAGTGAGCCATGCAATGACGCCTTAAGACCAAAGACTTTGAATGGCTGGTTTTGCAGATGCTTTAAGAACATGCCAGCCGCAACCATAGGCCCGATAGTGTGTGATGAAGATGGGCCAAGACCAACCTTGAACATATCAAAGACAGAGAGAAACATTATGTGGCAGTCCCTTCGGGTGGGTTGGGGAGATGTGGCGCTGAAATAGGCGTGGGGCCGAGCCCTTCTGCCTGAGCAGCGACGCGCATGGTGTCTCGCATTTCAAACCGTTTCGCAAAGCGAAAGAGACGCGGGTATCTTTGTGCGGTGAGCCAAACATTGCTTGGATCACCATAAAGCCGGGGCCAACGCATAAGCGGCGCGAAATAGCAGGCAAGGATCGATGGCGTATCCGTATCAAGCCATGATGCGTTTTGATCCGCCTCAAGCATATCAAACAGGCCTGCAAGCTCTGTCATTGCGTGGTTGCGAATGTCATCCTGCGCCGATGTGGCAATGAGAGCAGGGTAAAACAAACGGCGCATCGTTGTGTGGACAGTATTTGATAGCCAAAAGAGCTGTCTCAATGCGGCACAGCGCGCATCTGATGTAGGAGTCGGGAATACATCGCCGGGCTTTTGATCAGCGAGCCACAGCAAAATAGCCCCGGTTTCGTAAATCGGGCCTTGTGCGGTTTCGAGTGTCGGGATCAACCCATTTGGGTTCAGCGCGAGGTAATCAGGTTTTTTATGCGCCTGAATGCTGCGATCCACGAGCATCGTCCGAAACGGCAAATCCAGTTCAAGCAAAGCGAGCCGCACGCAGAGCGATGCGTTATCTGGTGCGTAATGGAGGATCATCTGTGGTGCCATAATGATGTCTTAACCGTTCGCGTGAATATCAATGTGGCTAAATGCGACCTCAGAGGGCATATTACGCAGTGTTGGCTTTGGCCCGTCGCATTGCGTGCGAAAAGGGTATATCATGATGTTTAAAATCGCCTCTCGCACTGTCGTAGATTCTGCCGTATGAGCAATGTAAATCACTTGTAGGAGCTGCCCGCATGTCTTCAACACTTTCACCGATTGATAAAGCCAAGTTTCTCGCCGCGAAACAAGCGGCCAGTTATGTCGAAACAGGCATGAAGGTTGGGCTTGGCACAGGGTCAACTGCTGCATGGTTAGTGCGGTGCTTGGGCGAAAGGGTGCGCGACCAAGGACTTCAGATCAAAGGTGTGCCAACGTCGCATCGTACAGCCGATCTCGCCCGTGAAGTGGGCATCGAAGTGATCACGCTGGATGAGGCCAAATGGCTGGATCTCACGATCGACGGTGCGGATGAATATGATGGCCAGCTGAACCTGATCAAAGGCGGTGGTGGTGCGTTGCTGCAAGAAAAGATCGTGGCGACTGCCTCGGACCAGATGATCGTGATTGCCGATATTTCAAAGCAGGTGGAAAGCCTTGGTGCTTTTCCTTTGCCGGTTGAGGTGATCCCCTTTGGCTGGCAAACCACCAAAGCGCTGATCGAAGAAGCACTGATTGGGATGGACGTTCTGGGGCGGGCTACCAGCCTGCGGATGAATGGCGATAGCCCCTATGTTACGGATGAGGGAAACCGGATCTTAGATCTCCACCTCAACCGCATCGGGAATGCACGGCAGCTGTCGCTTGTGCTCAACCAGATCCCTGGCATTGTCGAAAATGGTTTGTTTATCGATGTTTGTGACAAGGTTGTTGTCGGTTTTGGCGATGGCAAGGTCGAGGTGCGCGATATCAATGATGGCACTGTGGTGCCCGCATTCTTTGACCTGCATGAAGACGAAAACCTGTTTGCAGATTTAGGCGATTGAAGCGCGATTACACATTGATGTGAGCAGGCGTTCCGCCGCTTGTGTGGGCGCGCAGCGCCTCTTAAGTAAGCCAAAGTGATTGAGCAAAGATTGGAAATACAGATGGCCTTTGACTATGATCTTTTTGTGATTGGCGGCGGCTCGGGCGGCGTGCGTGCGGCACGTGTTGCGGCGCAATCCGGGGCCAAGGTCGCCTTAGCTGAAGAGTTCCGCATGGGGGGCACCTGCGTTATCCGTGGGTGTGTGCCCAAAAAGCTGATGGTCTTTGCCTCTGAGTTTCCGCATGCGGTTGCAGATGCCCGCGCCTATGGTTGGGATGCGCAAATTGGCGATTTTAGCTGGCCTGATTTCCGTGCGAAACTACACGCAGAGCTATCGCGGCTCGAAGGTATTTACCGCAACCTACTGACCAAAAACGGCGTGACGATCCATGACGCACGCGCTGTGATGAAAGACGCGCATACGGTTACGCTATCAACGGGCGAGGATATCACAGCCAAACATGTGTTGGTCGCCACAGGTGGGCATCCTGTTCTACCAGATGTGCCGGGCGCAGAGCATGGGATCACCTCGAATGAAGTGTTTTTGCTAGAAACTCTGCCCAAGCGTATGTTGATTGTGGGCGGCGGGTACATCGCCTCAGAGTTCGCAGGCATTATGAGCGGTCTTGGGGTTGAGACCACGCAGTTTTATCGCGGTGATCAGATTTTACGCGGCTTTGATGATGAGGCACGTGGTATGATCGCTGATGGGATGCGCGCCAATGGTGTCGATCTCCAGACAGGCACGAATATTGCTGAAATGGCCAAACGCGATGATGGCATTTGGGTGAAGGACACAAACGGCGCTGAAATGATCGTTGATCAGGTGATGTTTGCCACAGGCCGCGCACCAAATACCAGCGGTCTTGGCCTAGGTGAGATCGGCGTGGCCTTGGGGCGTGGTGGCGAGGTTGTGGTTGATAGCTACTCACAAACCAACATCCCATCGGTCTTTGCAATCGGTGACGTGACAAACCGTGTGCAATTGACCCCCGTTGCCATCCGCGAGGCGATGGCGTTTGTGGCCACCGTCTTCCACGGCAAGCCCACACCAGTTGATCACGAGCTGATCCCATCTGCGGTGTTCACTCAGCCTGAATTTGGCACCATCGGCCTGACAGAAGAGGCCGCAGCGGCGCAAGAACCGATTGATGTCTATGCCACCAGCTTTAAACCGATGAACCATGCGTTTGCCGGGCGCGACGACCGGGTGATGATGAAACTGATTGTCAGCCAAGCATCGCGCAGGGTTTTAGGCTGCCATATCGTTGCAGATCACGCAGGTGAGATGATCCAGCTTGCTGGGATCGCAGTGAAAATGGGTGCCACCAAAGAACAGTTTGACCAAACGGTTGCAGTTCACCCGACAATGGCCGAAGAACTTGTGACAATGAAAGAACCTGTGCGCAAAACTTGAATTTGCGCGTCTGACCTACACATTATACGATAAGTAACGTAATACGATCAGGCCTGTACGGATGCGGGCATAATTTAGGAAGCACGAATGGCTGGAAACAACGGTGGCCCTTGGGGCGGCGGTGGAGACAACGGGCAAGGTGGCGGAAACGGTGATGACCGTGATCGCAATGGTGGGCGTCGCCCGCAGAACGACGGCCCGCAGATCCCTGAAATTGATGAGCTGATGAACAA
>CAKMZE010000026.1:18351-19415 GCA_929200295.1 uncultured Alphaproteobacteria bacterium
CCGCGAGCAATTGCGCGTGCTCATGGGCGGCGGCGGTGATGGCGGCAGGCCCAACGGCTCTGGCGGTGGCGACGGTGACTTTGCCGTAACCCGCGGTATGGTCGGCCTTGGTGTTCTTGGTGCGATTGCCCTTTGGCTGATGGCGTCATTCTATACCGTCAAGCCCGAGGAAAAATCAGTTGAACTAATGCTCGGGCGTTACCTAGAAGAGGGCGGTCCGGGTCTTAACTTTGCGCCTTGGCCGATTGTCACGCGCGAAATTTTGGCTGTTACCTCAGAGCGCAATATTGAGATCGGCACGAGCCGTGCAGGTCTTGATGCAGGGCTTATGCTAACAGGCGATGAGAATATCGTTGATATTGATTTTCAGGTGGTTTGGAATATTACCGATCCGCAGAAATATCTCTTTAACCTCGCGAACCCACCCCAGACGATTGCAGCTGTTTCAGAATCAGCGATGCGCGAGATTATCTCGCAATCAGAGCTGGCACCTATTTTGAACCGTGATCGTGGCGCGATCGCAGACCGCTTGCGTGATTTGATCCAGAAAACATTGGATAGCTACGACAGTGGCGTGAACATCGTGCGTGTGAACTTTGATAAAGCTGATCCGCCAGAGCCCGTGATCGCGGCCTTCCGCGCCGTTCAGGATGCTGAACAAGAGCGGGATCGTTTGCAAAACGTGGCGGATGCATATGCCAACCGCGTTGTGGCCGAGGCCCGTGGTGAAGCGGCACAATTGCTTGAGCAAGCCGAAGCGTATCGGTCGCAAGTGGTCAATGAAGCCGAAGGTGAAGCCTCGCGCTTTACCGCAGTTCTGACCGAATATGAAAAGGCGCCAGAGGTGACACGCAAACGTTTGTATCTCGAAACAATGGAAGAGGTGCTTGGCGGTATCGATATCATCCTTTTGGATGATACGTCGCAGTCAGGCCAAGGTGTTGTGCCCTATCTGCCTTTGAATGAACTACGTCGCAATAATACGACGACGGGTACTGCAGGAGGATCAAACTAATGCGGAAATCTACTCTTCTTTTCCCGGCAATCATCGTGATTATTGTGGG
>CAKMZE010000026.1:19425-27726 GCA_929200295.1 uncultured Alphaproteobacteria bacterium
GGTGTCGTATCATCGATTTTCATCGTTGATGAACGTCAAAAAGCACTGGTTTTGCAGTTTGGTCAGATTGTGCGGGTGCAAGAAAAGCCTGGACTTGGATTTAAAATCCCACTGATCCAAGAGGTCGTGCGCTATGATGACCGGATCTTGTCACGTGATCTTGAGCCGCTTGAGATCACGCCGTCGGATGATCGTCGTTTGGTTGTCGATGCCTTTGCGCGCTACCGGATTGCTGATGTTGAACAGTTCCGACAGGCCGTTGGTGCTGGTGGCGAAGAAGCCGCGGCACGTAGGCTCGACAGTATTTTGCGCGCTGAAACCCGTGAAGTTCTGGGCTCTGTGTCGTCAAACGATATCTTGTCAGTAGATCGTGCAACATTGATGCTGCGCATCCGCAATAGCGCCATTGAAGAGGCGAATGCGCTGGGCTTGCAAGTGATCGATGTGCGTCTCAAACGCACGGATTTGCCGCCAGAAAACCTTAACGCGACATACGAGCGGATGAAGGCTGAACGCGAGCGGGAAGCCGCAGATGAGATCGCACGTGGTAATGAGGCTGCACAACGTGTTCGTGCCACCGCAGACCGGACAGTGGTTGAGCTGGTGTCAGACGCGACGCGGCAGTCTGAGATCACACGTGGTGAGGCTGATGCGCGCCGCAACGCGATCTTTGCAGAAAGCTTTGGCGCTGATCCTGAGTTCTTTGAGTTCTACCGCTCAATGACAGCTTATGGTCGTGCACTGCGCCCGGGCAATTCAACGATGGTGATGTCGCCTGATAATGCATTTTTCAATTACTTGAAAAATGATCAGGGCAGCGCTGCATCACAGTAAGCTTGGCATTATGATTTAAAAGGGGCCAAACGGCCCCTTTTTCTATTTAACCTACTAATAAAAAAGCCATTTCACAGTGATGTGAGCCATTCAACCACGCATTTCACACTGTTGTGCATAATAGCGATCATATTTGTGTTGTGTCTTGCGCGCACTATATAGATCATCAAACACGATTGGGGGGCTCCCCCCTTCAAGGACGTCATGTAAAATAAGGGAGATTTCCTCGTGACATCACACGCAATTGCTTTTGCTCAAACGCAGAAGCGTAGAAATTGGACCGCATTGATCAGCATGTTGATGCTGGCAACGGTGTTTGTCGTCAGCCAAGTCATGATCGCGCAGGCACAGACACGGCCCGCATCATTTGCGGATTTGGCCGAGCAGATCAGCCCCTCTGTGGTGAATATTACAACATCTACTGTCATCGCAGGCCGCACAGGGCCGCAAGGGATCGTGCCTGAGGGCTCACCTTTTGAAGATTTCTTTAACGATCTTAACCGTGGCGATGGTGAGCAGCGCCGCTCAGCCGCACTTGGGTCTGGTTTCGTGATCTCCGAAGACGGGTACATTGTGACCAATAACCACGTCATCGAGGGTGCTGATGAAATTCAGATCGAATTTTTCCCAGGCGAGGGCCAACCCAAAGAGCTGCTTGAGGCAGAGCTGATTGGCACTGATCCCAATACGGATATCGCGGTATTGAAGGTTGATTATGATCAACCACTTCAGCACGTGCAGTTTGGCGACAGTGATGCTGTTGGCGCGCGCGTGGGCGATTGGGTGATGGCGATGGGCAATCCGTTGGGGCAGGGGTTCTCTGTATCGGTCGGGATCATTTCTGCCCGCAACCGCGCGCTGAATGGGAGATATGATGATTACATTCAGACCGATGCTGCGATTAACCGTGGGAACTCTGGCGGCCCTCTGTTCAATATGGACGGTGAGGTGATCGGTGTGAACACAGCCATTCTCTCACCTACCGGCGGCTCGATTGGGATCGGCTTCGCGATGTCCTCCGCCGTGGTGAGCAATGTGGTAGATCAGCTCAAAGAATTTGGTGAGACACGGCGTGGCTGGCTGGGTGTGCGCATTCAGGATGTGACGCCAGATATGGTCGATGCGATTGACGGGCTGACAGCGGCACGTGGTGCGCTCGTGACCGATGTGCCGCCCGGGCCTGCTGAAAATGCAGGCATGGAACCAAGCGATGTGATCGTGGTGTTTGATGGTGTTGAAGTTGAAAACACACGCGAGCTGGTGCGCGTTGTTGGTAATTCGCCAGTGGGCCAGAACGTGACTGTGATTGTTCTGCGCGGCGGTGAAGAGGTATCACTGACAGTGGCACTCGGGCGTCGCGAAACATCTGAGGCCGAAGCATTCCCAGCGAGCAGCGAACCCGAGGTGTCGAAAGAGGCCGAGATCCTAGGTCTGACATTGTCAGAAATAACCCCAGAGCTGACCGAGCAGTTTAGCTTATCCAGCGAAGAGGGGCTCGTGATCACGGCGATCGATCCAACATCCGCAGCGGCGTCAAAAGGGCTGGTTGTGGGTGATCTCATCACTGAGGCCGGACAACAGCCCGTTATGACGATTGCTGATTTCCAAGCACGGATTACCGAGGCGCGTGATGCGGGCCGCAAATCACTTTTGCTCTTGGTGCGTCGCGGTGGTGATCCACGGTTTGTGGCACTTGTGCTCAGCGACGAGTGATCAAACTTGATAATCGTTTCAAGGGGGCTGTGAAATATCATGGCCCCTTTTGTATGAGATATAAAACAGTAGGATGATTGCGAGAGCTGCAATCGTCTGAAATCCTATGGCAAGCGGCCAGATACAGACAGCCCCGGCAGCACCTGCACAAAGACGTAATGGCCAGTTCAGCGGCGTCTCCATACACCCCTGTAAGGCGGCGGCAATTCCGTAGACACCAAAGATGCCAAACCCAAAAATGCGCAGCATTTCCCCCCAGTCGCCCGATAAAAACGGGGTGAATGCGATCATCAGCGGGATAATATAGAGCCCCTTTGCCAGCTTCCAGCTGGTAAACCCGGTGGCCATTGCCGGGGCTTTGGCAATGGCTGCGGCGGTAAAGGCGGCAAGCGCCACAGGTGGCGTGACATTGCTGTCTTGGGACAGCCAAAAGATGATCATATGGGCAGATAAGATGGCGGATATCATCACGTCATGCGGGACGACGCTGTCACGCAAGGGGGCTGCGATCTCAAACGGCAAACCACGGATGATTGTGCTTGCGGCGTCATATGACATGGGCTGGCCAAGCAATGCGGCTTGATCAGGGATGGCAAAGAGCAAGAGCGCATTACCAGTCTCGCCTAAGGTTCCGGCCATCAACGCGTCAATCACAAACCGATCCGCGATCAGCCCAGCCAGCGCAGGCGCGGAAAGCGTGGCAAGCACGATATAGGCGGCGGTCACCGGTAAACCCATCCCAAGGATGAGCGATGCCAGCGCAATCAGCGCAATCGCGATAAAGAGGTTCCCCCCAGCCCAGCTGGCAATCATGAGCGAGAACGTATTGCCGATCCCTGCGGTCGCGATGACATTGACCACGAGCCCCACTGCGCAAAGCAATACGGCGGTCATGACCATGCCCTTTGTGCCCATGACGAGTGCCTCAAAGATCGCACGCGGCCCCATCGGTGTTTGGGTGAGCCAGCTTGCGACAACGACGGTGCAAATGCCAAAGACTGCCGCATAGCTTGGGGTGAACCCTGCCATCAGCAAGCCAATGAGCAGTGATATGGGCAATAGAAAGCTGGCCCCTCCTTTGCGAAATGCACTGGCGAGTGTTTCACCGTTATCTGGCATTGGCGGCAGGTTCAGGCGCTTGGCCTCAATCCGCACAAAAAACGCAACTGAGAGGAAGTAAAGCAAGGCAGGCAAGGCCGCTGTGGCAATGATCACCTCATAGGAAATCTGGGTAAAGCTGGCCATGACAAAGGCGCCAGCCCCCATGATCGGTGGCATAAGCTGCCCGCCTGTTGAGGCGGCGGCCTCGACCCCGCCGGCGAATTTGGCCGGGAAACCTGCGCGCTTCATCAGCGGGATCGTGATCACTCCGGTTGAGGCGGTATTTGCCACGGCTGAGCCAGAGATTGTGCCAGTCAGCCCTGAGGCGATCACGGCTACAATGCCCGGCCCGCCTACCATGCGCCCGGCGATGGCGCGTGCAAGGCTGACAACGAAATCCCCAGCCCCGCTGCGCAGAAGGAACGCACCAAAGATGATAAACAAAAAGACATATGTCGATGAAATGCGAGCAATCGTGCCAAACATCGCATCATCGCCGTAGACAGAGCGAAAGGCGATGGCCTCCCAACTGAGCCCCGGGAATGAGAATACGCCCGGCACGTATCGCCCCCAAAACCCGACATAGCTGAGCGCAAGAATAATCAGCACAGGGATTACAAGCCCGGTTAAACGGCGGGTCAGCTCAATCGCGCCCAAGACGCAGATGATGATTGCGATCCAATCGCGTGTGATCAGTTTAACGCCACGATCGTAGATCATGTTTTCTGCGAAAGTTAGGTAAATCGCGGATATAGCAACCGCCGCTCCGAAGATAAGATCAAACGCGAGCCCCGCTTTGCTTGCATATCGTTTGGGGGTCATGGGGTGCAAAAGCGCTGCAAGAAACCCAAAGGCGGCGAAATGCGCGGCATTGCGTTCAAGCTCGGACAGGGCAGGAACAAAGGCCACGTAAATATGCGCAAGTGCTGTGAGTGTACAAAGAGCTGCGATCAGGTGATCTGGCAGGCCAGAGAACTGCCGCTGCGTATGGGGATCTGCGTTGGATGTGTCCTGATCATCTGATGGTAAAGCGGGCATTGGCGTGATGGCTTTCGCTAAAAAGAGCGGCCCATTTGGGTGCCCCATGTATGGGCCGCTCTGGTGTTATGTCTGTGCCTGCGCCATGCAGGCGATCAGATGCGATGCTTTAATCAGCCAAGAGACGTGCGGGCACGGTGATGCCGACCTCTTCGTAATACCGCGCCGCACCGGGGTGCAGTGGAACGGGCAATCCGGCAATCGCGGCCTCGATCGTCATGACTTTGGTGGCTGGGTGAATGGCCTGCAAGAACGGCAGGTTTTCATAGATCGTTTTGGTGATCATATACACGTTTTCGTCTGAGACCGACGCGTCCGTGGCCAAAAAATTTGGCTGTGCGATTGTGTTTACGTCTTGCGTTTGGTTGGGGTAGGTGCCTGCTGCAATGACATAAGGTGTCCAGAGGTCACGACCACCGTCTGCGGCTGCGGCTTGCTCTGGTGTGAAAGAAAGCATTGTCACACTGTCTCCGGCTGCGGCCATCAATTGGCTCACTGCTCCGGTTGGCACACCGGCAGGCGTGCCGATGCCTGCGACCTGACCGTTTTGCAGGGCCTCGGCTGATGGGCCGTATCCGCCGAAGACAAGTTCGTAATCATTGTGGATATCAACGCCCAAACCGCCGAGCAATGTGGCGTTTGACCCGATGGTGCCAGAGTTTTCTTTGCCCAAGGCCATAGCTGATCCGGTCAGGCCCGCCATATCGCCAACGGTCCCTGTGGCGGCGGCATCGGTGCTGATGATGAATTGCTCCACGTTTTGCCACAGCATTGAGACAGAGCGCAGATTGGTTTGTGGTCCGGCCTCGGCAAGGGGGCCTGTGCCTGATGCTGCGTAATAGCCATAAAGCCCCTGCATAATCGCAAATTGCGCCTCTCCTTCGCGCAAGAGCCGCACGTTTTCGCCTGATCCAGCAGAGCTGATTGCGGACATGCCGATCTTTTGTTTCGGCTCGAGCTTCACCTTGACCAATGTCGCGAGGGCGACACCAACGGGGTAATATGTGCCCCCGGTTGAGGCTGTTGCAAGAATATAGCTGGCTTCTTCGGCCTGTGCTGTGACCGGCGCAAATGCTGTTGCTGCGGCCAGTGATGCAGCACAAGTGATTTTTGAGAAATATGTCATGATGTCCTCCCAGGTTTGGCCCATTGGGCTCTCTGGGGAAGAGTGTTAGGCAAAGTTGCGTGTGGCGCAAGGTTAAATTCACCCGTGCGTTGTGGTGGGCAAATTGCCCACCCTACAATTTATTCAGATCGCGCTGCAGCGACGAGACCTAATTGGCGCGCAAGTGCAAGGTCGAGGATATCGCTGTCACGGCCCTTTGTGCTTTGGAATTTGCCAATCGCATCATTTGTTGCAGCGGTGAGCCTGCCGGTGATCGGGCCTTGGTAGGTGCCCCGTACTGTGAGCGCGCGCTGCAAAGAGGCTACGAATTCGCGTGTGTAAGCCGCAGCGCAGAGCGTTTCAAATTGGTCGCCTGTTTGTGTGACCACCGTTCGGGGGCGGGTGATGTTGCGATAGATTGCAGGCGAGATCACCCGACCGCTTGCATCGCGTTCTTCGGGCGCGACAAGGATCTGCCCTGTGACGATTGAGGTCGTTGTATCAGGCACTGTGTGGGCATAACAACGCCCATCGGGATGTGTTTCAATGGCTCTTGGGTGAAACGTGGTCGGGCTGCTTATGGTTTCATTTGTGTCGCTAGTGTTTACGACAGGTTGCTCGCAAGCGGAAAGAGCCAGCAGAAGCGTGATGAGACCAAAGGTGCGTTTCATGAAACAAGACGCCTTTTGCAGCATGTCCAAACACCACACACATATGTGTCAAAGAGGCTTTGGGCTAGTCATTTGGCCGCGATCAGCGGGAAGTGGCGTAATCTTGCAACCAGCGATATATAATTTTACGCGATTTGGACTGGGCAGACGGCAAGAGTCATACTAAATGAGTGCAAGACAGTTTGAATAAAGGCGAAAGCATAATGGCAAAGATCACCTATGTAGAGTTTGGCGGAAAAGAGCATGTGGTCGATGTGGCCAATGGGTTGACCGTCATGGAAGGCGCACGTGACAATGGTATCCCGGGGATTGAGGCGGATTGCGGTGGGGCTTGTGCCTGCTCAACATGCCATGTCTATATTGATCCGGCGTGGGTTGATAAGCTGCCTGGCAAAGATGCGATGGAAGAAGATATGCTTGATTTCGCTTTTGAGCCAGATGCCAGCCGGTCGCGTCTGACATGCCAGTTGAAAGTGACAGATGATCTAGATGGGCTGCGTGTGCAGATGCCAGAAAAGCAGATTTAAACCGCGCTGTTGATACAGGCGGTGAGGACGATCAGCGCTGTGATCTCGGCGATTTGTTGTGTGACCCCAAGGATGTCACCTGTTTGGCCGCCTATTTTACGGTAGGCGATCATCCCCCAGATGGCCGTTGCAATGAAGGTCGCAATAAGGACGATAATAGCTGTGAGGCCAAGCGTCAGACATGCAATGGCGCTTGCCAGCAGAATTGCGATTGATGCGGTATACACAGATGGGCGGCCAACATCATAGCTGAGCCCACCTGCGCGCGCCAATGGAAGCGCGTGCATCATGGGGACCATGGCAGCGCGGCTCAGGGCCGCGATTGCAATCAGCCCCCAGAGCATATCGTGCGACAAGAGCATGAAAAGCCCGGCCCAGCGCATGCCCATTGATAGGATGAGACCGATCACACCATAGGCACCGATGCTGCTATCCTTCATGATCTCTAGGCGGCGTGTCTTCTCCCATCCGCCCCAGAGACCATCTAAGCTATCGGCCAGCCCGTCTTCGTGCATGGCACCGGTTGTGATCGTTAAGAATGCAAGGATTAGTCCTGCGATTAGCCGGTCATCGATACCAGTTATCTGCAAGACCATACCGAAACAGACAGCAAGAACGCCCAGTATCGCACCCACAATCGGGTAGGCCCATGGGGCTTGCGCACTGCGCGCCTGTGCGGTTTCAAAATCCATCACAATAGGGAACCGCGTCAAAAGGCCGAGCGCGGCTGGAATATCGCGCGCTTTGATCAGGGTCGTGTCGGATTTTTCCATTTAAATGCCCTTTGCGGCCTTTCGCTTCGTGTGGTGATCGTTAGACAGGTCGAAATGATCTTGCAATGAGGATACCATGTCAGCGCCATTTACGACACTTGATGATTTTCGCACTGTATTAAGCCAAGCGCCATCGGCAGATGCAGTAGCGACCGCTGGCGCAAATGACCGAAACGGTCAATTGACCAAACCGCCGGGCGCGTTGGGACGGCTTGAGGATCTGGCAATCTGGTTTGCTGGCTGGCAAGGTCAAGCGCAACCACGTTTAAATGCGCCGCAGGTGATCATTTTTGCAGGAAACCACGGCGTTTGTGCCCAAGGCGTGTCGGCCTTCCCGGCCGAGGTCACGGGCCAAATGGTTGCGAATTTTGAACATGGCGGGGCAGCGATTAACCAGCTCGCTAAGACATTTTGTGCGACACTTAATGTACATGCTCTGGATCTTGACCGTCCAACTGCGGATTTCACCCAAAGCCCTGCGATGAGCGAAGAAGATCTTGTTGCGGCACTGGCGGCCGGTTGGGATGCGGTTGATCCTA
>CAKMZE010000027.1:0-2144 GCA_929200295.1 uncultured Alphaproteobacteria bacterium
CCGCAAACTCAATCGCCCAAACCGCAAGTGTTGGCACAGCATGCGTTTGTTTGAGAACACCCGCTCGGTCAGAGCATGGGATTTGTACTGAGATATATGGCATATCAGCCTCCATAATTGTATTGACACAATTCCACATTTCCATATATATAGATACAATATCACCTATAAAGTGTCCAATAAATGATTGTACCCGATACAAATTGGCGACCTGAGCTGCCAAAATCACCGCAATCAAAGTACAAAGCGCTTGCGCAAACGATCCGCGAGGCCATCGCCAACGGTCAGCTCCCCCCTGGAACAAAGCTGCCCCCGGTACGTGTTTTAGCCGATACTGTGTCTGTCACGCCTGGAACTGTAGCGCGGGCTTATGCGTTGTTGATCGATGAAAACAGGCTTGAGGCCGGCGTGGGGCGCGGCACTTTTGTTTCCTCGCGTGGCGCGAAACATGCTTTGTTGAGCGGTCCGCCGTTGAACGATACGCTTCGCAGTCGCGACCCGTTAAAAGCCAATCTTTTAAGTCCAAAGATGCCAGATCTCGGGCAGGCAGATCTCATTAAACGCGGTCTCGATCATATGGCGCGTACGATGACGATGACAGATCTGTTGAATTACCCAACCCAGCAAACAGATATTGCAGCGCGCGAGGCGCAGTTTCAGCTCTTGGAAGATGCGCAAATCGGCGCGTATTCACTTGATGATATTGTGTGCACGCATGGGGGACAAAATGCGATTGTGATGATTTTACAAACCGTTTTGCAGTCGACATCAGCGAAAATCGCTGTGGATGAGCTGAACTACGGTGGCTTTCGCTCAGCGGCATTGGTGTCACGTGCGGCTGTTGTGGGCATCCCATGGGACCAAGATGGGCCGATCCCAGCCGCATTTGAACACGCTATTCGCGAAAATAACATTCAGGTGTTTTGCACCTCATCGGAAGTGACTAACCCGATTGTTGGCGGCTTTGCGATCCCGCGGCGTCATGAAATTGCGGCAATCGCAGAGCGTTACGGTGTGCATATCATTGATGATGATTGCTATAGGATGATGAAAGTGACCCCCAAAGGGCCAAGCTACCGTGCGTTATTGCCCAATTTGGGGTGGGTTGTGACCTCGCCTTCAAAATCGATCTCAGCAAGCCTGCGGATCGGATTTGCTGTCGCGCCACAGGGCTGGTCATCCGCCTTAGCCAGAAGCGCGACATTTCATTCGTTTGGTGTGTCGCGCATGGTGACGGATCTTTTTGCCTATATTATGCGCCAGCCAGAGCTGCCCGAGATATTATCCGCAATCCAAGCCCGTATCGATCGCGATATCGGCGCAGCTGTTGCGATCCTGAGCGACTATAAGCTCAATCATAGCGCGGGCGTCCCGTTTTTATTTCTGGCACTCCCAGACACATGGCGGGCAGGGGAGTTTTGTCAGACGGCCGCTGAGCAAGGCGTCTTGGTCAAATCAGCTGAAGAGTTCTCGCTCAGGGATGGCCCGCAGCATCACGCCGTTAGAATTGCCATCAACGGGCAGATCACCCACGAGCAGTTTGTCGCAAGTATCGAAAAACTGCGCTATTTACTGGATCACCCGCAGCAAGAGGTCGCGGTTTAAGTAAAATTACGGGGTGCTATGATTTTGCACTCAAAGCCCGCGAATACGCGGGTCTAAGGCGTCGCGCAGGCCATCCCCGATGTAATTGACCGATAAGACCGTGAGCGAAATGCACAGGCCGGGCCAAATGACCCGCTCTGGAAAGGCGGTCATGCGGTCGACGCTATCAAACAAAATCTTACCCCATGTGGGAAAATCAGATGGGAAACCCAAACCCAGAAACGACAACGCGCTTTCGGTGATAATCGCGGTTGCTAGCCCAAGTGCGGCGGACACCATGATTGGGGATAGGACATTGGGCAAAAGATGCCGCGTGATCATCCGCCGTGCCGGGGTGCCAATTGAGCGGGCGGCCAAGACATACTCGCGCTCTTTCAAGGCCAACACGTCGCCGCGCACAATGCGTGCGGTTTGCATCCAGCTCGTGATGCCAATGCCTGTCACAATCAGCAGGAATATCCCATTTTCTGGGCCAAAGGCGGCGCGCAGACTGTCACGAAACAAGAGCATCATCACCAAAAGCAGGGGGAGGATCGGCA
>CAKMZE010000027.1:2154-3701 GCA_929200295.1 uncultured Alphaproteobacteria bacterium
ATGACAAGCGCCAGAAACATCGCGAGCCAGCCAACGGCAAGCGAGATCTGCCCCCCTTGCATGATATTGGCCATGATATCACGGCCAAGGTTATCTGTGCCCATGGGATTGGCCCAGCTCGTTTTCGCTGAGCCATCAATAAGCATCATGTAAACCGGACGGACATCCGTGTTACGGATATCAAGTTTCCCGGGGTCTATTCCCCAAAGCCAAGGGCCAATTGTGCAAAAGAGTGTGATAAAGATCAGAAACCACATGCCCCAATAGGCCCCCTTGTGGGTGCGAAACTGATCCCACACATTCCACCATTGATTGCGTGGGGCGGGCTCTGTCGTGCTGCTCTCTTGTGTCAGCTCAGTCATAGCGGATCCTTGGGTCAAGCAGGCCGTAAAGCACGTCTGCGATGAGGTTCATCATCACAATCAACACAGCGATTAAGAACGTGAGAGTCATGACCATCGGGATATCACTACCTTGGAGTGCGATGATTAAGAGCTGTCCAATGCCGTTCACTTTGAACACTTGTTCGGTGATGATCGCACCGCCAAAGATCGCGGGGATGCCCAGTGCTATTACCGTGACAACAGGGATCATTGAATTGCGCAAAACATGACGCATGACGACGGTGCTTTCTGTCATGCCCTTTGCGCGCGCCGTGCGGACGTAATCTTGGCTAAGGTTATCGAGCATGGAGGCGCGCATATAACGGCTGACTTGAGCTGTGGTTTGTAATGCTAGCACCATCACAGGCATGACCATCTGTTTGAGTTGGTAAACGAACGTCTCCCAAGACACGACCGCATGGGTCGTATCGTAGATGGAGGGCAGCCAGCCAAGCTGAACAGAAAAGATCACAATGACCAGCACACCGGAAAAGAACGGTGGGACTGAGAAGCCAATCATCGAGATCAGCGTGCCGACTTGGTCGAAAACAGAATACTGCCGATAGGCCGAGATGATGCCAATGGGCAAGGCAATGAGAACCCCAACAACATATGACATGCCGACGACCCAAAGTGTTTGGGGGATACGTTCAGCGATGACATCAAATACGGGGCTGCGGGATTGAAAGCTGACAATGCGTTGCTTGCCGTTTGCAAAATCAGTGCCGAAGCTGCCGTCAAACCAATATTGCGGTTCAACGATAAAGAATTGATAGAGCCATAGGCCAAAGCGGGTGTACCAGGGCTCACCTAGCCCGAGGGCTTCGCGCATGCGTTGTTTGACCTCATCAGGGATTGTCAAAGGCATGTTCGCCATTGGATCGCCTGGTGCGAGCTCAAGTAAAAGGAAGATGACCAAAGCAATGAACAAAAGCGTCGGGATCGACAAAAGCAATCTTCGGATTGTGTATGTCAGCATTTGCGTGGCGCCTTAGCTCAGGTCTTTGTCGGGGGAAGGTGGGCAAATTGCCCACCCTACAGTGAGAACAGGATGTAGGGTGGGCAATTTGCCCACCCATCCAGTCGGTTGATCAGTTTCCGATCCGATACCAATCTGCGGCATTCCACAGCTCGCTATCCCAAACGTTCAGATCGACGCCGCCC
>CAKMZE010000027.1:3711-5387 GCA_929200295.1 uncultured Alphaproteobacteria bacterium
ATCATCCCACCACCTGACACCATCATGTCATTCAGCTCACGTGCAATCGCGGCCCGTTCGCCTGCATCGGCTGTTTGGGTCAGCTTTGCATGGAGCGCGTCATAGGCCGGGTCACAGAAGCGGCTGATGTTTTCACCTTGCCACTGTGATGCTGGGCTTGGCGCTTTATCACACAAACCATTCGCCAGATAAGACTGCGGGTCTGTTCCGTTGAAGGTATTGGCGTACATTTCCAGATCCGCATAGAACTTTTGGAATGTATCAGGCGAGCCAGGGTCACCCCCAAAGAACACAGACGCATCGAGATTACGCAACTCAGTTTCGATCCCGATCTCAGAGAACCACTGCTTAATCAGCGCTTGGAAATCCTGACGCACAGCATTGGTTGATGTTTGATAGAGCATCGACATTTTGACACCATCAGGTGTCTCGCGCACGCCATCCCCATCTGTATCGAGATAACCCGCCGCATCTAGCATCGCATTCGCGCCAGCGATATCCTGCACATCACATGTGAACGTGTCTGAATTCACAGCCGCAGGTGCGGGCACCCAGTTACAGGTGACTTTCCCGGCCTGGCCATAGCCAACCTCGACCAGAAGCGGACGGTCAATCGCCATGGACATCGCGTTATAAACCGCAGGATCGCCCAAGAATGGGTGCGGCTTAATCACAGAACGCTCATCAGGTCCAAGTGCCGGATCAGGGTTGGTGTTGTTGAGCATGATACGCTCAACCAACGGGCCAAAGCCTGCAACAGGTGTGCCAAGACCGCCTTCTTGCATTGAGGCGATCACATCGGGTGCCAGCTGTAGGTTCCAGGCGTAATCAAACTCGCCAGTTTCCATCACGGCGCGTCCTGCGGCGGTTGCGTCACCGCCACCTTTGAATGTGACGGCTGCGAATGCAGGCTTGCCTGCTTCGCGGTAGTTGTCATTGGCAACCAGCTGGATCACGTCATTGGTACGGAACTCAGTGACCACAAAGGGACCTGTGCCAATTGGGCCAAAGTTTTCGTCGGTACATTCAGGCGCCTTTGCGCCCATACAATCGGCAAATTGCGCGGCTTGCAGGATCGGGCTTTCGCCACCCACAAACGGCCCATAGGGAAAGGGGGTTGGCGCGTCAAAAGACACCTTCACTGTCAGGTCATCGATTACCTCAACAGCAGACACGCCTTCGAATTTTGTCACTTGCGCACAGCCACCTTCGGGGTCCATGCAGTAATCAGCGGTGAATTTCACATCATTGGCTGTGAAGGCTGTGCCATCTGACCACGTGATCCCATCAGTGATTTTCCACGTAATAGACATCAGATCAGCCGAGACGCCGCCGTTGGCCACGGTTGGGATCTCATCAACCAACCATGGGGTCAGTTCACCTGAGCTGTCATATCTCGCCAGAGGTTCGATAATCAAAGACGCAGATTCAACGTCCTTGGTTCCCCCAGACAAAAACGGATTCAGGATCGAGGGGGCTTGCCAATAAATGATTTTCACCTCGCCATCGCGCCCACGCTCGCCTTCGTGGCCTTCGGCAAATGCCATGGGCGCAAAGGCAAAGCTGGCAGCTGCGCCAAGCAGTGCTGTCTTAATTTTCATGTGACTTTCTCCTTGTTGATGCTCTTATGATCCTCTGTCCCTGCAGTATTATCTGCAGTGTCATTGTAATGGTGG
>CAKMZE010000027.1:5397-6138 GCA_929200295.1 uncultured Alphaproteobacteria bacterium
AATGGTGGCAGGCGACAAAACGGCCTGGCGTAATCTCTTGATACGTCGGCTCAATATCCTTGCAGATGTCCATAACCGCGGGGCACCGTGTGCAAAAATTACAGCCCTTGGGTGGTGAGGCGGGCGAGGGCACATCGCCTTGCAAAATAACCCGCTCTTTTTGTGATGTCTGTGATGGGTCTGGCTCGGGCACAGCTGAGAGCAACGCCTTGGTATAAGGATGCAAAGGATCCGCAAAAAGCGCCTCTCTTGGGGCGAGCTCAACGACTTTGCCCAAATACATCACGGCAACACGGGTTGCGATATGGCGCACCATCGAGAGGTCATGACTGATAAAGAGATACGTCAGACCAAACTGTTCTTGTAAATCCTCAAGCAGATTGACCACCTGCGCCTGGATAGACACATCCAATGCAGCAATCGGTTCATCGCAGACAATGAATTTTGGATTGAGCGCGAGCGCACGGGCGATACCGATGCGTTGGCGCTGCCCACCCGAAAAACTATGGGGGTAACGTCTGGCAAATTTGCGATTGAGCCCAACCGCATCCATCAATGCGCCGACTTTTTCCTTTTTCTCAGCTGTGTTCAGGTCTGTGTGCTCATCAAGCGGCTCTTGAATGATCGCCTCTACCGTCATGCGTGGGTTGAGACTGGCTTGTGGGTCCTGAAACACCATCTGCATTTTCGGGCGCAAGGGGCGCAAAGTGCTTTGTGATGTGTCTGCGATCTCCGTGCCAT
>CAKMZE010000027.1:6148-7190 GCA_929200295.1 uncultured Alphaproteobacteria bacterium
CCGCCCGTGATATCATAAAGCCGCAGGATCGCGCGGCCGCAGGTCGATTTTCCGCACCCAGATTCGCCAACGAGCCCGAGCGTTTCGCCTTCCATTACATCGAATGAGACACCATCAACTGCTTTTACCTCGCCCACACGCCGCCGGAAGAGCCCTGCGAATATGGGAAAATGCATCTTGAGATCGCGGATGCTAACGAGAGGTTTGGGTGACAGATTGTTCATACGGCACTATCCCCGGCACGAAAACATGCGACGTCATGACCAGAGGTAATGGGGCGCAGCGTGGGGTTTTGTGTGGCGCATTTTGCCTCAGCAATATCGCAGCGGTTGCGGAATGGGCAAGCTATTGGATTGGCCGTGACAATCGGCGGTTGGCCTTCGATGATCGTGAGCCGTTCGGTCCGTTCGCTCGAGATCGAGGGGATCGTTTTCAAAAGCGCGCGGGTATAGGGGTGGTTAGGGTTTGAAAAAAGCTGCTTAACCGGTGCTTGCTCAACCACTTGTCCGCCATACATGACCATCACCCGATCAGCGATGCCTGCAATCACACCCAGATCATGGGTGATCCAGATCATTGCCATATTCAGCTTGCTACGTAATTCTTGCATTAAATCAAGAATTTGCGCTTGGATCGTCACGTCAAGCGCTGTTGTCGGTTCATCTGCGATCAGCACTTTGGGATCACAGGCGAGCGCGATTGCGATCATCACCCGTTGGCGCATGCCACCTGAAAACTGATGCGGATAATCATTGAGCCGCTCTTTTGCGGATGGAATGCCAACAAGCTCGAGCAGCTCTTGTGCGCGCGCCGATGCTTGGCGTTTGCTCATTCCCATGTGTTTGCGCAGGGGTTCGCAAATTTGAAACCCCACCGTGAAAACCGGATTGAGCGACGTCATAGGGTCCTGAAAAATAAAGCCAATCTCACCACCTCGCACAGATCTTAGCTGATTGGCATCAACCTTGAGCAAATCGCGACCGCCAAATGTCACAGTGCCGGCGCGGATTTCTGCGGGGGGTGACGGTAAAAGCCCAAGCAG
>CAKMZE010000027.1:7200-7741 GCA_929200295.1 uncultured Alphaproteobacteria bacterium
CCAGAGCCGCTTTCGCCAACAACGCCCAGCAACTCTCCGGGTTTGAGATCAAAACTAACGTCATTGACCGCGTGCACCTCACCAGCACGCGTTTTAAAGACTGTCTTTAGGTCCCTGACATCCAGAACTGGCGCGGCCCCATCGGGCATGTAGAACCTCCCCCGTGATTCCATTTATATTTTTGGCGTCCAAAGTGTTTGGCAAATCAGACACGTTAACGTTTACGGTAGCAGCAATTTTTCATCTCGCAAGATAATTCCTATTTGCCCTTAGGCCAAAATACGGTGATGCTTTAGGGATCAGTGCAAAGGAGCAATGCGCATGACATTCACAGCACGCGAACTTTTGGCACGATTGGTCAGTTTTCCGACGGTGAGTCGCGAAAGCAATCTGGAACTTATTGATTTCGTTGAAACCTATCTGGATGATCTCGGGGTGCGTGCCGTGCGTGTGCCAAATGCCGAGGGAAACAAGGCTTCATTATATGCGCATGTTGGCCCTAATGAACCGGGCGGTGTTGTTCTTTCGGGGCATACTGATG
>CAKMZE010000027.1:7751-21342 GCA_929200295.1 uncultured Alphaproteobacteria bacterium
TGTTGTGCCTATCGATGGGCAAGACTGGAGCACAGACCCATTCCAGGTAGTTGAAAAAGAAGGAAAATTATTTGGTCGCGGCACCTGTGATATGAAAGGGTTTGATGCTTTGGCTCTCAGTGCTGTGCCACTCGCGCTTGGGCGCGGGCTAAAGCGTCCGCTGCAAATCGCGCTGAGCTATGATGAAGAGGTTGGGTGCGTCGGCGCGCCGCCAATGATCGATCACATGTTGGCCCATGGTATGCCTGCAGCTGATACCGTTCTTGTGGGTGAGCCGTCGATGATGAAAGTCGTCACGGGACACAAGGGTGGATTTGGCTTTCATATTCATTTTCAGGGGTTTGAAGTGCATTCCTCAATTGCATATCAGGGTGTGTCCGCGATTATGATGGCGGCAAAACTGATCGATTGGGCAAATGGCATCAATGCGCAAAGCGCGGCCCAAACGCCGAGCCCGGTGAATGCGGCCTTTGATCCGCCTTATAGCTCACTGCATTTTGGCACGATTAAGGGTGGCACGGCTAACAACATCACGGCCAAAGATTGCTATGTAACAATGGATGTTAGGCTGGTGCCTGGCGATGATAAATCCATGTGGCAAGACCGGATTTTAGGCAAGCTGCATGAAATTGAGGCTGAAATGCAAAGTATCCAGCCTAGTTGCCGTGTCACAGCCACGCCTTTCTTCGGTATTCCGGGGCTAAAACCCGAAGCGGATGGCCGCGCAGAGGCGCTCGCACGGGGTCTTACGGGGGATAACGGCACACATGTTGTCAGTTACGGGACCGAAGCAGGCCAATTCCAAGAGCGCGGCTATTCAGCCGTCGTTTGTGGGCCGGGCGATATTGCCCAAGCACATCAACCCAATGAATACATTACCGTCGATCAGTTTCAGCAGGGCGAGGCGTTTATGTCGCGCTTGGTTGAGCATTTAGCAAGCGATCCCTTGTAGGCTATCCTCAAGTCCGTCAGGGTAAAGTATCGTTTAACGCGGAGAGCACCATGCCGATCAAAAACCGTTTCGCTGAATTAGCCCCCAGTATCACTGAATGGCGCCGGGATTTGCATGCGCACCCCGAGATATTGTTTGAAACGCACCGCACGGCGGGCTTTGTCGCAGATAAACTGCGCGCCTTTGGCTGTGATGAGGTGGTAACAGGGATTGGCCGGACGGGCGTTGTTGGGGTTATTCGCGGACGGCAGGATACATCGCAAAAGGTGATCGGGTTGCGTGCGGATATGGATGCGCTGCCAATTCATGAGGCCACGGGGCTGCCATATGCATCGAAAACCGACAATGCCATGCATGCGTGTGGACATGATGGGCATACCGCGATGCTCCTTGGTGCGGCGCAATATCTTGCTGAGACACGCAATTTCAATGGAACCGTGATCGTGATCTTTCAACCCGCAGAAGAGGGCGGCGGTGGCGGCCGTGAGATGTGCGAAGACGGCATGATGGATCGTTGGAACATTGATGAGGTTTACGGCATGCACAATTGGCCCGGCATGCCTGTGGGCGCTTTCGCGATCCGCCCCGGGGCGTTTTTTGCGGCAACTGATCAGTTTGATATCACGATTGAAGGCAAAGGTGGCCATGCAGCAAAACCGCATGACACTGTGGATTCGACGCTCATTGCGTCACATGTTGTTCTGGCTTTGCAATCTATCGTGTCGCGCAATGCAGACCCGGTGGATCAGATCGTTGTGTCGGTGACCTCTATTGAAAGCTCTTCCAAGGCGTTTAACGTCATCGCGCAGCGGGTAAATTTAAAAGGCACAGTGCGCACAATGTCAGCGCAGATGCGTGATCTGGCGGAAACCCGGTTGAAAGCGATCGCAGAAATAACGGCGCAGGCCTTTGGCGCTACGGCTGATGTGACCTATTACCGTGGATACCCTTGTATGGTGAACCACGACGCGCAAACGTCATTTGCAGCGCAGGTTGCCAAAGACATATCGGGCGGCTGCGCTGATGCGCCGCTTGTCATGGGCGGCGAGGATTTTGCCTATATGCTCGAAGAGCGACCCGGCGCCTATATTCTTGTGGGCAACGGTGACAGCGCATCTGTGCACCACCCTGAATATAACTTTAATGATGAGGCGATCCCAGCAGGCTGTAGCTGGTGGGCTGAGATCGCAGAAAAGCGCATGCCTTTGACGTAACAAAGCGGTAGGGTTTACCCGCCAGTATGCGACATATGGCGGCTCACCTGACCATCGAGGCGTTGGCGAGAATAGTCAAAATCATGCCCCTTCGGCTTTTGACCAATTGCTGCGTGGATTGCTGCAATCAGCGGCGCATCGCCTTCGCTTGATCTGAGAGGCGCGCGTAAATCGGCATGTCCTTCTTGCCCAAGGCAGGTATAAATCTCACCGGTGCAGGTGATCCGCACGCGGTTACAGCTTTCGCAAAAATTATGGGTCAGTGGTGTAATAAACCCAATCTTCTGTTTGGTCTCTTCAAGCGCCACGTAACGCGCCGGGCCGCCTGTATTCAGCGGCAAATCAGTGAGCGTATACTGCTCGGCCAATGTGGCGCGCAGGTCTTTGAGCGGCCAATATTGCCCCAAACGGTCCTCATTGCCGATATCGCCCATTGGCATGACCTCGATAAAGGTCAGGTCGATATCACGCTCCGCACACCATGATGTCAGGGTAAAGAGCTCGTCTTCGTTAAATCCCTTCAGCGCAACCGTATTAATCTTTATGCGCAACCCTGCTTTTTGCGCCGCATCAATGCCGTTCAGCACCTGCGAAAGCCGCCCCCAGCGGGTGATTTCAGCGAATTTCGCGTCATCCAGCGTATCAAGGCTCACGTTAATGCGCCGCACCCCTGCATCGGCGAGCGGTTGCGCGTATTTGGCAAGCTGACTGCCGTTTGTGGTAAGTGTCAGCTCTTTGAGCGCGCCGCTTGAGAGATGGCGCGACATGGCGTCAAAGAATGTCATGATGCCGCGCCGCACAAGCGGCTCACCACCTGTGATACGCAGCTTGGTAATGCCCAGCTGAATGAATGCGGTACACATCCGATCAAGCTCTTCGAGTGTCAAAAGCTCTTTCTTAGGCAGAAAGCTCATGTTTTCGGACATGCAGTAGACGCAGCGAAAATCGCAGCGGTCGGTGACCGAAACGCGCAGGTAGTTGATGGCGCGTGCAAAGGGATCAATAAGTGGGGCAGACATATCAAGATAATATGCATGGGCGGTGATCTGCGCAAGGGACGCCAGCGCATGTTGCCAGATTAATATGCGCGGCATAAACTGTGATTTATGAAAAATGTGATGATTTTGACCCTTGTGGCCCTGCCTGTTTTGTCTGCTTGTGATGAGGTTTTGCAAGTTGAGCCTGTAACACCGCCGGATGTTGAACCCGTTGTTGAGACACTGGATCCAACGCCGCCGCCTCCGCCGCCACCCACTGCGCGCACGGTGGAACAATTTGACACCACCTCACAAGAGGACAGGGAGGCCGCAGTTGCGACACCCCAACCTGCGCAAGAAACCCGCTTGGGGGCTACGAATGTGTCATTGGGCGATGTGACGGACCCGGGTATTTGGCTTAAAACCGGCTTGGTTGATCAGCTGACTTTGGGGCGTGTCGCATTTCCTGACAAAGGCACGAGCGTGAACCTCGAATTGCGCCCCTCTGGTGGGGCTGCGACTGCGGCAAGCCAAATGAGCCTGGCCGCCATGCGGTTGCTTGAGATCCCGCTTACTGCGCTCGCTGATGTTATCGTATTCAAAAGACCCCCAGGAAGCGGTGGCGGCAGTAGCTAGGGGAAAGCTATAGCTTGCTCCCTGCTTCTTTCACGGCAAAGGGTTTCATGTTGTCGGCATGTATGTGCAGAAACTGGCGGACCCGATCCGGATCATGCTTTGAAAGATCGCGCAGCCACCATGCAATGGCTTTTTGAATAAACCACGTGTGATCAGTGACATAGCCTGCGGCCCAGCCTAGGATACGGTCGCGCGCGGCGAGCTCATGCGGTTTGGGATTGTTTTGTTTGGTCCAAGGTAGCGTCATCACCAATGCGGCCCTGCGGGTCCACATGTGATCAGAGCCTGTCCATTCTTCAACGTGATCAAGGCGGGCAGGATTGGCTACAAGCCGCTTTTGCCCGGCGATACTGGCGTGATCAGCAACGGCCCAGGCATCAAAGGTAGGCACCCAACTGTAGATAAGGTCCCAAGCCCCGGTATCATCTGGGCGAATGCGCGCTTGGGTCAAAAGCTTGGCCGCAGCGACCCGGCCCTCGTGAATGTTTGTGTCCCAAAGCCCGGCGGCCAAGGACAGCCGCGTATTGAGATCAATTTGCGCCCGCCACGATTTGACGGCCGCATCAATCACAGGGTTTGCCACCCCTAAGTAGGGACGGTCTAGCTTGTGATAGGCCGCCATTTCGACGGCCTTCTGTGCGTCATGACCAAGCTCTGCCAGTGCTGTTTCTGGCGTCATTCCACGGTAACGGATTTGGCGAGGTTGCGCGGCTGGTCCACATCCGTGCCTTTCGCAATAGCCGTGTGGTAGGCCAGTAGCTGGGCAGGCACGGCATATAGGATAGGTGCGAGGAAATCATCAATCTCGGGCATTTCGATCGTGTCCCATGTGCCCTCACCGGCCTCGGAGATGCCTTGCTTGTCACTGATCAAGAGGACACGACCACCGCGCGCCATCACCTCTTGCATGTTCGACACCGTTTTGTCGAACACGGCGTCGCGTGGGGCCATGACGATCACAGGCACATGTTCATCGACAAGAGCGATAGGGCCATGCTTGAGTTCGCCGGATGCATAAGCTTCTGCGTGTATATAGCTGATTTCTTTTAGCTTTAATGCGCCTTCATGTGCGAGTGGGTACATCGCGCCGCGGCCCAAAAATAGAATATCGCGCGCCTCAGACAATCCGCGCGCGGCGCGCACGCATTGGTCTTCGATTTGCAGTGAGAGGTTGATCACACCCGGTAAGGCACGCAAGGCGGCGAGCTTTTCGGCTAATGCGTCCTGGCTTAGGTGCCCGCGTTTATGGGCCGCTTCAAGTGCAAGTATAGCCAGTGTAGTCAATTGACAGGTAAACGCCTTGGTCGATGCCACACCGATTTCAGCGCCAGCGAGGATCGGTAATGCAAGATCACTTTCGCGCGCGATTGAGGATGTTTCGACATTCACGACCGATATGATCTTATCTGCCTTGCCGTCCATATAGCGCAGGGCGGCTAAGGTATCCGCAGTCTCACCCGATTGTGATACGAAAAGCGCCACCGTGCCTTTGGTCACAGGTGGTTCGCGGTAGCGGAACTCTGATGCGACGTCGATCTCAACAGGCATATTGGCGATTTGTTCAAACCAATATTTCGCAACCATGCAAGCATAATAGGCGGTCCCGCAGGCGACCATTGTGATGCGTTCGATGTTATCAAAATCAAGCCCTGCATCGGGCAAAGTAACAGCATCTGCATCCACAGAAATATAATGGCTCAGAGCACCTTGCAACACGGTTGGCTGCTCGGCAATTTCCTTTGCCATAAAGTGTTTATTGCCAGCTTTATCGATATTTGCGTTACCGACTTGGATCACTTGAATGGCGCGGTTTGCGATGTCGCCATTGGCATTGAGGATTTCAACGTGGTCGCGGGTGATAATCGCCCAATCGCCCTCTTCGAGATAGGTGATCTTATCCGTCAATGGTGCCAGCGCAATCGCATCAGATCCCACAAAATTCTCGCCCTCACCATGACCAATGGCCAAAGGTGAGCCTTTGCGTGCAGCGATCAACAGATCATCCTCGCCATCAAAGAGGAAACACAACGCATAGGCGCCTTCGAGCCGGGCGATGGTTTGCTCGACCGCATCACGTGGTGCTAGCCCTTGGTCGCGAAAATACTGGGTCAGCAGGGCAACCGTTTCGGTATCCGTATCTGTGGAGTATGAAATTCCTTTTTCGGTCAAAAAGGCGCGCAATTCGCGAAAGTTCTCGATAATCCCGTTATGAACGACCGCAACGCCGCCCGCGCGGTGGGGGTGTGCGTTGCTTGTGTTCGGCACGCCATGTGTTGCCCAACGCGTATGGCCGATGCCTGCTTTGCCAGCCAATGGCTCATGCACCAGCAAATCAGACAGATTGACGAGCTTTCCCAACGCGCGGCGGCGATCTAAGGCATTGTCATTAATGGTTGCGATGCCCGCACTGTCATAGCCGCGATATTCTAGCCGTTTCAGGCTATCGACCAGGATGGGAGCTGCTTCATTTCGGCTTAGAACGCCAACGATACCACACATGTCTAGTGTCCTTTCTGCTGCTTCGCTTTTCGTGCTTTCAGCATATCAAAGAGTTTTTTTGCAAAGCCGTCTTTATTGACCTGTCTTGTGCGCCCTAAGCCCAAGGCATTGTCTGGCACATCTTCTGTAATCACTGATCCGCTGCCCGTCATGGCGTCATGTCCAACGCGCACCGGGGCCACGAGCATTGTTCCCGACCCGATAAAGGCGTTCGCGCCGATATCTGTGTGGTGCTTAAAGACGCCGTCGTAATTGCATGTCACTGTGCCCGCGCCAACATTCGCCTTTTCGCCAATCGTCGCATCGCCAATATAGGTGAGGTGATTGACCTTTGCGCCTTCGGCGACTGTGGCGTTTTTAATCTCAACAAAGTTGCCGACCTTGGTGTTCTCAGCCAGTTCCGTGCCGGGGCGTAGGCGGGCATAGGGGCCTACGGATGCGCCGCGCGACACATGGCAATCCTCAAGGTGCGAAAACGCACGGATTGTGGCGCTGCTTTCAATCGTGACACCGGGGCCAAAAACGACATTGGGTTCAATGAAACTATCGCGTCCGATCACGGTATCATGCGCAAAATATACGGTGTCAGCGGCCTGTAACGTTACCCCGTTTTCAAGGGCCTCTGAACGGGCACGCGCTTGAAAGAGCGTTTCTGCGTTTGACAGTTCAGCACGTGAGTTAATGCCAAGTGTTTCGGCCTCATCACATGTAACAACCGTAGCAGATAGCCCCTGCGCGCGTGCAATGCCGATGATATCAGTGAGGTAGTACTCTTCGGCTGCGTTATCATTTTTAACTTGGTCAATCAGGTCAAAAAGCGCTGGTAAGTTTGCGGAGATAACGCCGCTATTGCAAAGCGTTATGGCGCGCTCTTGATCATTTGCGTCCTTAAATTCGACAATCTTTTCAAGCTGATCACCATTTTGCACAAGACGTCCGTAACGCCCCGGGTCCGCAGCCTCAAACCCCAAGACGACGATATCATGGGTTTTCCGCGCCGCAGTCATCGCCTCTAACGTTTCGGGGCGGATAAAGGGCGTGTCGCCAAAAATCACAATCGCGTCGCCGTCAAAATCAGTCAGGGCTGTTTGCGCCTGTTGAACCGCATGTGCTGTGCCGTTTTGCTCTGTTTGCAGCGCAATTTCGATGGTTTCGTCCCAGTCCTGTGCGGCCTTAGCCACCGCATCAGCACCATGGCCCGCGACAACGACAGTGCGCTCAGGCGATAGGCTCGCGCCTGCTTTCAAGGCATGAACCAGCATCGGCGCGCCAGCGATCTGGTGAAGGACCTTTGGCAGGTCAGATTGCATCCGCGTGCCTTTGCCCGCTGCAAGAATGATAAGTGCTGTCGCCATAAGTTGAGTACCGGTTACTATTTGTTAAGTCTTCTACGCATTCCAGATGATTTCACAAGGGCTGTGACCCAAGGGGCTGTTCACATCACATGACATCAGGTTACAGATAGCAAAAGCAAAAGCCGGAGCCCCTTATGCGCACAGTGATTTTTGACCTTGATGGGACCTTAGCGGATACCAGCGGAGATTTGCTTGCCGCCGCGAATGCGTGTTTTCGTGGCTTGGGTTTGGGTGATTTATTAACCGAAAAAGATGCCGCAACGGCGTTACGTGGTGGTCGTGCGATGTTGCGGCTTGGGTTTTCGCGGGTGTCTGGGTTTGGCGAGGGTGAGGTGGATCGTCAATATCCGATCTTGCTTGATGCTTATGCTGGGGCGCTTGATCACCACACTTATATGTACCCCGGCGCAATGTCTGCGGTCGCAGCGCTGAGCGATGCGGGCTATGCTGTTGGGATCGCGACGAATAAACCCGAAGGCTTGGCTGAGGCGTTGATGCAAAGCCTCGGGGTACGCGATGCCTTTGCGTCTTTGATCGGCGCAGATACGCTTGCGGTGCGCAAGCCAGATCCAGAGCATCTTTTTGAAGCGGTCAGACAAGCAGGGGGTGATCCTGCGACATGTCTATTGGTGGGGGATACGGCAACTGATCGCGACACAGCCCGGTCCGCCGGTGTGCCTTGTATCCTCGTTGATTTTGGGCCTGGGGATGTCAATGTCGCGGATTTAGAACCAGAGGCAGTGATGAGCGACTATGCAGAGCTTTTGCCTCTTGTGCAGCGATTGATTGGTTAGGATGGTGAACCACGCTGTTTCTGAGATTGACTTGCCCCATGAAGATGCGCAGAGAGTTTTGCTATGACTGATGTGTTTACAGGGAATTTCACCCAACAAGAACCGATCCCTGACGCAGGGATCGCTGCCGCATTAGCGGTTATGCAGCATGGGCGGTTGCACCGTTATAATGAGGCCGAGGGCGAGATCGCAGAGGCCGCACGTTTAGAAGAAGAGTTCGCGGCAGCGACCGGTGCAAGTTATTGCCTTGCGCTCGCATCGGGTGGTTACGCTATGACAACCGCTTTGCGGGCCTCGGGCGTGCAGCATGGGGACCGCGTTCTTACGAACGCCTTTACGCTTGCACCTGTGCCGGGTGCGATTGCGGCTGTGGGGGCTGTGCCTGTGTTTGTCGGTGTAACCAAAGACCTGGTGATCGACCTCGATGATCTGGCAGCGAAGCTTTCACAGGCTAAGGTGCTGCTCTTGTCGCATATGCGTGGACATATCTGTGATATGGTGCAACTGATGGCGCTTTGCGATGCGGCTGGGGTTACAGTGATCGAGGATTGCGCCCACACAATGGGGGCGGCATGGGGCGCTATCCCTTCTGGACGTTGGGGCAAGTTTGGCTGCTATTCGACCCAGACCTATAAGCATATCAACTCGGGCGAGGGGGGCTTACTGATCAGTGATGATGCAGAGGCGATGGCCCGTGCGATCATGCTTTCTGGTAGCTACATGCTGTTTGAAAAGCACCGCGCCGCGCCACCGCCCGAGATATTTGCCCAGATTAAATATGAAACGCCGAATATCTCGGGGCGTATGGATAATCTGCGGGCAGCAATCCTGCGCCCGCAGTTGCAAGAGCTTGATACCCAATGCAAGCGTTGGAATGATCGCTATAGCGTGCTTGCAGATGGTCTTCAGGGCACGCCGGGCTTGACCCTGCCAACAAGACCGCAAGAAGAGCGGTTCGTCGCCTCATCATTTCAGTTTCTATTGCTCGATTGGGCGCCTGAGCGGGTGCAAGATGTATTAGCGCGATGCAAAGCCCGCGGTGTTGAGCTGAAGTGGTTTGGGGGGCAAGAGCCAACTGGCTTTACCTCACGCTATGACAGTTGGCGCTATGCCCCCTCAGAGCCGATGCCGCAAACCGACCGTGTGCTCGCGGGGATTATCGATATGCGGTTGCCGCTAACATTTTCCCTCAATGACTGCCAGTTTTTGGCCGAGATTATTCGCGCAGAGGTGAGTGCTGTTTGGCAGGCCTCAGATACGATCACCTAGACGTCAGTAAACGACAGATAAAGCGCAAGAAGATCACCCCCTTTGGGAGAGGCGGGCAGGGGACTTTTGACATCCCAAACAATTGAGAGCGCGATACGCACAGCAGCCCATTGCAACAGCCGAAGTGGCGTTGTTGCAAAAACAGGCGCCAATTCATCAGCCATCCAACGGGCGCGGGCCGGATCGCGGATCAATGCGCAGCTTCCGATTGGATTGCAAAACATGTTTGAGGCTTCATACGCAGGTTCGCCCCTGATCCCCTTTGCATCAAACATAAGCGGGCCATTGGGCGATAGGATCACATTATCGTGGTGCAAATCACCATGCAGCGGGCGCAGCGTGCTTTGTGTCGATGCCAATGCACGGGCGAGCCGCTGCGCATGTGCAAAGAGCTGACGGGTTTGGACCGAGCAGTCCGGCGCATATTGCAGTTCGAAAAGCTCTTGCAGACAGTCATCGGTCGTTTTCAGATCGGGTAATGCAGCCGGAGCGACGGCGCTATGCATCGCTTTACAGGCGCCGATCAGCGCGTTGAGCGCCTGTTTATCTTGCCCAGTGCGGCTTAACGCCCCAGCCAACGGGCCTTCGAGCCAGCCCATAAGGGCGATGCCATCGGAATAATCGAGCACGGGCACGCATCCCTGACCTTTGGCGGCTTGCATCAGTGCAAAGCCTGGCGCCTCATCTTGTGGATTTTGATCATGGTATATTTTGAGCGCGGCAAATGTTCCATCAACGCGCGCAACCTTCCAGATGTCTGCAATGCTGGTCGTTGTGACATGCTGCACGAGAGTGAGATCATATCGGCGCAGGATGTCTTGTGGTGGTTTCAACATGGCAGTATGCACATAAAGAACAGAAGTAATGTCAATGCATTTCGCATGAGAGGGGTGTGAAACATGAAGCTGCCAAAGGTCTTTCTTCTTCCCTTACTTGTTATGATCCTCTTGGCCGCATATCTTGGGCTGCGGTTGCGGATGCCTGTGAGCGAGACAGAGGCGATCAGCTTTTTCGCGCAGCAGTATCAGAGCGAGACAGGACGCCCCACGTCTGATTGTTCCGCATTGCCATCTGAGCGCGATGGCGTCTGGATAGAAGTGATCTGTATTGGCCCCGATTTAACGGGTGCGCTGTACCTCGTCACACGCAATGGGCAATTGCACAAAATGATCCCCATGAAAGCGCCACAAACATAGGTTTGCCCCTCGCATGCAGACTTCGTCAGGGATGTTAATCTATTCCTCATGTTTCCCCTCGAAATTCCACATTAAAATCGAGGTCTAGCCGTTGACCCTCATCATGCAGGGCGGTAAGTGAGAGACAGCCAAAAGTGCGCGACATATGTTGTGCTGAGCAAAGGGAAAGGATGACACCCTTGGAATTCGATGTCACTGAATATCTGCCAATTCTTATTTTTCTTGGCCTAGCGATTGCGTTGGGCGTGATTTTAATCTTGGCAGCCGCCGTGATTGCTGTGCGTAATCCTGACCCTGAAAAGGTGTCGGCTTATGAATGTGGCTTTAACGCGTTTGATGATGCACGGATGAAATTTGACGTTCGGTTCTATCTGGTATCGATCTTATTCATCATTTTTGACCTTGAGATTGCGTTCTTATTCCCTTGGGCTGTTGCCTTTCAGGATATTTCAATGCTCGCGTTTTGGTCGATGATGGTGTTCCTCGGGGTGCTGACAATCGGCTTTGCCTATGAATGGAAAAAAGGGGCGCTCGAATGGGAGTGATGACTGGAACCCAAGTGGGCGCAGACAAAGAACATGGTGCGCAGCTGATCAATTCTGAGCTGCAGGACAAAGGTTTTCTTGTCACCTCAACCGCTGATATTGTGAATTGGGCGCGCACCGGGTCGCTGCATTGGATGACATTCGGTCTGGCGTGTTGCGCTGTTGAGATGATGCATACCTCAATGCCGCGCTATGATCTTGAACGGTATGGCACCGCCCCGCGTGCAAGCC
The DNA here is from genome assembly GCA_929200295.1 of uncultured Alphaproteobacteria bacterium. GTDB lineage: Bacteria > Pseudomonadota > Alphaproteobacteria > Rhodobacterales > Rhodobacteraceae > Yoonia. The sequence continues at coordinate 19,420 of CAKMZE010000027.1, forward strand.
CGCGCCAATCGGACCTGATGATTGTAGCCGGCACGCTGACCAACAAAATGGCGCCTGCGTTGCGTAAAGTCTACGACCAGATGCCCGAGCCGCGCTATGTAATCTCGATGGGGTCCTGTGCAAATGGTGGCGGATACTACCACTATAGCTATTCGGTCGTGCGTGGCTGTGACCGTATCGTTCCTGTTGATGTTTATGTGCCCGGCTGCCCACCAACGGCTGAGGCGCTGCTTTATGGTATTCTTCAGCTCCAGCGGAAAATTCGCCGGACTGGCACGATCATTCGTTAAAGGACGTGAGCATGACTGAAGCCCTGCAAGAACTTGGCGCACATATCGCGCTAAAACGCCCGGATGATGTGCTGTCATATGAGGTTGCTCATGATGAGCTGACAGTGACTGTTGCGACAGGCGGGCTGGTGGCCTGTGTTGAGTTTCTGAAATCTGATGCGGGGTGTCAGTTTAATTCTCTCGTGGACATTACGGCAGTTGATTACCCCAGCCGCGCGAAACGGTTTGATGTGGTCTACCATTTTCTCAGCATGTACCAAAACCACCGCATTCGCTTGCGCAGTGAAGTGAAGGACACGGATATGATCCCATCGATCATTTCAGTGCATCCATCTGCAAATTGGTTTGAGCGCGAGATTTTTGATATGTTCGGGCTGTTGTTCTCTGGGCACCCTGATCTGCGCCGCATTTTGACAGACTATGGGTTCCGTGGCTATCCGCTGCGCAAAGACTTTCCCACAACGGGATATACCGAAGTGCGCTATGACGAAGTGCAAAAGCGCGTGGTCTATGAACCCGTAAGCCTTGTACAGGAATACCGCCAGTTTGACTTCATGTCGCCATGGGAAGGTGCGCAATACGTGATGCCTGGTGATGAAAAGGCCGAGGAGACATCAAAATGATGGACGGTGATATCCGCACGAATACCTATGATGATGGCTCAACGGATGCGCTGACAGGTGAACAGAAAATCCGTAATTTCAATATCAACTTTGGCCCGCAACACCCTGCGGCACATGGTGTTTTGCGCCTTGTTCTTGAGCTGGATGGCGAGATTGTTGAGCGTTGCGACCCCCATATTGGTCTGCTTCATCGTGGTACTGAAAAGCTGATGGAAAGCCGCACATACCTGCAAAATCTCCCGTATTTTGACAGGCTCGATTATGTGGCGCCAATGAACCAAGAACATGCGTGGTGTCTGGCGATTGAAAGGCTGACAGGCACTGAGGTGCCGCGCCGTGCGTCTTTAATCCGTGTGCTTTATTCTGAAATTGGCCGCGTATTGAACCATATTTTGAATGTCACCACGCAGGCGATGGATGTGGGCGCTTTGACGCCGCCGCTCTGGGGCTTTGAAGAACGTGAAAAGCTCATGGTCTTTTATGAACGCGCCTGTGGTGCGCGTCTTCATGCGGCTTATTTCCGCCCCGGCGGCGTGCATCAGGACCTGCCCAATGATCTGATCGAGGACATTGATGCATGGGCGATTGCCTTTCCAAATGTGATTGACGACATTGATGGGCTACTGACGGAGAACCGGATCTTCAAACAGCGCAACGTTGATATTGGCGTTGTCTCAGAACAAGACATTCAGGACTGGGGCTTTTCTGGTGTGATGGTGCGTGGCTCTGGCCTTGCTTGGGATTTGCGCCGTGCGCAGCCTTATGAATGCTACGATGAGTTCGATTTTCAGGTGCCTGTGGGCAAGAATGGCGATTGTTATGACCGCTATCTCTGCCGCATGGAGGAAATGCGCCAATCGGTTTCAATCATCCGTCAGGCTTGCGAAAAGCTGCGCAATGAGCCGGGCGATGTGATGGCACGCGGGAAAATGACACCGCCAACGCGGGGTGATATGAAAACCTCGATGGAAGCGCTGATCCATCATTTCAAGCTTTATACCGAAGGTTTT
>CAKMZE010000027.1:21352-24391 GCA_929200295.1 uncultured Alphaproteobacteria bacterium
CGTCCCCGAGGGCGAGGTTTACGCCGCGGTTGAGGCCCCAAAGGGGGAGTTCGGCGTGTATCTGGTCGCTGATGGTAGCAACAAACCTTACCGTGCAAAGCTGCGCGCGCCGGGGTATCTGCATTTGCAAGCGATGGACTACATCGCGACAGGTCATCAGCTGGCGGATGTTGCGGCCATTATCGGCACCATGGATGTCGTATTCGGAGAGATCGACCGGTGAGATATGGTATGACATATCTTGCGTGCATTGCCCTATCGGGCTGTGCTTTTCTTGATAATTTGCCCTCTGTCGATGTGCCGCTTGATGATGGAACCATAACAACGACAAAAGTGACGCCTGGCTCATTGAGCATTTTTGAGGTGCTGCCAGAAGACATGAGCGACCAACTGCGCGCCGCACATGGGCGGTTTGATGATTTAACAAGTGATCAGATCGATCAGCTCACAGTCAGCGTTCTTAAGGCGACGGGCTGCAATATCCTGACAATTGAGACGCAGCGCGCCTTGCAATATAAGGTCTTTGGCTTTTCGGCCTTGGAAAGCGTGGGCTTAGAGACGCAGCCATTCGAAGACTGGGCAGATGAGAAATCATCCCATGATGCGCTTTGGGCTGAGAATAAATTTGCAACCGGGGGTGCCCTGCATCAACGCGCTGGGTTTAGCCAAAACTATCTATTTGCATTTACGCGTGATGATATGAACGGCGTCACGGGGCTTACGGATTGCAGTATTAAGTAAGTAAAAGGGTGGCTGGTTATGAATAAACAAGAGAGAAACACAGTGAAAACGATTATACAACGCGGGTTTAGTCTTGGGCTTTGTGGGGTCATCGCGGCGTGTTCATCCATGCCCGATTTGAGGCAAAGCGTACCTGCAAAAACAACACAACTCTCTGCAAAAGAACGTTTTATTCAAGCGGTCGAAAAGCAAGACTGCGTCATTAGCGTCGAAAACATAGGGGATGTGCTTGTTGCTGCCTCTATTTCCGCTGATGATATGCGCCGGATCGTGCCCGAGCTTGAAGCGGCCGGAGAGGCCGAAGTTGCGAATAACGGCGTGATCCGCATTTTGTCAGAGGGATGTATCTGATGTTGATGCTTGGGTTTATCAGCCCAACCATATTGCTTTTGGGCACCGGATTTGGTGCGCAAATTCCACCACTTATGACAGCTGCCGTTTTTGCGGCAGCGCTATATTAATTGGAAGTTAACAGATGCTGCGCAGACTATATCACGATCAGCCAAGTTCATTTGCTTTTACCTCAGCGAACCAAACATGGGCTGAGGCGCAAATAACCAAATACCCTAAAGGGCGTGAAGCCTCGGCGATCATTCCGCTGCTGTGGCGTGCCCAAGAGCAAGAGGGATGGTTGACACGCCCTGCGATTGAATATGTCGCCTCAATGCTTGGCCTTGCTTATATTCGTGCGCTAGAAGTGGCGTCTTTTTACTTTATGTTTCAGTTACAACCTGTTGGTTCTGTTGCGCATATTCAGGTGTGCGGCACGCTATCTTGTATGATTTGCGGCGCAGAGGACTTGGCCCGTGTGTGTAAAGACAAAATCGCCGCAAACCCGCACGAGCTGTCAGCAGACGGTAGGTTCTCATGGGAAGAGGTGGAATGTTTGGGCTCTTGCGCGAACGCGCCCATGGCTCAGATCGGCAAGGATTACTACGAGGATCTGACCGCAGAGCGCCTGACCGAGATCATCGATGCATTGGCCGCAGGTGAGGTGCCGACACCGGGCCCGCAAAACGGCCGCTATGCGTCTGAGCCGCTTAAGGGGCTGACCAGCCTCAAGGATTATGACAGCGGTAAAACGCAGTACAACGCCAGCGTGCAGCTTGCGTCAGATATTGGCGATACGGTGAAGCGGATTGATGGCACTGAGGTGCCAATACTGACGCCTTGGTTAGGTGGTAGCGCGCCAAAGGCATCGAAACCGCGCAAGTCATCGCCTGCGAAAACACCAGCAAAGCCCGCAAAAGCACCTGCCAAACCTGCGAAAGCTACAGCACCAGCGGCCGAGAAAAAACCACGCACGATGACCGCAGCGCGCAAATCTGGGGCAGATGATCTCAAGCTGATCAGCGGTGTGGGCCCAAAGCTTGAGGGTGTGTTGAATGAACTGGGGTTCTGGCATTTTGATCAGATCGCTAAATGGACTGACACAGAAATTGCTTGGGTTGATACACGGTTAAAGTTCAAGGGCCGGATCACACGTGATAATTGGGTCGCACAAGCCACGACACTTGCTAAGAAATAGGGTGCAACCATTACGTGGGAAAACGAGATATAATTTCTCTTATCAAAACGATGTAAAATCGTTTATGTGAGGGGGGCGGGAACATGTGGATGTCTTGTCAACGTGTTACTCTGCGATAACGGGAATGAAGGCCGGGCGAAACTGGCCATCCTGAGGGAGAAAATAGAATGAACGATTCATCACCCATGAACTCCACTATTATTGCTATTTCGGCTGTGTTTGGTCTGATCGCAGCGATCATCGCCTTTCTGGCTTTTCACTTTGGCTTTTTTGCCGCTCTGATCATCGGGATCATCGTGGCGATCATTGTCGCGATCATTTTGATGATGGGGTGGAGCAATGACGCCTCTGACAGCGACACATCACAAAGCGGATCTGCGGCATCTTCATCTGCGCAGGCCACGTCTTCTGCCGCTGCGGCAGCTCCGGCTGTTGCAACTGCCGCGCCCAAAACGGCAGCGCCCAAAACGGCAGCGGCTGAAGCCAATACAGTAAAGCCCGCGGCAAAGTCTGCCCCTGCAAAGAAACCGGCGGCGAAAAAGCCAGCGGCTAAGAAAACTGCAGAAAAAGCACCAGCGAAAACAGCTGCAAAGCCTGTGGCCGCAGATGGTAAGCCTGAAATGCTCTCAAAACCCCGTGCGGGTGGTGCTGATGATCTCAAGCAGATCAAGGGGATTGGGCCAAAGCTAGAGGGCTTGTTAAATGGTTTGGGTGTGTATCACTTTGATCAGGTCGCCAAATGGTCGGCCGACGAGGTGGCATGGGTCGAT
>CAKMZE010000027.1:24401-27145 GCA_929200295.1 uncultured Alphaproteobacteria bacterium
GGGTTAAGCAGGCCAAACAGCTTGCCAAAGGCCAAGACACCGAATTTTCGAAAAAAGTTAAGAAGGGCAGCGTTTACTAAACGTTGAACTTGATGCAGCAAACAGGGAAAACACCTCGGGCCCGTATGGGGCAGCGTATTGCGCTTATCATGGCGGGCACGGGTGTTTTCTGGGTTGCTGCGACTTACATCGGTCAGCAGTATGGGTGGTCCAATCGGACCCATGCACTTTTTGACCTTGCAGCGCTCGCCGGTTTCGGGTTTGCGCTGTGGCAGACATTTCAACTCTGGCGCACGCGCCAGGATGACGACAAAGGCTAGGCTAATGCTGAAAGATCAAGACCGGATTTTTACCAACCTCTACGGTATGCATGATCGCACCTTAAAAGGCGCGAAAGCACGGGGGCATTGGGACGGCACAGCCAAGATCATAAAAAAAGGCCGTGATTGGATCATTGATGAGATGAAATCATCAGGTCTGCGTGGGCGCGGCGGTGCGGGATTTCCGACCGGGTTAAAGTGGTCGTTTATGCCAAAGGAAAGCGACGGGCGGCCTGCTTATCTTGTGGTGAATGCCGACGAATCCGAGCCAGGCACATGTAAAGACCGCGAAATCATGCGCCACGATCCGCATACCCTGATCGAGGGCTGCTTGATCGCAAGTTTCGCGATGAATGCCAATGCGTGCTATATCTATATCCGCGGCGAATACATCCGCGAACGCGAGGCACTGCAAGACGCCATTGATGAGGCATATGCCGCAGGGTTGCTTGGCAAGAATGCCGCGAAATCAGGTTGGGATTTTGACCTTTATCTGCATCACGGGGCCGGGGCCTATATTTGTGGCGAGGAAACAGCACTGCTCGAAAGCCTTGAGGGCAAAAAAGGCATGCCCCGCATGAAGCCCCCATTTCCTGCGGGCGCAGGGCTCTATGGCTGCCCGACGACGGTCAACAACGTAGAATCCATTGCCGTGGTGCCAACTATTCTGCGCCGTGGTGGATCATGGTTTGCAGGCATGGGGCGCCAGAATAATGCGGGTACAAAGCTGTTCGCGATCTCTGGTCACGTGAACCAGCCGTGCGTTGTCGAAGAAGAGATGTCGATTTCATTCGAAGAGCTGATTGAAAAACATTGCGGTGGTATTCGCGGCGGGGGGGGGAAACTCAAGGCCGTGATCCCCGGTGGATCATCGGTGCCGTGCGTGCGCGGTGAGCACATGCGCGATGCGATTATGGATTTTGATTACTTGCGCGGTGAGCTGGGCTCTGGCCTTGGCACGGCGGCGGTGATCGTGATGGATCAATCAACGGATATTATCAAAGCGATTTGGCGCTTGGCAAAATTCTACAAACACGAAAGCTGTGGTCAGTGTACGCCGTGCCGTGAAGGCACAGGCTGGATGATGCGCGTGATGGAACGTCTTGTCCAAGGGGATGCCAATCCCGAAGAGATCGATATGCTGTTTGATGTGACCAAACAGGTCGAAGGGCATACGATTTGTGCCTTGGGTGATGCCGCCGCATGGCCGATCCAAGGGCTGATCCGTAATTTCCGCGATGAGATCGAAGACCGTATCAAGCACAAGCGTTCGCCTGTGGCTGCGGAATGAGCACCCTGTAACAGATATGCATCTGGCCCAATTGAACATCGGACGTTTGATTGCGCCTACGGATGATCCGCGCGTGGCCGCGTTTATGACCAATCTTGACCGGGTAAACGGGCTCGGAAAACGCATGCCGGGCTTTATTTGGATGATGGAGGGCTCTGGTGAACCTGGGACAGGCAACACAGAGGCGGCGTTGGATGGTGACCCTCAGTTTGTTGCGAACCTGACCGTGTGGGAAGACCGCGCATCACTTGAAAACTTTGTCCAAAACACGCTGCATAAGAAATTCATGGACCGCAAAGCGGAATGGTTCGAGACCTTGGACCAAATGCATTTTGTGATGTGGTGGGTGCCAGAGGGGCACCAGCCCAGTCTGGCTGAAGCGCGCGAAAAGCTGGCATATCGGCAAACGCACGGGGATAGTGCGCTTGCATTTGGCTGGGGTTGGCCTGAATAATACCTAAACAGATTGTTTGGGGGCAGGGATGCATCTTGCAGAATTTAACTTTGGCACATTGCGCTATCCGTTTGATGATCCGCGCCTTGCGGATTTTCAAAACAACCTCGACCGGGTGAATGGCATCGGTGATCGCTTGCCTGATTGCATTTGGCGCCTCTCCAGCGTTGATATGGAAGCCGCCCAAGACGATAACACCGGCCCGCTCAAGGATCGCCCACATACGGCATCGACACTATCGGTTTGGACTGGGCCAAAGCCGCTTTATGATTTTGTCACCAAAACCCTTCATGCCCGGTTTTTAGCGCGCAGTGATGAGTGGTTTGTGCCGGGGGATAGTGGTCATCTGGTGCTGTGGTGGGTGGCCGAGGGCCACCGCCCAACAGTAGCTGAGGCCATGCAGACATGGCAGCACCTACAGGCCAATGGCCCAAGTGAGATGATTTTCGGCGGTAAAGAGCTCAAACGTATGGCTGTGACATAACCGCGCTACTGGGCGATGAAATGTGCGACGACCATCTGTCCTGTTGCGCTTTCTTGCGCGATTGATCCAGCGGTCGCGCTCCCTTCATTTCCATAGAAATGACCGAAAAGGCTACCAGTTGGATCACCACTTTGAAAATGATTGCTAGGGCGTGTTGAGATTCAACGCGAGTTGATGATGGCTGCTGCGATGTAG
>CAKMZE010000028.1:0-462 GCA_929200295.1 uncultured Alphaproteobacteria bacterium
TTTTTTGATCAAGAGATATGTAGCGTAAATCGCCATGCGCAAACCCAAGGGCCACGCAAAGAAAACGCCCCACTAAGATAAGCGGGGCGTTTTTTTGATCTTTCTTTCGTAGCGGTGTTTAGCCTTTGCCTTTCCATGGCACCAGCAAACGCTCGGCGCCGCGCATCAGCATATCAATGCCAAAGCCGATGATCCCGATCAGGATGATCCCCATGATCACGATATCTGTGTTCTGGAATTTTGAGGCCGTCATGATCATCATGCCCGCACCTTGTGACGCAGCCACCAGTTCGGCGGCAACAACAGTGCCCCAGCAAACCCCCATCGCAACACGTGCCCCGGTAAAGATCTCGGGCAGAGAGTTTGGAATGATCACATGGCGCATCAACTGCGATTTGCTTGCGCCCAATGAATAGGCTGCATGCACCTTTGAGATATTCACACCCGACACGCCAGAACGTG
>CAKMZE010000028.1:472-1215 GCA_929200295.1 uncultured Alphaproteobacteria bacterium
CCACAGGGCCGCGAGGAACAGAAGGATAATTTTACCATTCTCCCCGATCCCAAACCAGATAATCACAAGCGGGATCAGCGCCAGCGGCGGCACAGGCCGCATGAACTCTACAATCGGGTCGAACCAACCGCGGAACCAATTGCTGAGACCCATTGCGTATCCCAATGGGATACCGACCAAGGCACCAAACAAAAAGCCGACGACAACACGGAACAGCGAATAGCCAAGATGCTCTAATAATGAGAAATCACGGAAACCCTCATTGGCGATCTTGACTGTACGTTTCCAAACCGTCTCGGGTGAGGGCAGATAAAGCGGCTGCATTTGCCAACCACTTGATGGGGCAAAATTTGGCGTGCCTTTATCAGATAGCGTCACAGTACCGCCTGCGACGCTCACTGTTTCGCCAGGCGCAATTGGTTGGCCATCAATGGCGATCACCTTAGCGCCATCAGATTTTGTGATGTCGTCGTTTTTGTCGACGCGGATCAATCCCGTACGCCATTGCGCGACCGTCTCACTATCGTTCTTGGCAAAGCCATCACCTGGTTCAACGGCAACCGCATCTGGCGTTTCTTCGCGCGGATGCACAACAAATGTCACTGTCGCATCATCCGTTTCACCATTTGCCTCAGCCGTATAGGTAAAGGATGTTTCGCCCATGAATGGCGCAGGCGCATGCAGGAATTTTGGCAAAAGCGCCGATCCGGTGAACATCCCCCACAGCACAAAAATCGACAAAA
>CAKMZE010000028.1:1225-4375 GCA_929200295.1 uncultured Alphaproteobacteria bacterium
TCGACAAAACAGAGATAACGCCTGCCGCCCGATTAGGACGCACAGCACTTTCATCGCCGAAAGTCACTGTTTTCAAAGATGTGTAATCTTTCGTGCCGGCCCCTTGGATACGGGTAACAACAACAAAGGCTGTAACGAAGATCAGAACATAAATAATTAAAGGGATCATGCTCCTGCCTCCGTGCGGCCCATAATTTCTTCTTCCATGTCCCAGATCATCGATAGGATCTCTTCGCGTCTTGGACCGAATTCAGGGTGTTTCTTGACCTCGCGCAGATCGGCACCGACGCCGAGCTCTGCAAAGGGCAGGTTATATTCTTTGTGGATACGCCCCGGACGCGGGGCCATCACGATCAACCGCTCACCGAGCAACAATGCCTCTTCGACAGAGTGCGTGATCAGGATGATCGTCTTGCCCGTCTCTTTCCAAAGCTTCAGCACGAGGGATTGCATTTTTTCACGTGTGAGCGCATCCAGCGCGCCCAATGGTTCGTCCATCAGGATGACATCAGGCTCATTGGCCAGACAGCGTGCCAAAGCGACGCGCTGTTGCATCCCGCCAGACAGCTCATAAACCATCTTTTCTTTGAAGTCCTGCAAGCCCACGATATCAAGCAGGTTATCAACCTCAGGCATAAATTCTGCGCGGGCCTTACCCGCCATGCGTGGGCCAAAACTGACATTGTCGCGCACAGACATCCATTCAAACAGCGCACCTTGCTGGAACACCATGCCGCGCTCCGCATCGGGGCCCGTGATCTGATGGCCGTTCAAAACGAGCTGACCGCTTGTTGGGGCCAAAAAACCCGCAACGATATTGAGCAATGTTGTCTTGCCACACCCGGATGGGCCAAGCACGCTCAGCAGTTCACCTGCCTTTAGGTCGAGCGAGACATTCTCAAGCGCTTGCACAGCACCCCCATTAGGAAGCTCAAACCGCATTGAGAGATTTTCTATGGATAAACCCGTCATATTGTCCCCTGTTGCACGCAATTTTGGCGGTGATTTCGCCTATTTTTCGGTGTGCACTTGTCTTTTGCAAAACAAAGGCCCGGTGCGATTATGCACCGGGCCTCTATTTATATCACTTACATGTCAGCTGCAGCAGCCAAAGGACCTGTGTTCACAGTACCTTCGTAGCTGTCGAGTGAGCCGTCGATTGAACCTGCGCCCACAAATACGTCAGCAACACCCTTCATGAAGGTTGCAGCGTTGCCGCCCAACCATGCTTCTGAAAGCTGCTCTTCGATTGTTGGGAACTTGAAGGTTGCCAATGACGCGGCTGTTGCATCAACGTCCATACCTGACTGCTCAGCAATCACAGCAAGCATCTCGTCAGAGCCGTTTGCGGCCCATTCTGCGTTTGCTGCTGCTGTCACAGCAAGGAACTTCGCAACAGTGTCGCCGTTCTCAGCAATGTAGCTTGCAGGTGCAGATGTGACGTCAAACACGAGGATGCCAAGTGCTTCTTTCTCATCGCCTGTCAACAGAACGTTGCCATGCTCTTTCATTGTGTTCAGAGCACCGCCCCAACCACATGACATATCAACATCGCCCTGACCCAGAGCGGCAGCGCCCTCAGCAGGTGCCATGTCAACAACTGTCAGTGAATCAAGTGCGACACCAAAGTGGTCCATCTGACGCAAGAAGCCGTAATGCGCAGCTGTACCCAGTGGCACGGCAACCTTTTTACCAGCCAGCTCAGATGCAGATTCAGCGTCGATCTCAAGGCCTGAAGAGACAACACAGTTGTCGTTGTCAGAGTATGACACAGCAACGTCTACGATCTGAATGTCCTGGCCGCCAGAAGCTGCAACCACGAAAGGTGGTACACCTTGTGAAACAGAAAGCTGAACATCGCCAGATGCCATTGCTGCTGACATTGCAGTACCAGTGTCAAAAGACACCCAGTTTACTGACATGCCCAGAGCTTCATCATAAGCACCTGATGCTTTTGATGCCAAGAATGGCATTGGCCACTCGAGGAAATAACCGACTGTGATCTCGTGTCCATCAGCAACTGCGGCTTGACCTGTGACGGCCATGACGGCAGCAGCGACAAAACCTGCTGTTGTTTTTTTCATCATTTTATTCTCCCTATTTTGCGAACGTATCTCACTGGCTTTATTGTCTGGCAACAGCCAGTAGGCACCCGGTAAGACTAGGAACGGATAACGTCCCCCGTCAATCGCTTTTCTCAGATTCGGCGGCTTTCACCGCGCATGAAGCCTAGCGGCGAAAGTTCCTATAGGAAACCATCATTTTTTCATGCGTGTCATGAAATAGGGCCGCCCAGATCACAAACGTCTCATATTCGTAGTGAGGTGTCGCGTTCAGACCATTTTAACCAAAATTTGTTGGGGCGTGGGTATCTGCATGCAGCTTATCCTGCTCTGTTTTCCAGCGCATCGCGCACGTATTGCTAGAAATTCCAGCACCGCGCAAAGCCGATGGCTTTATATTCAAAGCAATATACGCTTGGTAATGCGATCCACGGGTGTACCATCGCGCAGAGGTATCGCGTAATCCGTTTTATAATCCTCAAACCCCATTTTGCTATAATATGCCAAGCCTGGGCGATTATCGGCACGAATTTTTGCGTCAATCCAAGGATAGCCTTTGGCAATTGCAGCGGCTTTCGTCGCAGCGAAAAGAGCAGACCCCGCACCGCGCACTGGGTTCTCTTGGTCCGTAAAGCTGGCAATGCTCAACCCATCATCAATCGCGATGACATATTGAAAGCCCGCAACAATATGATCAGCCAGAACGGTATGTATGATCACAGCCGGATCAACACAGTGCGTTTCAAAAACGTCTTGCGTCATTTCTTCTTCATTGGCTGTCGTGCCACCAACCCGAATTGTATAATTCAAAAGATTTGTAAGATCAGGAATATCCGCCGGGATGGTCGGGCGCACATGTAGGGTCATAATTGCTCCATTAAATCTACGTGACGAGCCGTGAAATCATTGCGCACCTCAAGCGGTGGGCGTAGCTTAATCCGCAGACTTGTTTTTAACGCTTCATCTTGTTTGCCAAAGAAACGGTCAGCCTCAGCGCTGGTAAACCCAGCGATCTGAACCGCCTCGAGCCATGCAGAAAGTTTATCCGCCTTTTTAATTTGCTTTTTGATAGCCTGCGGGATTTGGG
>CAKMZE010000028.1:4385-15663 GCA_929200295.1 uncultured Alphaproteobacteria bacterium
ATCAAACGATCATCCAGCGCACCATAGCCTGGACCAACTGCCGCCTTAACCGGACTGATCATATCACCAATCACGTATTCAGGCGCATCATGCAACAATGCAGCAAGCTGCCATTTCGCGGGTGCATTGGGGTTTTGCTGAGTGAAAATATCTGTGACGAGCAACGAATGCTCGGCTACAGAATAGGCAAAATCACCCTGCGTCTGGCCATTCCAGCGCGCGACAAACGCAAGCCCATGGGCAATATCAGAAATTTCAATATCCATTGGTGTCGGGTCAAGCAGATCAAGCCTGCGCCCCGACAACATGCGCTGCCATGCCCGCGGTTGTTTCATGCGTGCTCCGCTCACTCCACCACTTCCCACGCGACCATACGCCTTGGTTTGAGACATTGTCGAGAGTGAAGCGCTATGCTAACCGCACATACAACATCCATGTAAAGGACCCATCAAAATGGCCAACGATTATGTCGTCAAAGATATTAGCCTTGCTGATTTTGGACGCAAAGAGCTCGATATCGCTGAAACAGAGATGCCAGGACTGATGGCGCTGCGCGATGAGTTTGGCGCTTCAAAGCCGCTCAAAGGTGCGCGGATCGTGGGCTCATTGCATATGACAATTCAAACGGCGGTTTTGATCGAAACGCTTGTTGCCTTAGGCGCAGATGTTCGCTGGGCATCATGCAACATTTTCTCAACCCAAGATCACGCAGCCGCCGCGATCGCAGCGGGTGGCACACCTGTTTTTGCGATCAAGGGCCAATCTTTGGAAGAGCATTGGGATTATCTTGATCGCTCGTTCATGTTCCCTGAGGGTGCGAATATGATTTTGGACGATGGCGGTGATGCGACGCTTTATGTCTTGCTTGGCGCGCGGATGGAAGCGGGCGAGGATGTGCTGGCTGTCCCGACATCCGAAGAAGAGGCCGTGATCAAAGCGCAGATTCAAAAGCGTATGGCTGAAAGCCCCGGTTGGTTTGCAAAAACACGTGAGGCGATTCAAGGCATTTCAGAAGAGACAACAACAGGTGTGCACCGTCTTTATGAGCTGCAACGCGAAGGGCAGCTGCCTTTCCCTGCGATCAATGTGAATGACAGTGTCACCAAATCAAAGTTCGACAATAAATACGGCTGCAAAGAAAGCCTCGTTGATGGGATCCGCCGCGCGACAGATACGATGATGGCCGGTAAGGTCGCGGTTGTGATGGGCTACGGCGATGTGGGCAAAGGCTCTGCGGCATCCCTGAGCGGCGCGGGCGCACGCGTTAAGGTCACCGAAGTAGATCCGATTTGTGCACTGCAAGCGGCCATGGACGGGTTTGAGGTCGTGCTTTTAGAGGACGCGCTTGCCACCGCTGACATCTTTATCACCACAACCGGCAACAAGGACGTGATCCGTATCGAGCATATGCGCGAAATGAAGGATATGGCGATTGTGGGCAACATTGGCCACTTTGATAATGAAATCCAAGTGGCCGCCCTGAAAAACCACAAATGGACCAATATCAAAGAGCAGGTTGATATGATCGAAATGCCAAATGGCAATCGGTTGATCCTGCTGTCTGAGGGGCGTCTGCTGAACCTTGGCAATGCAACAGGGCACCCATCATTTGTGATGTCTGCCTCCTTTACCAATCAGGTGCTTGCACAGATTGAGCTTTGGACCAAAGGCGATGAATACCAGCCGGGCGTTTATATTTTGCCCAAGCATCTGGATGAAAAGGTCGCGATGCTGCATCTTGATCGCATTGGCGTGAAACTGTCAAAGCTGGACCCCGAGCAGGCCGCCTATATCGGCGTGAAACCCGAAGGGCCGTTTAAGCCAGAGCATTACCGCTATTAAGGGGGGTGGGTTAAAATCCCACCCTACAGTCAACTGAAACGTATCATAAAATTTGCCAGCGCGCTCCTGATTGGCAGCTTTTTCTTTGTCACAGTGATCGGTGTTGCCGCTGTGTTTTTGCCGCAAAGTCCGCTGCCAGCGGAGTGGAACCCAAGGGTGCCATTGAAGGTGTCGCATGGGTTATCACCATTGACCACATGGAAACTGCGGCAGGCGTCATCTGATACAGAAAGCTGCATGGCCGCGCTGGATGGCGCTGCCGCGTTTGAGCGCCTTACAGATATGACGCACACAGATGCCTGCCATATCACCGGGCGCATCACGCTGATGTCGGTCGCAGATGCGCACATCGCACCACTTGAAACCCGCTGCGCAACCGCGCTGCGTTTGGCGATGTGGGCGCATCATGATTTGCGTCCCCTCGCACAAGACATTATGCATACGGATCTCGCCCAGATCGATCACATTGGCAGTTATAATTGCCGCCAAATGCGCACCCTCTCAGGGACAAACGAGAGATGGAGCACCCATGCCACGGCAGATGCTATCGATATCGCAGGGTTTCGTTTTGCGGATGGCACAAAGCTGCGTTTAATCAACGATTGGACAAAGGACACACCGGGTGCGTCCTTTCTCAAATCCGCGCGTAACAGTGCGTGCACATGGTTTCCATTGACACTGTCGCCTGCGTATAATGCTTTGCACGCAGACCATTTCCATTTACAAAATACAGGATGGGGGCTTTGTCGCTGATCAAGACTGCGGGTTTTTCCCCTATGATTTTCCTTTACGCAGCGCATGAAGTCACATTACGCTTATGACAACGTCGCAGGGATGTGACGATTCATATGGTCAAATGGCCATTCACATATAACTTTGGGGACCGATTATGGGTAAAAGAGACGAGTGGATTGCAAAATACGCTGATGATCTACAAAACAAATGCGGGATGACGCCAGATATGGCCCTTCTGACGAAGGTGACAATCGGCTGTGGCCCATCTATCTATAATGCAGATGCATCAACTGTTGCCGGCTCTCAGCCATCCGAGCTTGAGACCGTCAAAAACAACTTTTTGATCAAAAAGCTAGGTCTGAGCGATGGACCTGAGCTGATGGATGCGATCAATTCTGTGATTGAGACATATGGTCGTTCAGAGCGGAACAAATACCGCGCTGTTGTCTATTACATGCTCACAAAGCACTTCGGCAAAGAAGCCGTTTACAGCTAAACATCATCTCATAAAAAACGCCCGCAGGATTTGCGGGCGTTTTTTTATTGCGCTACTGCCGCATTAAAACAGCGTCAGCACAAACCCCATCACAGCACAGCCAAAGGCCGCATAACCGCCATTGATCAACGGTAGTGTCCAGGGCTTGCCTTCATAGCCTGCGTTGATGAACATCCACGGAGTGATGAAAAACGCCCCCACACCAAAGCCTGAGACCAACCCCTTGCTTGCTGTATCAATACCGGCCGCTGCGAAATTATGGCGCATCATGCCTGCAACAATAATGATCATCACGAATGCAACGATATAGGGCATTGGGTTATTGCCATCGGCTGGTTGACCGTCCTCGCCGACCTCAACACCTGACGCGGCCATCCACGGCTTTGCCAGCAACATGTAATACCCCGCGCCAAAGGCAAACGTCGCAATCGCCGCAGCGATGACTGATAGAAATTCCATTTTCCCTCTCCTATTAGAATGACCTTATCACGGTCTCTGAGGGTATAATGGGCATATTTTTGGAAAATCGCCTAGGGGTTAGTGTCACCCAATGCGCAAACGATCTGCCATTCTTGTGCCGTGACGGGCTGCACTGACAGGCGGGCGCTTTTGACAAGCGCCATCATCGCGAGGCGTGCGTCACCCTTAATCTGCTGAAGTGACACTGGTTTTTCAAAGGGGCGCCGCGCCCTGACATCAACACAGTCCCATCGGGGATCATCCGTTGTGCTATCGGGATGCGCTTCGGCGCAGATCTCAACAATGCCGACAATTTCAAGCCCGGAACGGGAATGATAGAAAAACCCAAGATCACCCATCGCCATGGCGCGCATGTTATTGCGTGCTTGGTAATTGCGCACGCCGTCCCATTCCTCGCCCTTGTCGCCTTTTGCAATCAGGTCATCCCAGCCGAAAACATCTGGTTCTGATTTGAATAACCAATAGGCCATTAGCCGATCACCTTTTTCCACTCCTGCAAGGTCACAGACTGAAACAACCCGGCTTTTGCATATGGATCATTTGCAGCCCAGCCTTCTGCTGCGGCCATGTCTGCCACATCCAAGATGATCAGCGAGCCGCACATTGCCCCATCTTGATCCAGAAAAGGGCCTGCCATTTCGACCACGCCTGTGTCTTTGATATACGCCAAATGCGCGTCACGGTTATCAAGTCTGATTTGCAAAGCACCGGCTTTATCTTGGGTCATCAGGGCAATTCGCATGTTATTCTTCCTTTAAGGGGCGCGATAAAAGCGCATCTAAGACCTGCGCCACCGTTGTTGTGTGTCCGACCAACGCAGCAATCGCTGTACAGATTGGCATGTCGATCTTTTCTTGTACAGCCAGCGCTGTGACTGCTTTTGCCGTTGCTGCCCCCTCGACTGTTATGGCGGGGTCAAAGGGGGTCTCAGACCCCAATGCCAAACCAAAGCGCATATTGCGCGATTGTTCTGACGTGCAGGTGAGCACGAGATCGCCAAAGCCTGATAAGCCCGCAAGCGTCGCCTCTTGCGCCCCTAAATGCTGGGCAAAGCGCTGCATTTCCGCAAATCCACGGGTCATCAAAGCCGCGCGCGCGCTTTCCCCGAGCCCCGCGCCAATCGCGACGCCGCAAGCAATCGCCATAACGTTTTTAAGTGCACCGCCAAGCTCTGCACCAATTGGATCATCGCTGCGGTAAATCCGCAAGCTGGGGGTGGAAAGACACGCTTGCACGTGATCAATCTGTGCGGCACTGGCCAGCGTCAGCGCTGTTGGCAGCCCCCTGGCGATATCCGCCGCAAAGCTTGGCCCGGTCAAAATCGCAGCCTGCGACTGTGGCATCGCCTGTGAAATGGTGCTCACAGGGCCTGTCATCGTCGCAAGATCAATACCCTTACAAGCCGCAATCAGGGTTTTGCCACGCAAGATATCAGAATGATCTGCCAAAAACCCACGTAACGTTTGCGCAGGCAGTGCGAGCACAATCAATTCAGCAGCAAATGCCACATCAATCTCTGAGACGATCTTTAATGTTTCACTCAACGTGACCCCCGGCAAACGGGGATTGGAGCGTGCAGCTATCATTGCCTCTATCTTTGACGGGTCACGCCCCCAAAGGGTTACATCACGCCCATCATGCGCCCAGACATGCGCCAATGCGGTGCCAAAAGCCCCCGCGCCGATCACAGCGATCTTCATGCTTTCGCCCCTTTTTTACCAGAACCGATGAGCGGCGCTGCGTTTTGATCCAACGGCCACCGCGGACGTGCTGAAAGATGCAGGTCATCTACTTGCCCGGCTTCTAACCGCAATAAACCCGCATAGGCGATCATCGCCGCATTATCCGTACAAAGCGCCAAAGGTGGGGCCACAAATTGCACATCCATCGTTTCGCAAAGCTGCATCAACCGGTTGCGAATGGCCTGATTTGCGGCTACCCCACCTGCCACGGCAAGTACCGGGGTGCTTGGCGCATCCGCCATATATACCGTCAAAGCCCTACGTGTTTTTTCCGCCAGAATATCCGTAACAGCCAGCTGAAACCCCGCACACAGATCCGCCTGATCCTGCGGGGTTAAACCCGATTTTTCTGCAACCACCGCATCCCGCGCGCGCAGCATTGCGGTTTTCAGACCAGAGAACGACATATCGCAGCCCGGCTGTTTTAACATAGGACGCGGCAGATCAAACTGGGCCGCATTGCCCGTTTTTGCGGCCACCTCTACCGATGGGCCGCCGGGTTGTGGCAGCCCGAGAATGCGCGCGGTTTTGTCAAACGCCTCGCCCGGGGCATCATCAATCGTACCGCCCAAACGCGTAAAATCATCGAACCCGCGGACAATCAAAAACTGGCAATGGCCGCCCGACACAAGAAGCATCAGATAGGGGAAATCCACCGCATCTGTTAAACATGGGGTCAACGCATGGCCTGCCAAGTGGTTCACGCCGATCAAAGGTATACCCGTCGCCGCAGCGATGCCTTTGGCACACATCACGCCTGACACAACACCGCCAATCAGCCCCGGCCCAGCTGTCACAGCGATCCCATCCACATCAGCAAGCGTTACACCCGCGCTCTCTAACGCTTCGGCGACACATAAATCCAGCTTTTCCGCATGGGCCCGCGCCGCGATTTCGGGCACAACCCCACCATAAGCCGCATGCAGGCTGGTTTGCCCATAAACCACAGAGGCCAAGACCTGACGATCACGCACAATAGCGGCGGCTGTGTCATCACAGCTGCTCTCAATCCCAAGGATCGTCAATGACGTCATTATACTGCCTGTTGCGTGTTTGCCCATGGCAGGTAACATTGTCGTTTATGTCAAACAAGTGACAGGCCACCGCAAAGGACCCGCATTCCACATGCTCCCTACGCTGATGATAACGCGCCCCAAGGGCACGGCTGAAAGGCTGGTCAAGGACCTTAGGGCCTCGGGCGGGCCTGATTTCACCCCTCTTTTCGCGCCGTTACTCGATATTTTGCCAGTGACGCCACCTCCGTTTGATATGGACCCAGATCATATCATCTTTACCTCTGCACATGCGGTCGCTGCGGTTAATCGTCTTGCGATAACGCGTCGCGGCATCGCATGGTGCGTGGGTGACAACACGGCCCATGCTGCGCGTTTGGCAGGGTTTACCGCAAAATCGGCAAGCGGGGCTGCCGCAAATCTGCTCGCCCTTATCAAAGAGGCCGCACCTCAGGGTCGTATCTTGCATCTGCATGGGCGCCACACACGGTGCGATTTCGCTGCACAATTGGGCGCGCAATGCACTGCGGTATGCGTGTATGATCAATCCGCACTGCCCCTGAAACAGGAAGCACGCGCGACACTTATGGGGACAGAGCCTGTGATTGTCCCCTTATATTCTCCACGCTCGGCAGAGATCATGATCAAAGATACGCAGATCGGGCCACATGTCCGGTTTGTGACGATGAGTGCGCAGATTGCCGCAGCCCTTGTTGGTGTGGATGAAAAGCATATCTTAGTTGCAGGGCATCCAGACCGCATTGGGATGATTGCCGTGATTAACGACGCTTTATCTGCCTGCGCCTCATGATCTGGACATGGTCCCGTCTTGAGATACCGGGCGCCACGCGATACCATACAAACGCAGCATAACTGCGGTAATTAGTGACTAGAGGGACCAAATCTTGGCCAAACGGACAAAGAAACGCCAGACCAAAGCTGCTGCCGATCCTATTGAGGCCGAAATTATTAGCGAAACGCCAGCAATTGATGACGTAGACGCAGCCCCCGTAGAAAACGCGCATACAGAGCCTATGGTTGCTGAGGCACGTGAAATTGATTCGGTTCCAGAGCAAGCTGAGCAACCAAAAGAGCCTGAAACCCCCTCACCGACAGAGGATGTGGTCCAAGCACCAGCGCCTGATCCCTCTGCCAGCCGTGAAAATAACGTACTGCTCCCGATGATCTTGGGCGGTATTATTGCCGGTGGGTTTGGCTATGGCGCGGCTTATCTTACGCGCCCCGTGCCTGATATTCCGCTCGACCAACAAGTTGCGGCGCATGATATTCAAATCACAACTTTGCAAACCGCGCTTGAACAAACTGCGCAATCCGACAGTGTCAGCACGCTGTCTGATCAAGTGGGTTCTGGTCAGGCAGAGCTGAATTCGCTGATCACGGCGCTCACTGCACGCCTGAGTATGCTAGAAGAGCGTATGAACACGCTCGAAAAACAGCCCAGCAGTGATGGCACGTTGCAAGAAACAGCCATCGCAGCCTTTCAACGCGAGCTTGATACCCTACGCGCGCAAAGCGAACAAATGACCCAAGACGCCGCCGCCGCACTACAGGCAACCCGCGAAGAGGCCGCTGCCATTGAACAAAACGCTGTCGCAAATGCACGCGCAGCAATTGCACGCGCCGCCATCGCCCGCCTTGAGGGCGCGATCGCAAGCGGCTCAGGCTTTGGCGATGTGCTGATTGAGCTGCAAGATGCAATCGATACCCCGCTCCCCGCAGCGCTCACTGATGTGGTTGAGGGCGTGCCAACACTTGGCCAGCTGCAAGCTGATTTCCCCACTGCGGCCCGCGCAGCCCTCGCCACAGCACGCGCCGAAGGCGTGTCAGGCGAAGGTGAAGCAGGCGGCGGATTTGGCGCGTTTTTACGCAGTCAACTCAATGTCCGCTCTGTCCAAGCCCAAGACGGCGATAGCGTGGATGCGATCCTGTCACGCGCCGAGGCAAGCCTGCGCGCCGGGCAGCTGAATGCCACACTTGCCGAAACGGCAACCCTGCCAGAGGTCGTGCGCGGCACGCTCGCCCCATGGCTTGCCAAAGCCGAAATGCGAGCGGATGCGCTCGCTGCGGTCAACGATTTATCTGATACTGTTTTCGCGAAATAAAGGCTTTTACTAATGCTCTGGTCATTGATCAAAATTCTCGCCTTTGTGGCCGTTATCACCGCGCTTACATTTGGCGCAACACAGCTAATGAACGTAGACGGCGGCGCGGTCATCCAAATCGCCGGATATGAGATCGCACTTGGCGCGCTAGAATTGGTGTTTGCCTTGATCGCGCTCATCGTTCTGGTCTGGCTGGGCCTGCGTGTTCTCGCCTTTTGCGCGGCGGCGTTTCGATTTCTCAATGGTGATGAAACCGCTATTTCGCGCTACTTTGATCGCAACCGCGAACGCAAAGGATACGAGGCCCTGTCAGAGGGCATGATGGCGCTCGCCTCTGGTGAGGGACATTTAGCGCTCACCAAAGCAACCCGCGCTGAAAAATACCTCAATAAACCGACACTGACGACACTTCTCACAGCGCAAGCAGCCGAGATGACAGGTGACCGCAAAAAGGCAGAAGCGAGCTATAAAAAGCTGCTGGGCGAAGACAAAACCCGTTTTGTCGGTGTGCGCGGCATCATGAAACAAAAGCTGCAAGACGGCGACACAGACACAGCGCTCACACTTGCAAAAAAAGCCTTTGCCCTGCGCCCCAAACATGAAGATACGCAAGACGTCCTGCTGAAACTGCAAGCTGAAAAGTCCGATTGGGCAGGCGCGCGTGACACATTGAATGCCAAGCTAAAATCAGGCGCGATCCCACGGGATGTGCATAAGCGCCGCGATGCTGTTCTGGCACTGTCAGAGGCACGCGGAAATGCAGACACGGATGATGAAAAAGCCGCGCGCGAAGCCGCGATTGAGGCCAATCGCCTGTCCCCTGATCTGATCCCCGCCGCAATCCATGCCGCCCGTGGCTACATCGCCGATGGAAACGCGCGCTATGCCGCCCGCGTGCTAAGCAAAGCATGGTCAACGCAGCCGCACCCAGAGCTGGCGAGCACCTTTGCCGAAATCGCGCCCGATGAAACACCCACAGACAGGATCAAGCGGTTCCGCGCCTTGACCAAGCTCAATCCCCAGCACCCAGAGACCAAGATGCTGCTAGCCGAGCTCCATATCGCCGCTGAGGATTTTCCCGCAGCCCGCCGCGATATCGCAGCACTGGTTGAAGAAGACCCAACCGCACGCGCTTTGACCATAATGGCGGCCGTAGAGCGCGGCGAAGGCGCTGATGATGCGATTGTCCGCGACTGGCTGACCCGTGCGCTCATCGCACCGCGTGGTCCGCAATGGGTCTGCGACAATTGCCAACACATCCACAGTGGCTGGGTGCCGATTTGCGACCATTGCCAATCATTCGATACGCTCTCATGGGCACGCCCACCCGAGGATGAGGGCGCAATGCCAAAAGGCGCGCAAATGCTCCCCCTGATCGTTGGCCAGCCCACTGCACCTATCGAACCTCTTGATAAAGAGACACCCGCTGAGCCTGAACTGATTGACGTCACAGACCCCGCCGAGGAAGAGAAAGCTACGTCATAAGTGCGCGGCAGAATTAGCTTCCAGCCCTAATGTCAAAGCTAACCGCATTCAGTTCTGCACTACCTGCTTAGAATTTGGGATGATGCGCAATTTGTCGATGACCCGCAACAATAATAAGATGTATTGTGGCCATAAAAATTAAACAGTGTTAGGTGCCTTGGCGAAAGCTAAATGACCTGTTTTCATCCAGACCTTAGCACCTTGCGCCCCTGCAACAGCCATAAGCGGTTCACCTTCGGGCAAGCGCACCCAAGCGTTCCGCCCACAGTCTTCTCCTGCGATGACAATGCTGCCTGAAATGATCAGCAGCTCAGTACCACCTGAGACCTCGGAACGCAGTGTCGCATTTGCGTCGAGGTGGCTGTAAGTCACAACTTCGCGTTCATCTTTATGTAAAATAGCTGTCGCGCATCCATCCACTGGGTTGCCCAGCTCTGCGATCATATTTTTGCGAAACTGTGTCCGGTCGCCCATGTCGAACTGCCAAAGCTTTACAAAAATCGTACACCCCTCATCAGAACCCGGCGTGTGCGATGTCGTCGGCGGATTGCGCACATAAGTCCCTGTTGGAAAGTCACCATGTTCGTCTTGAAACACACCGTCTAGCACAATAAATTCCTCGCCGCCTGAATGGGTGTGGGCAGAAAATTTGCTGCCCGGCGCATATCGCACGATTGAGGTAGCGCGCGCGACCTCGTCACCGATGCGGTCTAGCATACGCCGATCCACCCCCTTCATAGGCGAGGCTTGCCACTCTAATTTATCCGAATGTACGATGACCCGCTTTGTGAAATCCGCGTTGAGTTCCATGTAGTGTCCTTTTGTGCTTGCTTGGCCAACCTCAGGATTGTCATGCAATTGTTAGGCGCGAAGCCTTCATCCAAAAATCATGGCGTGATGTTGCGCAAGATAGATCCGTAGCCAAGGCGTGTAATCTGCGGCATTGTCCCGAACGCGCTTATGTAGATCCTCATGCGTGATCCATTGGGTTGCCATGACCTCATCCGCATTTGCTTGAATCAAAAAATCACCCGTTGTTTGGGCAACATAGACGGCGACGATCTCATGCTCGATCATCCCCGCGCCCACATCCGCGCGGTATTCGATCTCACCCTTATACTGTAGCGAGAGCCCGGTGATCCCCAGCTCTTCGTCCAAGCGCCGCGCGGCACATTGAGCGGGGTCCTCACCCCAATGCGGATGCGTGCAACAGCTATTGGCCCATAGCCCCGGCGTATGATATTTGTGCATTGCGCGCTGCTGTAAAAGCATCTGATCGCCCGCCATCACAAAAACTGACACCGCCTGATGTTTGATGCCCTCTTGATGCGCCGCAAGCTTATCATAAGGGCAGAGTGTCCC
>CAKMZE010000028.1:15673-24024 GCA_929200295.1 uncultured Alphaproteobacteria bacterium
CCCATCAACCCAAGCAGGGATCATGATCCCTGCCACATCTGACTTGCGCGGTTGGTCTGTCATAAACGCCTCAAAACCCCGGGGTTATCAATGATGCGCATAAAAATATTGCGCCGATGTTTCAAGCAAAGATAGTATCTACACCTGCATAAGCCGTGGCAATGCCCCTGAAATCCCTGCGGCTTCGCGCATAAAGCGTTGTCGCAGTGCAGGTGACGCATTCACAGCTGCGAGACCTGCATCACGTGCAAAGCGCAGCATGGGGTGATCATTTGAAAAGAGCCTGTTGAATGTATCCGTGGCCAAAGCCAATGCGTTCGTATCAAAGCGACGCCAGCTTTGGTAGCGCAGTAAGGTTTGCATGCTGCCGAAATCCTCGCCCCGTTGGCGCGCCTCTTGAAGTACCTGCGTGAGCGCCGCGACATCGCGCAGCCCTGCATTCAACCCTTGCCCTGCAATGGGGTGAATGCCGTGGGCCGCATCGCCAATCAGAGCGAGCCGTGCCTGCACAAATTGCTGGGCGAGCGATAGATTTAAGGGATAGGTAAACCTCTGCCCTGCCAATGCGATATCCCCAAGGAAACTGCCAAAGGCGGGGCGCAGGGCTGTTAAAAACCCAGCATCATCTTGGGCCATGATCTCAGCCGCGCGTGCGCGGTCCTCTGACCAGACGATCGATGATCTGCCCTCAGTTAAGGGCAAGATGGCCAAGGGGCCATTTGGCATAAAAAACTGATGCGCAATCCCGTTGTGGGGCTGCTCATGTGCCACAGCACAGACAATCGCCGTTTGCCCATAATCCCACCCTATACGCGTGATGCCTGCGCGTGTGGCCGTGCCGCTTTGCCGTCCATCCGCACCGATCAAAAGTCGCGCATCCAGTGAGCGCCCGCTTGCCAATGTCACCGAGGCACGCGGGCCTTGTGTCTGTTGTTCAACAACAGTTTCACCCGCCAGATGCGTGATATCGGGGTGGTGCTCAACAGCATCAAGCAATGTCGGGCGCAAATGGCGGTCTTCGACCATATAGCCGACAGGGCCTTCTTCGAGCTCAGCATGATCAAAATGCAGCATCCAAGGGCTGGGGCCCTCGCCCGCGCGCCCATCGGTGACCTTGATCTCATACATAGGTTGGGCAACATCTGCGACACCTGCCCAAACGCCGATCGCTTTGAACAGCCGTTGCGAGCCTAAAGCCAACGCATAGGCACGGCCATCAAACGCAGGATCTTTGCGATCACTCAGTGGAAGCGCATCAATCAGCGTGACCGAAAACCCCGCACCTGCTAGCGCCAACGCTTGTGCGGGGCCATTCAGCCCGCCACCAACAATAATGACATCACTATCCATATGTGCACTATGATCTAAGGGACGGGATTGTCCATGCGACGCCGCGCCGCTACGGTTGATCGAGACTTAAGGAGCAGACATGCAAGACTGGCTATGGATGACAGCCGCAGACCTCGGACGCGGGATTGGTGAGGGGTCAATTGACCCCAACGCACTGACCGAGACGTATTTAGAGGCAATCGATACCCACCCGATGCGAGACAGGATCTATGCGCGCGTTACCCATGCCCGTGCACGGGCAGAGGCAAGCGCTGCAAGCGACCGCGCAAAATCAGGGCTGCGGCGCGGGCCGCTCGACGGCGTGCCCGTATCATGGAAAGATCTCTTTGATACCGCAGGTATTGGCACAGAAGCTGGCACAAAACTGATGGAAGGACGCGTGCCTGATCAAGATGCGCAGGTTCTGCAAAATGCCACTGCCGCTGGATTGGTCTGCTTGGGCAAGACACATATGTCTGAAATCGCGTTTTCTGGCCTTGGCCTTAACCCAGTGATGGGCACTCCCCCAAACAAAAACGATCCAGAGGCGGTGCCGGGGGGGTCCTCCTCGGGGGCTGCGGTTTCGGTCGCCTTTGGTCTGGCGGCGGCGGCTGTGGGATCAGACACAGGTGGCTCTGTCCGTATCCCGGCGGCTTGGAATGATCTGGTCGGGCTCAAGACCACCCATGGGCGGCTCAGCCTCGAGGGCGTTGTGCCGCTATGTTTAACATTTGACACGGTTGGCCCTTTGACCCGCTCGGTTGAAGATGCCGCACTGATGCTCGCCGCCTTAGAGGGTGCCGACGCCGTTGATCTCACCGGTGCATCGCTCAAAGGCGCGCGGCTCTTGGTTTTGGGAACTGTGGCTGGCGATGATCTGCGCGACGCCCCGCGCACGGCCTTTGTCCGTGCGGTGGAAAAGCTGGAACAGGCAGGGGCTGTCATCACCCATGCGGATTTCCCTGCTCTGACCCAAGCCTTTGCAGATGCTGGGAATTTATATGGCGCGGATAGTTACGGCTGGGGGCGCGACCGGGTCGAAGCGAACCCAGATGTGATGTTCCCGCAAATCCTCGAACGGGTGCGAAGTGGCGCGCATATCGCAGCCGTTGATTACGTCGCGAGCTGGCACCGATTACACGCCATTCGCAAAGAATACGCTGATTTCACAGCCGGATATGACGCTGTGATTATGGCCACAGCGCCGATGTTGCCGCCAAATACAGCACGACTGATGGCAGATGACGCCTATTATAAGCGCGAAAATCTTCTTGCGTTGCGCAATACGAGGATCGGTAATTTACTGGGTTTATGTGGCTTAACAGTGCCTACAGATACAGCATCTTGTGGTCTTCTTTTGAACGGCCCACCAAGTGGTGAGGCAGCTCTCTTGCGTTTGGGGGCCGCTGTTACACGCGCACTCGACTAAAAAGACACAATTGCGCCACGCTCACAGCTGTTGATGCCTTGATTTTCTGGACAGTCCCTATGGGGGCGGTTTAATCTGTCAAAAAAGCGGGGCGTTCATGATCCCGTATTTGAGGCAGAAATGATATATCCTGAGCGGTTCTCGACCTTACCGGTTGCGACGTGGCCCCGTCTGCGTGCGCTTCTTGATCATCGCCCCGCAGGCGATGAGGTCATTAACATGACCATTGGTGAGCCGCAGCATGCTTTGCCCGACTTTGTCGCGCCAATCATCGCAGAGCATCTTCAAGGGTTTAAGAAATACCCCGACAATAATGGCACGCCAGCGTTGCTAGAGGCTATCATAGGCTGGGTTGATCGCCGCTATAACGCGCAGATCACACCTGAAAACCTGATGGTGCTCAATGGCACGCGTGAAGGGTTATTTAATGCAGCCCTTGCGCTGAGCCCAACTGAAAAGGCTGACAAAGACCCGGTTATTCTGCTGCCAAACCCCTATTATTCATCCTACCCCGCCGCGGCAAAGGCACTGGGGGCTGCGCCCGTATATCTGCCAGCGCTTGCGGGAAATGGCTGGTTGCCTGATTTTGCAGGCTTGGATCAGGATACATTAGACCGCACAACGGTTGCCTATATTTGTTCACCCACAAATCCGCAGGGCGCGACAGCAGACGCGGCCTATTGGTCCACACTTTTACAGCTCGCTGAAAAGCATGACTTCAAAGTGTTTGCCGACGAATGCTATTCAGAGATTTATCGCGACACGCCCCCGCTTGGCGCGTTAGAAATGGTAACAAAGCTTGGCACAGATCCTGAGCGCGTGGTCGCATTTCATTCGCTGTCAAAACGGTCAAACCTTGCTGGGTTACGCTCTGGTTTTGTGTGCTCTGGGCCTGAGAACATCAAACATATCCGCAAACTGCGCGCCTATGCGGGTGCGCCAGTGCCCGGGCCTTTGCAGGCGGTTGCTGCCGCCGCATGGGCGGATGAAGAGCATGTGAACCAAAGCCGCGCGCTTTATCAGGAAAAATTTACGCTCGTTGACAGCCTAATGGGTGATCTGCCTGGGTATCTCGCGCCGCAAGCTGGGTTTTTCCTATGTTTACCCGTTCCAGACGGGGAAGAAGCCACGACACGGCTTTGGGACGAAACAGGGGTACGGGTTTTGCCAGGCGCCTATCTGGCGCAAGACGTCAATGGCACAAACCCTGGGCAAGAATTTATCAGAGTCGCTTTGGTGGCTCCAAAACAAGACATTCAGCGTGGGTTGATCAAAATCCGCGACTGTCTCTTTGATTGAGGGATATAAAATGGCATCATTTCAGGCACGCAAACGAGACCCATTATTCGATAGCGCAACGCAGGCTGTCATAGAACGTCGCGGGCGCGAATTATTTGGCATGGCGCTTGGGCTTGTTGGGCTTTTGTTTGCGGCGATGATCTATAGCTATGTGCCGGATGACCCCAGCTGGATGTCCGCAACAGATGCGCCTGTGCAAAACTGGCTTGGGCGCTTTGGCGCGACAACATCCGCAACACTAATGATGATTGTCGGCAAGGCCGTGTGGGTTTTGCCCATCATGCTGATCGTATGGGGTGTACGGTTTGCGTTGCATATTGGTGCAGAGCGGGCGATCACCCGGGTGATCTTTGCGCCGATTGCCTTGGCAATTGCTGCGATCTATGCCGCAACTCTGACACCCGGCGACATGTGGACTGCTAACTTTGGCTTGGGCGGTCTGCTTGGCGATACCGCCCTTGCTGTTGTGCTGGAGCTTTTGCCATTGGGTGTGACGTTCCTTGTCAAAACTGTCTCGTTCTTTACGGCAATTGGATGTGTTGCTCTGATGATGTTTGTTTTGGGCTTTGTCCGCAGCGAGCTTCATTCACTGATGCGATTTGCGTTGATCGGAACGATCATCGTCTATGCCACGCTTGTGCGCAGCTTTAGCAAGGGCGCAAGTGCCGCTGCGCAAAAGGCGCAGGGCTTTGGCCAAAGCGTACTGGAAAAGAAAACAGCTGCCCCGCAACAGCCTGTTTTCATAGCTGAAAACCCGGTTCATCTGCCACCTTCCGCAGAAAAAGCCCGGGCCGCTGCCGTGGTACGCGCAAATCCCGTGATGCCAACGCGCCCGTCTGAGCTGCCAAATATCGATGGCCGCAAAATGCCGCCGATGAATTTGAACAAATCATTTGGTGCAGCTCCCACCGCCGCACAAGCAATGGAACCACCCGTTTCGGCAGAGCATTTTGCGACAAGCCCAGCGCCACAACAAAGCGGGTTCCTTGCCGGGTTGCTTAAGCGAAATGACCCAATGCCAGAACCAGAGCTGGTGACACCCACACCAATCTCTGCGCAGGTTGAAACCAGCGATGACCGGGTGACCGCACGTATTTCAGATGCCATCAAAAATCGTACCCGTGGTCTGATCACGAAGCCAATGCGTATTGAGCAACCGGCAAGCCCAGCGCCTAGCCCGCTGCCACAAGCATTACAAAACCTGCCGCCTCAGCCTATCATGAAAGAGACGCCAAATCTGTTTGTCGAGCCTGTGCTCGAAGACATGCCAATTGACGCCGCGATGCCAGATTATGCGCAGGCCACGATTGCTGTTCAAAGCGATCCTTTGCCGCATCCACAGGCAGACCTGCAAGCAGGCCGCGTCGTGATCCCAACACCTGCGCCAAAAAAGGTTGTGCAGCACCCGCTTAAACGGGCGACGATGCCATCAAAGCAAGCGCTGGCTGAGGCGCAGCCAAAGCTCAAGTTTGAAGACCGTTATGCCGATTATGAAACGCCACCCCTATCGCTCTTGACCAGCCCTGACACGATAGAGCGGCATCATCTATCTGACGAGGCGCTCGAAGAGAATGCGCGCATGCTCGAAAGCGTCTTGGATGACTACGGCGTCAAGGGCGAGATCGTCAGCGTACGCCCCGGCCCTGTGGTCACAATGTACGAGCTTGAGCCAGCGCCGGGTCTTAAAGCGAGCCGGGTCATCGGCCTGTCCGACGATATTGCGCGGTCCATGTCGGCGCTTTCTGCGCGTGTATCCACCGTACCCGGGCGCTCTGTCATTGGTATCGAGCTGCCCAATGAAAAACGCGAGATGGTGATCCTGCGTGAGATGCTCTCTGCCCGTGACTTTGGCGATAGCAACATGAAGCTCCCGCTTGCGCTGGGCAAAGATATCGGCGGTGAGCCGATCATCGCCAACCTCGCGAAAATGCCGCATTTGCTGATCGCGGGGACAACCGGATCAGGTAAATCTGTGGCGATCAACACGATGATCCTCTCGTTGCTTTATAAGCTCTCGCCAGAGGAATGCCGGATGATCATGATTGATCCAAAGATGCTGGAGCTCAGCGTTTATGATGGCATCCCACATCTTTTGTCGCCTGTTGTGACAGATCCGAAAAAGGCGGTTGTTGCGCTCAAGTGGGTCGTTGGTGAAATGGAAGAGCGGTATCGCAAGATGTCCAAAATGGGCGTGCGTAATATCGACGGCTATAACGGCCGCGTGCGCGATGCCTTGGCCAAGGATGAAATGTTCAGCCGCACGGTGCAAACCGGATTTGATGATGAAACCGGCGAACCGGTTTTCGAGACCGAAGAGTTCTTACCAGAGGTGCTTCCTTATATCGTTGTGGTCGTTGATGAGATGGCCGATCTGATGATGGTCGCAGGCAAAGAGATCGAGGCCTGCATCCAGCGCCTTGCTCAGATGGCGCGTGCCTCAGGTATTCACCTGATTATGGCCACCCAGCGCCCATCAGTGGATGTGATCACCGGCACGATCAAGGCCAACTTCCCAACGCGGATTTCGTTCCAAGTAACGTCAAAGATCGATAGCCGCACGATTTTGGGTGAAATGGGGGCCGAACAGCTCTTGGGCATGGGTGACATGCTTTATATGGCTGGGGGCGGTAAAATCAGCCGTATCCACGGGCCTTTCTGCTCAGATGAAGAGGTCGAAGAAATCGTCAATCATCTCAAGGCCTTTGGCCCGCCTGAATATATGTCTGGTGTTGTTGATGGCCCATCCGAAGATAAAGAAAGCGATATTGATCTGGTTCTCGGGCTTGGCGGCAATACCGATGGTGAGAACGCGCTTTATGATCAGGCCGTTGCAATTGTGATCAAGGATCGCAAATGCTCAACCTCATATATCCAGCGCAAGTTAGCAATTGGGTATAATAAAGCCGCACGACTGGTCGAGCAGATGGAAGACGAAGGCGTTGTGTCGTCTGCAAATCACGTCGGCAAACGCGAGGTTCTGGTGCCTGAACAGCACTAAAGGGCAAGGCTTGATTTCAAAAAGGGGATCCATGATGACTGCTTTGATTGTGATCGATGTGCAAAATGACTTTTGCCCGGGCGGGGCATTGGCTGTGCCCGGTGGGGATGAGATCGTCACAGGGATCAATGACATCATGTCGCAATATGATTGCGTGGTACTCACGCAAGATTGGCATCCGGCTGGACATTCGTCCTTTGCATCGTCCCATGATAATGCGGCCCCAATGTCAGTGACCGAGATGCCATATGGGCCACAGGTCCTGTGGCCAGACCATTGTATCCAAGGCAGCCAAGGCGCCGCGTTTCACCCGCAGCTCAACACAAATCCTGCGGATATGATCATTCGCAAAGGCTACAACCCTGCGATCGATAGCTATTCTGCGTTTTTTGAAAACGATCACAAAACACCAACCGGGTTAGAAGGCTATCTGCGCACACGCGGCCTCAGCGATCTGATGATGGTCGGTCTCGCCACCGATTTTTGCGTTCATTACTCAGCCGTAGATGCGGCAAAGCTTGGGTTTACAGTCACTGTGCGCACCGATCTCACGCGCGCGATTGATTTTGATGGCTCACTCGATGCCGCGCAAACCGAAATGCGCAATGCGGGCGTGACGTTTATTTGAGCGACTACCAACCGGCGCAAGTAAGATCACTTCATTGGGGAGCAAGTGGTATTGTGATGGTGGGACTAAAGCAGGTGGTATTTTGGGGTTCCAAAGTTGGAATAATGGGAAATAAATCCAGTACATATTTGCCTAGCGCGTTATAATGCATAGTCAGTCAGCAAACTTTACGATGGTAGATCACATGGGTGCTACTCCAGAAATCCAACTTGTTTATAAGTGGGTCCGATTTTGCCGCAAGCATGGCAGTGATGAAAACTATAAAATTTCTGATGAAGAGTTCGTTTTCTGGGAAGAACTCATTGACCTCGTCAAAGCTAATCCCAGCTTGGCTTGGGCAACAATTGTAGAGATTGCGAATGACTTAAAAACCCCGGGCGAATTTGCATATTTAGCGGCAGGGCCATTTGAGGATCTACTGGTGGTTTTGGCTGATCAGGCGGTGGATTTCTGTAAGTCTGAAACAAAGGCTCTTCACATGCTATTGCCATATGTATGGACGGGCAGCATGCATCCAGACACAAGGGAATGGGTCATTAAGTCTAGAGCGTTCTTAGGTTGATTTTTTACCTTAATTTATGCAACTTACCCATGAAATACAGAGTAAGTTCATAATAGAAAACGGCATGGAATTAATGACTACTATGTCATTTTGGACAGTGTTTCGA
>CAKMZE010000028.1:24034-26922 GCA_929200295.1 uncultured Alphaproteobacteria bacterium
GTGGATGATGACTTTGTGAAGCAGGCAAAAGATGTTGAGTGTGGACAGTTAGAATTACTTTTTGAAGCAGACATTATTGGATGTGGAGTAATTGGTATGGATGCGTGCAAAGGTTCTGTCGGTGGGCAGATATCTAGGGTCTGTTCACACTCTTCAGCTTAAGCCCCGGCTCAATTGACGAAAAACCATAACACCGCGCTAAGGTTTCTGTTGTAACCGCGCCAAAACGTCAGATGTGTCCTGCCCGAACCGTGGTGGTGCGTGGCGGTAGGTCACGGGCGTTTTCGAAAACTTCAGCGGATTACCGATCAGCTTGACCGCTCCCTCCTTGGCGCCTTGCATAGGCATCGTCGCGATCATATCGCGTGCGCGCACTTGATCCGTGCCAAACACCTGATCAAGCGTATTCACTGGGCCAACCGGGACCTGCACGGCCTCTAACCCTGTGATGATGTCTTGCGTGGTCAGCGCGCCCAACATCGGCACCAAAACCGCCATCAGATCATCGCGATTTTGCAGCCGTGCTGGATTCGTCGCGTACTGCGCATCATCTGCAAGCGCTGCCACCCCCAGAAACTGACAAAACCGCTGAAACTGGCTGTCATTGCCAACCGCAATAATCACATGGCCATCTTTTGTCGCAAAGACTTGGTAAGGGACAATATTGGGGTGCGCATTCCCGCGCCGTTGTGGCACATCGCCCGTGGTCAGGTAATTCACCCCCTGATTAATCAGCCATGACACTTGCGTATCCACAAGCGCAATATCGATATGTTGGCCCTCGCCCGTCTGATCGCGGTGGCGCAGGGCTGCAAGGATACCAACCGCCGCATACATCCCGCACATCACATCCGCGACTGCGACGCCCGTTTTCATCGGCAATCCATCGGCATCACCAGTGAGCGACATGATCCCGCCATAGCCTTGGGCCATCAAATCATAGCCCGGCTTATGGGCATTTGGCCCTGTTTGCCCAAAGCCAGAGATCGACGCATAGACCAACCCCGGATTTGCCGCCAAAAGCTGATCTGCATCCAGCCCATATTTAGCGAGCCCCCCCGGCTTAAAATTCTCAATGAGCACATCACATTGCATCGCAAGCGCGCGAATGGTTTCTTGTCCCTCAGATGTGGCGATATCAACCGCAACAGAAAGCTTATTGCGATTAGCACACATGAAATAAGCTGATAGATCAGTTGGCTCTCCATCTGCCCCCTGCACAAATGGCGGACCCCAAGCACGCGTGTCATCACCCCCCGTTTTGGGGTTTTCGATTTTGATCACCTCAGCGCCCAAATCACCCAGCAACTGGGTACAGGTTGGTCCTGCCAAAATGCGCGAAAGATCTAATACCCGTAGTCCCGCTAACGCCCCATTTGTCACTCGCTGTCCCTTTCTCCGAATAGGTCACACTATCCAGTCTCTTATTGGCCTTCTTTGCGCGCAAAATAAAGCGATGTCACGCCGGCACCCGCAATAATGCAAAGCCCCAGCACGCTGATGATATCTGGGTAATCGCCAAACACGATGATCCCCATCACAACGGCCACCAACAGCTGACTATATATCAATGGGGCAATGACATTTGCAGGTGTTGTCCGACTCAACACCACCAAGATAAGATTACCCAAGGCAGAGCCCATCGCAGACCAAAGCAATAGTGCAACATGCGTCCCCGTGATGTTAGGCAAGGACGCAAGCGCAAATGGCGCAAGACATATCGCCCCAACCGCAAGCTGCGACAAAAGCAGGAACTGCGGGCGATATCCCCCCGCCAACCAACGCGTCGCGACGAGATACGAACCATGCAAACAGCCCGCCATCATCGCAAAGCCCATTCCAACGGTCATCCCAAACCCAGGGCGCACGACGATAAGCACACCCAAGAATGACAGCCCCAGCAACAGACTACGCATCACACTGACCCGCTCGCCCAGCATGAAAACAGCCAAACCATAGGCAACAATTGGCCCAATAAAAAACCCACCGAATACATTCGCCATAGGCTCTGATTTCAGCGCCATCAAAATGCAGCTGATCGCACAGGCAATGAGCACCCCGCGCAGGATAATCTGCGGCTTCCATAGTAGCGGCACCTCAGCCCGCGATATCCCGCAAAACGGCAGAACAATCACCAGCGCCACAGAAAACCGCGTCCAAGCAACAAAGGTTTGGGGATACCCCGCCTCACCCAACAGCTTTGCCGCCGCATCGCCGGACACGATGCAAAGCATCGCCAAAACAACAGCCCCGATGACATAAGATGGATGGATTGCGCTCATCATTGCTCTTTACGCGGCCCGCACGAAAATAGCTATGCGGATCACCTCAAAAGGTTTTATGCTCATGCATGAACCAGTCACATAAGGCCGTTTAAGATGTTCGACAGTATTCTTGCGCTTTTTAAGGGTGCGCCCCCTGAAACAGAACTTCCAGCCGCGGATGCAAAACACGCGCTTGGCGCGCTGCTTGTGAGGGCTGCAAAAGCAGACGATGCTTATCTCTTTGAGGAAATTGAAAAAATCGACGCGATCTTGGGCGCGCGCTATAATCTTAATCCCGTCGCCGCCGCAAAGCTGCGCGCCGAATGCGAAGTACTCGAACAAGCCATGCCCGCGGTTGAGGACCTCGCAGGCATTCTGCATGATGCAATCCCCGCCTCAGAACGTGTGGCCATCGTCGCAGCCCTCTGGCAGATTGTTTTTGCCGATGGGGTCGAGGTCGTTCCAGAAGACAGGCTTTTGCTTGAGGTCGAACATGCCTTAGGCGTCTCACCAGAGGTCAGCAAAAAACTCCACGATGCCGCGATGCGCGAACTCTGACGTAAAAGTGCCACCTCTCATCCACGCCCCCATTCTTAGGTTTTGAAATATCCCGGGGGTCTGGGG
>CAKMZE010000029.1 GCA_929200295.1 uncultured Alphaproteobacteria bacterium
GAAGAGGAATTTGAAGTCCATCATCTTGCGGTCGCGCAACGCCGTGATGAAGCGGTACATAAATTGCTCTGCCGAAAGGTAGAGCACATTCAAATCAGGTTGCTGTTCTTTCAGTTCGTGCGCAATCGCATGCATCAAGTGGGTTTTGCCGAGCCCGACCCCACCATATAGAAACAGCGGATTAAATGTGACTGTGGCACCTTCGGCAACACGGCGCGCAGCAGCATAGGCAAGCTCGTTTGGTTTGCCGACAATGAAATTGTCAAAGGTAAAACGCGTATCCAACGGGGATCCGTGAGCGGCATTGCCTTTGCTCTGCGTCACTGGGTTCTTCGGAGTGAACTGCGTAGGCTTTGTCTTAGCGTTAGTCTTTTCAACGATGAATTGCAGGCGCTGCACGTTATGGCCTGACTGTTTGATGTAGTGCTTAATCAAGTCACCAAAATTCTGATCGACATAGTTGCCCATAAACGTGGTGGGGACGTGAAATGTCGCAACAGTATCAGAGTAATCAACAAATATGAGGGGTTCGATCCAGCTCGTGTAGCTGCTTTTTCCGACGACGCCTTTGAGATCTTCTAATACGCTGTCCCACATATTTTTAGTCATTCTGATCTTACCCGTCCCAATTACCTGCGCCAGCAGGGGTTCTCCCTGTTGCGATTCATCAACGAAACGGCAAAAGCCGTGAACACAAATGTCCCCGATAGCGTCAATCACTACGCTTATCTTTGTGCCCAGCCCAGTTTCAAAATCTGCACGCAAAAATGCAGCCTTTGAAGGTGCAAAGTGGGGAAAATACCACCCTGCATCCAAAGCAACCATAAGGCGAAAGGCGATACTATTCACAGGCCTAAGGCCCATCAAATTATTGCGCTTTGCGTTATGTCCCCCAGGACCGATGTGAATCGCATGTACAAGCTAGCAAGTGATTTGCATTCAATTCAACACAACATCGCGCTTGACTCACACTCTATCGAAAAAGAATCTATGAGGGGCTTGAAACAGAAGAAAAATCAGACTTCAGAATTTAACATAAAAAAGGCACGCGACAGGGTCGCATGCCTTTAAAAGATGATTTTGGCAAATCGTTGCCAAAATAATTAGCCGATGGCTTTGACCCGTGCCGTGAGGCGCGACATTTTGCGTGAGGCTGTGTTTTTGTGATAGACGCCTTTGGTCACACCGCGCATCAATTCTGGCTGTGCAGCTTTGAGTGCTGCGACGGCATCATCTTTGTTGCCGCTCTCAATCGCTTCTTCAACTTTGCGCAGATATGTACGAATGCGCGAGCGGCGCATTTTGTTGACTGCAAAGCGGGCTTCGTTCTGGCGGGCGCGCTTCTTAGACTGTGGAGTATTTGCCATGTTCGTGTCTCGTGTCAGGGGCCCAAATCGCGGGCAATTGAAATCTGTAGCGCAAGAGCCCCGACCGGGTTTTAGAACCGGCTGATTCTGGCCTAGCGGGCCTCACGCGCATGTATGTTGGTGCGTATAGGCGTTCGTATTCTAAAATAAAAGCCCTAAATGACGGGCTTAGCGGTCACGGAACTGCGGTTCGCGTTTTTCACTAAACGCGTTCATACCTTCGCTTTGGTCATCTGTCGCAAAAAGCGACTGAAACATTCGCCGTTCATAGGCGACGCCTGCGGATAATGTGCTTTCATAGGCGTGATTTATGGTCTCTTTGGCTGCAATGACGGCGACCTGGGATTTTTCGGTAATTTTGATCGCTGCGGTGCGTGCGTCTTCCAACAGTTTCTTGGCAGGCACCACACGAGAGACAAGGCCCGCACGCTCGGCCTCGGCCGCATCCATGAAGCGCCCGGTTAAATGCATATCCATTGATTTGGATTTGCCAACAAAACGGGTCAAGCGCTGGGACCCGCCGATCCCTGCAATCACGCCGAGGTTAATCTCGGGCTGGCCAAATTTCGCCGTGTCCGCTGCAATAATGAAATCACACATCATCGCGAGCTCACAGCCACCGCCCAGCGCATAGCCTGCGACCGCTGCAATGATCGGTTTGCGCGTATTATTAAAACGGTCAACTTCCTGGCTGAAATGACGGCCCATGAACATGTCGACAAAGGATTTATCGGCCATCTCTGGGATATCCGCACCTGCGGCAAATGCCTTGTCAGACCCAGTAAGGATAATGCAGCGTACCTTGTCGTTTTGATCGGCACTCTCAAGCGCATCACAAAGCTCACCCAAGAGCGCGATATTCAGCGCATTCAACGCATCAGGCCTGTTGAGGGTGATCGTTGCAACGTGATCGTCGATCTCAACAAGAAGTGTTTCATAGGCCATGGTAGTGCTCTCTCAGGTGTTTAAGGCTAAAATCATGGCCAATATCGCAGTATCAATCAAGCTATCTTTGGCAGGATGCGCAAAAGAATGTAGATCGGCCTGATTGCACGCAGCGCTGGATTTGCGCGCCACAGTCAGCCGACAAACATGATTCATTTTCGCGGCCATAGACCTGAAACCCATGCTGGAAATAACCCAGCTCGCCGTCGGCTTGCCGGTAATCCTTAAGAGATGATCCACCTGCGGCGATCGCCTCTTCTAACACGGTGCGAATAATCGGAACGAGCGCCCCGATGCGTGCCGCAGAAATCCGCGCAGCTTTGCGCCGTGGATCGATACCCGCCCGGTAGAGCGCCTCACAGACATAAATATTCCCCAGCCCAGACACGATACGTTGATCAAGAAGTGCGGTTTTGATCGGGGTGTTTTTATTGGCAAACCTTGCGATGAGATAGGCCTCGTCAAAGCTATTGCCCAGCGGCTCTGGCCCGAGATCACGGATCAACCAATGGGTGGTCTCGTCTTGTGTCGCCATCAAATCCATCGCGCCAAAACGCCGTGCATCGTTAAAGGTAATGCGCGCACCACCCACCATATGAAGCACAACGTGATCATGTTTTGCGGGGGCGGGGTGAGGATGATAGAAATCCCCTACCTGGTGCCCGGATATCAACATCCGCCCGGACATGCCCAAATGAATAAGCAGCGTTTCATCGCTTGAAAGATCAGCCAAGATATATTTGGATCGCCGCCGCAGACGTAGCACGGTTTGCCCGCGCAAACGCGCGGCCATTTGGTCTGGAAAAGGCCAGCGTAGATCAGGGCGGTTCACATCGGCGGCATCGATCTTCACACCTTCCATCACAGGGGCGAGCCCTGCGCGGACGGTTTCGACTTCGGGTAATTCGGGCATCGGGTCCAATCTAAATTACAACCCTTTGCAAGATAATGAGATTGCTGTCGCTTGCAATGCACATCTTGGGCGCGACACAATGGCATTTGTGTCTTGTCGTGTTGGGGTATACGTCACAATATGAATAATGTGGATGCGGAAAACATGACCGATAACACCGATCAAACAACCCATTTCGGCTTTGAAACCGTGCCAGAAGGCGAAAAGGCAGGGCGTGTTCAGGGTGTGTTTTCCTCTGTTGCGCGCAAATACGATGTGATGAATGACGTCATGTCAGCGGGTATCCACCGCGTTTGGAAAAATGCGATGATGGATTGGTTGGCACCGCGCCCGGGGCAACGGTTACTAGATGTGGCTGGCGGGACGGGCGATATCTCGTTCCGGTTTTTGAAACGCGCAGGCCGTGGCCATGCCACTGTGCTTGATCTGACAGAACCAATGTTAATCGAAGGGCGCAAACGCGCTGAGGCTGCGCAATTGTCTGATAGCCTCGATTGGGTTGTCGGTGATGCGATGCATTTGCCTTTTGAAGACAACAGTTTTGATGTCTACACAATCAGCTTTGGCATTCGCAATGTCACCCGCCCAGAGGAGGCATTGGCCGAAGCCTATCGCGTTCTCAAACCCGGTGGACGGCTTATGGTGTTAGAGTTTTCGCAACTGCCAAATCCATTGATGCAGGC
This sequence comes from uncultured Alphaproteobacteria bacterium, assembly GCA_929200295.1. GTDB lineage: Bacteria > Pseudomonadota > Alphaproteobacteria > Rhodobacterales > Rhodobacteraceae > Yoonia. Next base: position 3,909 of record CAKMZE010000029.1, read on the forward strand.
GGCATATGATGCCTATTCGTTTAACGTCATTCCGCGTATGGGGAAAATGATCGTCAATGACAGCGATAGCTATCAGTACCTTGTGGAATCGATCCGAAATTTCCCAGATCAGGATACGTTTTTGCAGATGATTAAAACCGCAGGCTTCGGCAATGCGAAATACCGCAATATGACACTTGGCGTGGCTGCGCTGCATTCCGGCTGGAAGCTCTGATATGCGCGGCCCACACAATATCATTCGCCTGATCCGCACTGGCGCCACGCTAGAGCGCACGGGCGCGATGAAAGTTGTGTTGGATGCGTTTGATGCAGGGCCTGTGTTACGGGCTGTGTTCCGTACCATCGTTTGGCCGTTTCAGTGGTTGGGCTATAAGGGCGATGTCACAATGCCCCCGGCGACACGGGCGTTAACGGCACTTGGTCCTGCTTATATTAAGTTCGGGCAAATTCTATCAACCCGCCCGGATGTTGTCGGTGATGAATTGGCCCTGCAATTGCGCGTGTTGCAAGACAAACTGCCGCCCTTTTCAATGGATGAAGCCCGCGCAGAGATTAAGCGCGAGCTTGGCGTGTCGGTTGAAACCGCCTTTGCGAGCTTTTCAGAGCCCGTGGCTGCCGCCTCAATTGCCCAAGTGCATAAGGCGCATTTGATTGAGACAGGCGAGGCCGTGGCGGTCAAGATCCTGCGCCCCGGCATTGAAAAGGCGTTTCGCAAAGATATTGATGCGTTTTATTTCGCCGCACGCGCGATTGAGCTGTTATCGCCCGCCTCACGCCGTTTGCGCCCGATGGATGTCATCGCCCATTTCGAGGGCGTGGTGCTCGGAGAGCTGGATCTGCGGCTTGAATCCTCGGCCGCGTCAGAGTTTTCGGATAATACGGCCAAGGATACAGGCTTTCAGGTGCCGAAAATACGCTGGCATTTATCAGGTCGCCGGGTGATGACGCTCGATTGGGCCGATGGCATCAGTGTGGGTGATAATGATGCGCTAGATGCTGCGGGGCATGATCGCGGTCAGTTGGCGACAACTGTATTACAGGTGTTTTTGAACCAAGCGTTGCGCGATGGGTATTTTCATGGGGACATGCATCAGGGCAATCTAAAGGTGGCGGCAAACGGTGACCTGATCGCCTATGATTTCGGTATTATGGGGCGGATCGATGCCTATACCCGCCGGGTCTATGCTGAGATCCTCTTTGGTTTTATCCGCAAAGATTACAAACGTGTGGCTGAAGTGCATTTTGAGGCCGGCTATGTGCCTGCGGACCGGGATGTGGATGAATTTGCACGGGCCTTGCGGGCCGTGGGTGAGCCGATCTTTGGCATGGATGCAACGCGCATTTCGATGGCGCGGCTTTTGACCTATCTGTTCGAGGTCACAGAAAAGTTTGGTATGGAGACCCGGACAGAGCTGATTTTGTTGCAAAGGACCATGGTTGTGGTCGAAGGGGTGGCCCGCTCATTAAACCCGCATATGAATATTTGGGAAGACGCGCGCCCGGTTGTTGAGCGTTACATCGCAGATAGTATCGGCCCTAAGGCGCTTTTGCAGGACCTGACGAAAACGGCGCTTATGCTCTCGCGTTTTGGGCCACGCTTGCCAGAATTGGCGCGCGCTGCGTTGATCGCGCAAACCAACCCAACGCCGTCGCCTTTGCCATCGCGCTTGCCTGCGCGATTGGGGTGGATGGGTGTTGGTGCTGTTATTGTGGCTGGGCTGATTTGGGTTTTGCAAGCGATCTAACGGGTCATTGTTTGCGTGGCTCGGGATGCCCGCCCTAGACACGACAAGCCCTGGGGGCCAGCCCCCAGACCCCCGGGATATTTCAAAACCTAAGAATGAAAGTGCTTGCGCAAAACATGCCCGCGCGTCTCAGTCTCTGAGCGTTAAAACGAGGATAAACGGCCAATGATCCTGGCTGTAGGATGGGCAATCTGCCCATCATCTTTTGGTCGTCATCGCTAGCTGGTGACGCTCATTGCGCTATTGTAAAAGATCAGGATCACGCAATGCTGTGATATCTGATGCAGAGACTTCGGCACCGCTACCAAGCACAAGTGTGGCAGCCCCGTCCTGACTGCGCACTTCTACGATCGTTTGATAGACGGCTGCACCTGTGGTGCCGAGGTCTTCATCACCATTCATGCTTTTGACAAGGAACGTATAGGCTTCGCCTTGTGGCAGGGATGACCCATCTTCATTTGTGCCGTTCCATAAAAACGCGTCGCCAGATGTATCGATGACTGTGTTTTGCACCACGTTTCCTTCGGTGTCTTTCACGATCAAAACAGCTGATTTGGCGCCATCGACAATCTCTGGCACGATTTCAATCGGCTGCCCCATAAATTTTGCGGGCGCAACTGCACGGGCCTCTTGGCCGACCCAGCCTGCGACTTGTGTAAGCCCTGCGGCCCCAAATTGCGCAGCAAGATTTGTGAGCAAATCATTGGTTTTCACCTGCTGTTCAACCCCGGAAAATGTTGCGAGCTGCGTTGCATAATCCGAGCTTTCAATCGGGTTAAGCGGGTCTTGGTTTTGCATTTGCACAGTTAGCATCTTCAAGAACGTATCAAAGTCAGAGTTGATCGTTGTCGTATTGCTTTGTGATGTGCTGTTTGCCGCGGTTGTCGTGGATTGAGGATCGCCGACTTGCATGCTGGGCTCCTATAGTCTGAGGTCTAAGCCATCTGTTGGTGTAGCGTTTTGGGCTAATGTGATGTTTGCGGTTGGTTCATCGGTGGGCTGTGAAGAGCTGGATGCTTGCTCTGTCTGTTCACCCTTTTGCTGGTCTTCGAATTGAAAACTAGAATTTTCATAGCCGATGTCCTGAAAATCCTGTGCCAATTGATCAATATTACGGCGCAACAGGTCTTGGGTTTCTGCGCGCTCTGCAGAGATTGTCACGGTGATCGCCCCTTCGGCCCCCGAGATCATCAAGCGCACGCGCCCCAGTTCTTCGGGGTAAAGACGTATTTCGGTCGTGCCCGAGCCAGTTTTACTAATGGTGGCGGCCAATTGATTGGCGATATTGCGCGCCTGTTCAACTTCTGCTTGGCTGCTGACATATGTGCCCGCCACAGACTGTGCCGTTTGTGGCGCGAAAGCGCGATCACTTCCGCCCAATCCAAAGGGCGTGTTGCTACGCACATTGATATCCTCGGTGAGAAACGTTGCAGACCCATCAGGCTTGGCCGTTGCACCAGCGAGATCTTTTTCAAAGAAGGACAATGCGGCGGCTTGCGTGGGTTGAGGCGCGGGGGATGACGTTTGTAGCTGTGCCTGCGTTGCGTTTTGTACACTAGCCTGCGGCGTGGCCCTTTCAGGCGGTTGATAGGCGGATTGATCGATATGTGCTTTTTGATCTGTCTGTGGGCGGTAGGTGTTCGCAACCAATGCGATGGCTTCTGGCTGTGTGGCTTGCGGCGGTTTCGGCTGCGCTTGTGCTTGCTCAGGTTTCGGAGCTTGCAACATTTGCGCAATTTCAGCGCGTGGCATGGCCGCAGGTGTTACGTCTTTGGCGACAGTCGTAGGCGTATTCTGCCCTTGTACTAGGGGTGTCGCTTTCAGGTCGGCTGCAGGTGCTTTATTTTTGGTCAATACAACAGGATCAGATGGTGTGATCGTTTGTGGCGATTTGGCGTCCGTAGCTGGCTTTGTTTCGGTTGGCTGTACAGGGTGTGCGTGTGACTGCACGAGCTTTGCAGAGATGAGTGCCGCGGCTTCACCTTGCATTGGGCGCGCGGCCTTTGGAGGCTCAGCGGGTATGTTGGCACTTATATGTTGCTGTGGAGTGGCTTTTTCAGGCTCACCAATATGGCCCAAGCTGATTTTCGCATCAGTATGGGTAACCTCAGGCTGCGGGTGGGTGGCTATCGACGTGTCAGGTAATGTTTGCTGAACACTCTCACCCTTGCCCGCAATAATAGTGAGATCAGCCTCTGCATTTTCAGGGATCTCAGGCGTTTCGGATGGGTTCGAGAGCACCTCTGCCCCCTCTTCCGAATCGGCGACATCGACTAAGAGCGTTAGGCCCTGCGCGGGATCCTCTCCCATATCAGGATCGGTCATGAAGCTATGAAAACTTGATGTTTCGTCTTGTGGAAGTGGTGTATTTTCACCTTTAGGGACTGTCTTTACTGTGCCTAAATTTTCGACTGTGATCATCTGCTCATCCATTCTGAATTTATTTGTTTTTGCACCAATAAGCTTACTGATTGTTTACTGATCACATGCATATTCGTCGAAAGAACGAAACGGGTGTGAGACGATGACGATCCCAGTATTACCTGCGGCGCAGAAAGCGCCATCTTTGCCATTATATGCAGAGCGCGATGCGCGATTGCGTGAAGCGGCCAATCAGCTAGAGGCGACGTTTCTTGCCGAAATGCTGAAATCGGCAGGGTTTGGCGACCCAAGGGAAAGCTACGGTGGCGGTATCGGAGAAGACCAGTTTTCATCCTTCCTGCGTGATGCGCAGGCAGAAAATATGGTCAAGGCGGGTGGCATCGGTTTGGCTGAGGCCCTTTTTGAAGCAATGAAAGCACGATTAGATGTCAGCTAATACACATGTTGAAATGCTAAGCAGGCTGTTGATGGATGAACGCGAGGCTTTGTTGGCTGGCGATTATAATGTGATTACGTCGCTTGCTGAAACAAAGGAAAAAATGCTTCAAAGCCTACCTTATGCTGCGCTATCTGAAAATGCGCTGACCGCTTTGCGCAAGGACATCGCCTATAATCAAACGCTCATCTCTGCGGCGCTTTCAGGCATTGCTGCGGCACGCGACCGAATGAAGGCGCTGGCGCAAGTCAAAGATGGATTGAACGTATATAATCAAAACGGCCAGCTTGCGCATGTTTCAGCCAAGCCGCCAGCGGTCGAAAGAAAGGCATAGAGGGAGTTATCATAAAATCCGATATAATTTCGGATTGGGATTAAGGGAATCTTCAGACCAAATCGTACAGACTACCAACATGTCCAGAACGGGACACTTGCCAAGAAGGCGAGTGAGATTTGTCAGAATGGCACACTCATCCGGCAGGTAACGCTGCCGTTTTCAAGTAAATCTGACGCCGAAAGCGTCATCAATGAGGACCATGAATAATGTCCAGTATTCTGACAAACAACAGTGCAATGGTTGCACTGCAAACTCTCAAATCAATCAATAACGATCTCTCGAAAACACAGGCGATGATTTCAACAGGTAAAGCTGTTGGGAGTGCCCGTGATAATTCGGCTGTTTGGGCGATTTCCAAGGTGATGGAATCGGATGTTAAAGGGTTTAAAGCAATTTCAGACAGCTTGAACTTAGGTAGTTCAACAGTTGCAGTTGCCCGGAACGCATCTGAAAAAGTCACCGACCTTCTGACTGATATCAAAGCCAAGGTTGTTGCCGCGCAAGAGGAAAACGTTGACCGTAGCAAAATCCAATCTGACATTGTCGCACTGCGTGAGCAGATCGTCTCTGTTGTTGGTGCTGCGCAGTTTAACGGCCTGAACCTTGTCAACGGGTCGGAAACATCTGTCAGCGTTCTATCATCTTTGGATCGTGACAGCAGCGGCGGTGTCTCATCATCTGATATCACCGTGAATGCACAAGACCTGTCAACGGGTGACTATGCCGCAAAGGCAGTGCTAACAGGGTCAACCAACGCGTCAACCAACGGTGATACGGCTGGATTCCAGCTTGATAACGGTGGTGGCACTGGCACAATTACAATTGACGATTCGGTTGATGCCTTTGCTGCGGGTGATTCAATCACAGTCGCAATTGGTGATCAAACGGCGACCTATACGGTAACAGCTGATGATGTTGCTGCCACAACAACTGCAGATATCGTAGCGGTTGGCCTGAAAAACGCAGTTGATGCATTGGGCGTTGATGGCCTTGTTGTTGACTATGATAGTGCGTCTGCGGGCAATCTCGACTTTACGAATAGCAGCACAAATGATGTTGGTGTCAGTGCGCAGTTCTCAAACGCGGGATCTGGTGGTCTGAGCGCATTATCAGCGATTGATGTGTCTAGCTCTGCGGGTGCATCTGCTGCGTTGGGTAATATCGAAGCGTTGATTGATATCTCAATTGATGCGGCTGCGGCCTTTGGTTCTGCGCAAGGTCGGATCGATATTCAATCAGACTTTATCAGCAGCCTGAGCGACTCTTTGAAATCAGGTATTGGCACGCTGGTCGATGCCAATATGGAAGAGGCATCAGCACGTTTGCAGGCCTTGCAAGTGCAACAGCAGCTGGGTGTACAGTCGCTGTCTATCGCAAACCAGGCACCACAAACGATCCTATCGCTATTCCGGTAGACCATAACGAGGGAGCGCTCGGTTCTGAGCGCTCCTTCATTCGCATAAAACGGTAAAACCGTTTTCCTATGCAACATAGTCCCGGAAGGACCTCCCCCGTGAACGCAGCAGAACAAGCTAGGCGCGCCTACGCCCCGACCCAATTCCCTCTCAAATCTGACCGTGCAGTCGAAGCGCAGCTTTTCGCGCAAGTGACATCGAAATTGCGCAAAGCATCCCAGAAAGATGCGTCATTCCAAGATTTGATTGGCGCTTTGCATGATAACCGCCAGATGTGGATCACACTGGCCGCAGACCTTGCAGATGATGGAAATAGCCTACCAGACGCCTTGCGCGCGCAGCTTTTCTCTCTGGCGTTATTCACGAATACGCATACTCAGAAAGTGTTGCGTAAAGAGGAGAGCGCCGCCGCTCTGATCGACATTAACATGTCAATCCTTCGGGGTCTCAATGCGACCGAAGGTGTATAATGTCTGGCCTTGTTTTAAAATTGAACCCAAAAGAACGTGTCCTGATTAATGGGGCCGTGATTGAAAATGGCGATCGGCGTAGCAGGCTTTCGATTGTGACGCCGAATGTAAATATCTTGCGTCTGCGCGATGCCATCCGCCCGGATGAGGTCACAACACCCGTGCGCCGTGTTTGTTATATCGCGCAGCTGGTTTTGTCGGGCGATGTCGCTATCAAAGACGCCAAAACTCAGCTGCTCACCGGGATTGAACAACTCTCGCAAGCCTTGCGTGACCCCGATAGCAGAGAGCAGTTGGCCGCCGCGACCAAAGCGGTGGGAACCGAGGATATCTACCGCGCTTTAAAAGCCTTGCGTGCGCTGTTGCCCCGTGAAGACCGTCTTTTATCAGGGCCGCCTTTGTCATGAGCTTTCAACCGATTGTCCCCCTCACAGGATATACCGGGTGGCGGTTTTTGCAGCGCACGATTGAGACGCAACAAACGGCATTTGATCAAAGCCGTCCGACCCAAAATGAAACAGATTATTTCCGCGAAAATATCTCAAAGATTGAGACCGCGGATGATCTGATCAACGACCGTCGCTTACTATCCGTGGCGCTTGGCGCATTTGGGTTGGATGAAGACCTGAATAATAAATACTTCATCAAAAAGATCCTCGAAGAGGGCACGCTTGGCGGGTCATTGGCGAGCCGTTTGTCTGACAAACGCTATGCCGCGCTTTCATCGAGTTTTGGGTTTGGCGTGGGGACCAAACCGCTGACAAACATTTCAAATCTGGTCACTGATTTTAACACACAATTTGAAAGCCGTGATTTTGCGCGCAAGGCGGGCAGCAGCAGTACAGATCTCAATTTCGCAATGAATGTGACCTCGCAGATTGAGGATATCACCGCGAAGACCACGAATAATAATGAACAATGGATCGCCCTGCTTGATAACGCGTCCCTGCGCAATGTCGTCGAAAAGGCGCTGGATATCTCAGCGGATGTCGAAGACCTCTCGCTTTATGAGACGATTGAGACTTTTAAACAATCGGCCAAAGATGTCTTTGGCACGGATCAAGTATCCAATCTGGCAGACCCCAAATATCAGGGCAAGGTGACACGGCTTTTTCTCGATAGTCTTGATGTCACAGTGAACGGTACGGTTGCAGAGTTTAATCGTAATATTACTGGCGATAAGCCTGAGCAGCGTTTTGCCTTGAATGTATCGCTGGCGCTTGAGGGGATCGTGGCCTCAACGAGTAGCAATAACGTGCAGTGGCTTTCGGTCATGGATAATAAGCCGCTGCGCCGGGTTGTTGAAACCATGCTGGACTTGCCCGGCCAGCTGTCGCAGCTTGAACAAACTGATCAATTGCAAGCCCTGAAAGCGCGCGCCAAACTGGTAACCGGGTCAGAAAATCTCGAGGATCTGATCAATCCCTTTTTCCAGGAACAAATGACCGCGCAGTTTCTAACGCGCTCAGAAACAATCGTTGATGATATTATTGAAAAGTTCAAAGACAAACAGTTTGAGCTCGCTGTAGGGAACGCAAATAATAATTTGCGTCTCGCGCTCAGTGTGTCGTCTGGCTTGGAAGATATCCTTTCAACGGCAAGCAGCGATAACGCACGTTGGTTTTCGATCATGGGCAACAAACCGCTGCGCGAGGTGGTGCAAACAGCGCTTGGCCTACCCAGCCAAATTGCAACGCTTGATCTCGAACAACAGCTCACCGCGTTCAAAGAGCGCGCAGAGCAGATTTTTGGCACAGACGAGGTCGCCGGCTTTGCAGACCCTGACGTGCAAGAAAAAATGATCCGGCTGTTTCTAGTACTGTCCGATAGCGCCGCGTCAAATGCGACATCCAGCGCGCAGCTTGCGTTGCAGTTATTGCAGTCCTAGCACGTTATGTGTCGTCGTCCCATGGGCCGTGGTGACCTTTGCCGTCCGTATCGAAACGGGCAAACCCGTGCCGTCCGAAAAAGTCGCGCTGCCCTTGGATCATATCGGCTGTGCCGCGCGCAGTGCGCATCGCATCAAAATAAGCCAACCCAGAGCTCAGCGCCGGGAGCGAGTTACCGCTAAGCGCGCCTGCCGCCACAACATCGCGCAACGATTGCTGGGTGTCATGCATATGGCTGGCAAAGCTTGGCGCGAACATCAGGTTGCGCTTTGGGTCCTCGCCCAATGCTTTGGCCATATCGTCGAGCATAGCAGAGCGGATGATGCAGCCCGCGCGCCAATTGCGTGCAATGTCTGGTAGTGGCAGCGACCAGCCGTAGCTGTCAGAGGCCGCAGCGATCATGCCAAAGCCTTGGGCATAACAAAGCACTTTACCTGCGATCAAAGCCCGCTCAAGCTGCGCAAGGCTGAGCGTCTCTGGCGCGATCGGCTGCGGCCCTTTCCCAAAGAGCGCCTCACCAGAGGCCCGTTCCGCGAGACGCGAAGAGAGGTTGCGCGCAACGACTGCCGCCTCAATCGCGGGGATAGGGGCGGCGAGGTGCTGTGCCTCAATCGCGGTCCAACGCCCTGTGCCCTTTTGCCCGGCGGCATCGACGATCATTTCAAGCAGTGGTTTGCCGGTTGCAGTGTCTTTTGCCGCGGCAACCTCGGCCGATATCTCGATCAAATAAGACCGCAGCGGCCCTGTGTTCCATTTTGCAAAGGTGGCACCGATCTCATCATAGGACATGCCCATGCTATCGCGCATGATGCCATAGGCTTCGGCGATCATTTGCATATCAGCGTATTCGATCCCGTTGTGGACCGCTTTGACGAAATGCCCGGCCCCTTCCTCGCCCATCCATGTGGCACATGGGGTATCGCAGAATTTGGCGCTGATTGCTTCTAAGATGGGCGCAACCCGATCCCAATGCGCGCGCGCGCCACCGCCCATGATTGCGGGACCAAACCGCGCGCCTTCTTCGCCCCCAGATACACCGATGCCCAAGAACGGGCCATCCGCCGCGCGCATGCGGCGGTTGGTATCATGAAAGAGCGCATTGCCAGCATCAATGATCAGATCATCTGCGTCCAAAAGCGGCCTGAGCGCTGCGATCTGTTGATCAACAGGATCGCCAGCAGGTACCATTAGAATAATCGCGCGCGGCGGGGCGATGGCAGCGACGAGCTCCTTGAGCGTTTGTGTCGGGGTGATGCGCGGAGCGAGATCACCCGCCTCGTCATGGAACTCTTGCGTGCGGGCCGCGGTGCGGTTCCATACGGCGATGCGGTATCCGTTATCGGCGATGTTTAATGCAAGGGCAGCACCCATCGTTCCAAGACCAATAAGGCCGATCTCTGCATCACTCATATTTCTTATCCCCCCTTACAAAGCCACGCTTTCTGTCACTCTTTAGATAGCCCGATCTCGCGATGTATTAAATTCAAATCGTGATCTAGGTTTATCAGATCACTTACCTTGCGCCCAATCAACTGCATATCGCCCCAAAGCCCCAGAAATTGTGCCGGGTTATGGCGGCACATGCGCAGGGCCTCGCTCAGTTCAACACCGTAGCTGACAAGGTTATTGAGCGCATCCAACATCGTGAGATGCGCACCAGCAAGATCCCCGTTTGCATTGATCAACCGCCCGTCTTTCAGATGGATTGCCTGCCCATAGAGATCAAACTGAGGCGGCCCACCAACCGTTGGCATCGCGTCAGAGACGAGGATCATGCGGTTTTCTGCAGGGCGCGCGCGGATTGCCAATGTTAGCATCATGGGGTCCACATGTATCCCGTCAGCAATGATCCCACACCAAGCAGTGCTTGTGATTGCAGCCCCGGTGACCCCCGGCGCGCGGCTTTGCATCTGAGACATCGCGTTGAACAAATGGGTAAAACCTGTGGCCCCAGCGGCAAGTGCGTCTTGTGTTTGCGCAGCCGTGGCATCCGTGTGCCCGATAGAAACGATACAGCCCATATCGCGCAGTGTTGTGATTTGTTCACTGGTGCAGGCCTCGGGGGCGAGGGTAATGAGCGTTGGGATATCATGGTCTCGCAGTTGCTTGACCTGCGCAAATGTGGCGTCATCTAACGGGCGAATGGCGCTTTTTGCATGGGTGCCGCGCCGGGCGAGGCTGATATGTGGCCCTTCGATATGGATACCCATAATGCCGATATCTTTCTGGGCGTTCATGACAGCTGACACAGCAGCCTCTAGCACGTCGGGCTCATCTGAAATCACCGTTGGCATGATCGCGACAGTGCCAAATCGGCGGTGCGCTGTGGCGATGGTTTCTAAGGCGGCGGGATTTGGCGATGTGTTCAACAACACCCCACCGCCGCCATTGACCTGAATATCAAAGAACCCGGGCATCAAAATGCCCGTATAATGATGTGTGATGAGATGCGGGGCAGTATCACGCAGCGACGCTAAGGCAACTACATGACCATCCGTGATTTTCACAACCTGTTCAGACAGGAGGTTCACACCATCAAAAACACGCTCCGCACTGATCCAATGGGTTGTCATCTGATGACTTTAGCATCGGCAGTGGTGGGGGCCAAACGCATTTCTAACCTTCTTTGTGCAGCGCTGCGGCATAAAGTGCTGCGCCTAATGCGCCACTGGTTTTTGGGTAGAGCGCCGTTGCAATGGATGGTGCTTTGGTGGCTTTCAATAACTTGCCTTTCAGTACAGGGGTAAGCGCATCAGGCAGCCAAGGCAAACTGCCCACACCGCCGCCAAGAACGATCTGTGCGGGGTCTGTGGTGAGCATGATCGTCGCGATTAATTCGGTCAAAATATCGAGCCAGACATCACGGATATTTTCAAACGCGGGGTCTTGCATAATGATTTCCGGCGCGATGTTTTGCCCTGTCATATGCTGCGCTAGCGCAGTGAGCCCGGGCCCCGCGAGGTAGGTTTCAAAGCACCCGACACGCCCGCAACCACATGTGAGCAACGGTAGGGAAAGCGGTTCGGTCACCCTAGCAGAAAGCGTCAGATGACCATATTCGCCACTTTGGCCCGTGGCCCCGGTTATGGGGCGCCCATTGCGGGCCTGACCTGCGGCGACGCCCGTGCCGATGATCAGACCCAGCACATGCGCATGATCTTTGCCAGCGCCAACTGTTGCCTCTGCGAGAGTAAATGCCTGACAGTCCTTGATCAGGGCAATACTGCGATGCGCCCGTGCTGAAATATCCAGCCCGAGCTGTTGCCCGTTGACGGGTATATTCGCGGCCAAGACGCGGCCTGTCGCCGGATGAACAAGCCCGGGCGAACCTAACCCGATCACCGTGGTCTCCCCCCGGCTTTCCAACCATTGAACCTGTGCCAAAACCGCGTCAAGCAATGCGTCGTAGTTTTCTGTTGGCGTTGGGATCGTTTGTTCTGCGAGCAAATCGCCCTGATCCGAAAACAGGCCAGCTGCGATCTTGGTTCCGCCTAGGTCAATTCCGCCGATCATGATCGCTGCCCCGTGTCGTTTCAAATCACTATAGCTGAAAATGCTCTATCAGAAACCGCTTGTGCCACGGACAAAAAAACCCCGCCACAAGGGCGGGGTCAAAAGTTAGTGTATATGGATCGTACATAATTGAGATACAGCCATATACACAGGCGGTAGCCGTGAAATTCTATGCGTTTTGTGGGCTGGCCATTTCGGCGCGGATTTGTTGCCGCAGCAGATCAATCGGCACCTTTTTCCCGTCGCGTTTAAACTGCCAATATGTCCAGCCATTGCAGCTTGGCGCGCCTTCAAGGTGGGCGCCCACTTGGTGGATTGAACCTTTGATATCGTCTCCGATCACAGTGCCATCTGCGCGGACTTTTGCTTTGTGCCGACCGTTCATCGACCAGAGCTCTTCGCCGGGGCGCAGCATACCGCGTTCGACCAAAACCCCAAAAGCCACGCGCGGCTCTGCGCGTTTGGATTGGCTGACCTCAAGTGCTTCGCTGTCGAATTTGCGGGTATTGGCGATACGTTTTTCAGCGACCTTGCGATAGGCCTCTTCGCGTTCGATGCCGATATACTCACGGCCCAGCATTTTGGCGACAGCGCCTGTTGTGCCTGTTCCAAAGAACGGATCGAGCACGACATCGCCGGGGTTCGTTGTGGCAACTAATACGCGGTGCAGCAATGACTGGGGTTTTTGCGTTGGATGCGCCTTATCGCCGGCATCGTTTTTCAGCCGCTCATGCCCGGTGCAGATCGGTAAAACCCAATCAGAGCGCATTTGCACACCGTCATTCATCGCCTTGAGCGCTTCGTAATTGAATGTGTATTTGCTGGCCTCTTCTTTTGAGGCCCAGATCAGGGTTTCATGCGCATTTGTCAGCCGCTTGCCACGGAAGTTCGGCATCGGGTTGGATTTACGCCAGACAACATCATTGAGAATCCAGAACCCTTGGTTCTGTAGCTCAGCGCCCATGCGAAAGACATTGTGATAAGAGCCAATCACCCAGATCGCGCCATTGGGTTTCAGCAAACGACGCGCCGCCTTGAGCCACGCGTGAGTGAACTGATCATAGGCTTTAAAGCTATCGAACTGATCCCAATCATTATCAACCGCATCAACCTTGGAATTATCAGGGCGGTGCAACGCGCCTTTCAGCTGAAGGTTGTAGGGCGGGTCGGCGAAAATTAAATCAATGGAATTCGCAGGCAAGCTGTTCATCACGTCGATACAATCGCCGTCAACAATAGTGTTTAACGGAAGCGCATCAGCTTCCACGACCCGATTTTGGGTTTTGGTTTTCGTCGTCATATTTTGCCTCTGTCCCGGCGGATTTTCCGCTCATTGGTTGGCCCCAATGTGAGTCAAAGGTGATTCGCTGTAAATAACTTTAATGAATCAGTCGTTTAGGTTTTTTCTTGCCACAAGATGTTGTGGACGGGTGCAAAAGTACGCCTATGATGTTGAGTGATACCGTGGCTTTTTAGACCCGCTTTGTGTTCTTTGGTGGGATATCCCGCATTGGTTTCCCAACCATAGCCGGGGTGCTGTTGCGCAAGCGCCACCATTAAATCGTCTCGCCAAACTTTTGCCACAATTGAGGCCGCAGCAATGCTGAGCGACCGTGTATCCCCTTTGACCAAGCACCCGGCAGGCGTGTTAAGCCCACGTGGTATTTTGTTCCCATCAATCAGCGCATAGTCCGCAGGTGACTGCAGCCCAGCAACCGCGCGCACCATCGCCATATGTGCGGCTTGCAGGATATTATACTCCTCGATTTCGCGCACTGTGGCTTGCGCGATTGAGACATCAGCGGTTTGATGCAAAATCTCGGACAGTGCGGCGCGGCGTTTTGCGCTAAGCTGTTTGCTATCGTTTAGCCCATCAGGAATGTTATCCGGGTCCAAGACGACCGCTGCGGCAACGACAGGCCCGGCAAGCGGGCCACGCCCGACTTCATCCACACCAGCCACGCGGGCATAGCCGCTTTGATGTGCGTCGATTTCATATGTGAGCGTGGGCATGGATTTCATATTATCTAGTGAACAGAGCATCGGATTTACTGCAAGTGAAAAGGTATATGCCAAGATGCGGCAGCGATGATTTGGAAAGAGAATTTTCATTATGATGACGACCAAGGCTTGCAAACTGAGCCCGGCACAGTAGGTCAGGTGCATGACTTTGTACGATGCGTATATCTCTGAGGTAAAAGCAGGGCGGTTGACCGAAGATGCGGCGCAACTGGCGGCTGTCGCGGCACTCGAGCAAGTTCGCGCGGGCTTGGCAGTACCTGTGCCAAAGCGCGGCTTCTTTCGCAAAACCCCAGACCCGGTGAAGGGGCTCTATCTTTGGGGTGGTGTTGGGCGCGGAAAATCCATGTTGATGGATATGCTCTATGCGCAGGTCACCGTGCCAAAGCAGCGCCAACATTTCCACGCCTTTATGCAATGGGTCCATGCCGAGATGACAGCGGCGCGCGCGCGCGGGGTGGATGATGCGATTAAGCCCGTGGTAGAGACCCTTGCCGCAGAGATACGGTTTCTCGCGTTTGATGAGATGCAGATCACCGATATTACAGATGCGATGATCGTGGGGCGGTTATTTGAAGGGCTGTTCGCTGCTGGCGTCACAGTTGTGACAACGTCCAACCGCCCGCCTGATGATCTTTATCAGCATGGGTTGAACAGGCAGCTTTTTGTGCCGTTTATCGCGCTCATAAAACAGCGGATGGATGTGCATCAGCTCGGTTCCGAGACTGATTATCGGCAAGGGCGCTTATCCGAAAGCCCGCGTTATTTCACCCCAAATGATGCAAAGGCCGTAGCCGAGATTGAAAAGCTATGGCATGATTTGGCAGGGGGTAGCGTCGCGCCATTTGCTTTGCACGTAAAAGGGCGCGAGGTCATCATCCCGGCGTTTCACAATGGTGTGGCGCGCGCATCATTTGCGGATCTGTGTAGCAAACCACTGGGCGCTGCCGATTATTTGACGCTTGCTGAAACCGTGCGAGTGCTAATTCTCACCGACATCCCGCGTCTGTCGCGTGATAATTTCAATGAGGCAAAGCGCTTTGTGATCCTTATCGATGCGCTTTATGAGGGGCATGTGCAGCTTATTTGTTCCGCGGCGAGCGCACCAGAAGACCTATATCAAGCAGGCGAGGGATCGTTTGAATTTGAACGCACCGCGAGCCGCTTGCGGGAAATGCAAGCGGATGACTGGCCGCCGCTAGTTTGAAGGCAACAAAAGCGTCTGCCCTGCCATGATCTGATCTGCGGCCTGCATCACATTTGCATTCGCCGCAAACAGCTGATCTGCATGCAGCGCAGAGCCAAGATAATAGGCTGCAATACGCGCAAGGCTATCTGTTTCAATGACAGTATAAAAAGCGTTCTCACCAATCCAGACGATCCCAACTGGGGCAACTTGCGCAGCTGGGGGCTGGCCATCTGCTGTGACAGCGGCTTGAGAGATGATCTCATCGAGCAGCGCTTGCGTGTCGATTTTCCGGTCTGCTGTGACCAGCACGTCCGGGACGAGTAGCCCACCTGCGAGGGCGGCCTCAGTAACCATCGCGCTGATATTTTGGTCGGCGATCCGCGCCTGAATGGCTTGCAGGACCAAGATCTCTAACGCGCTTTCTGGGCCCCTGGCCCCTGTTGCGTTTAAATGTGTAGGCGCAAGGTTGAGGCCGATGAGCACATTGGCAACGGTCAATGTCAGCGGGTCGCGTGTCGTGCGAAACGGCAGTGGTTGCGTGGGTGCTGTGACAACGGTTTCCACCACTTCGGGCGTGGCCTCAGCTGGCGTTTCGTCTGCGGTCGCATCATTGCGCACTACCTCAGGCGCAACACGCGCATATGGGGTCGGCTGTTTGCTCACGATATATGCGCATAAGAGGACGGCAAAAATAAATAAGCCTACAACAAAACGGATCATCGTTTTTAGCGCCTCTTACAAACGCGCCACATTATGCGGTCGCTCACATCTTTGTGCTTGGGTGTTTTGGCACTCAGAGCACGCGGTTTCCCACTAGGATTACGTGGCTTTTGCATGGAAATCAAAGGGAAGTCACTTGCCATCTTTTAAAAACAAGAAGACAGGCCAAAGCCTGCCCCCTCGCCCTGCCAAGTCGGGTGAAATGCAACCAAAACCGGATGCATTTTATACGTAGTCACGTTTAGGCGGACCGTAAGCGTCGTGCGGTCCGCCTATTAATCACGCGTTTGGAATGATCAAACGTTGTCCGACCTGAATACGGTCGGGGGTGTTGATGATGTTACGATTTGCGTCGAAGATGCGTGTGTAGGCAGCTGTGCTCCCATAAAACTGCAATGCGATATAAGCGAGGCTATCGCCAGACTCGACTGTATAGACACGCTCGGGCGCGGTAACCTGTGTTTCAGTTACAGCAACAGCTACAGTTTCCACTTGGTCCTCGGCGAGGTTATCAGAAAACGCCTCAATCGTGCGGCGGCGCAATTCTGCGGCGGCTGCGATTTCCTCAGGCGTGCCGTTCTCTAGGCTGCGCTGCACCAGATCAAACAATAGCGTCTGGCTGTCCACATTACCGCTTTCATCGCGCGGAATGTAGCTGGCCACTTCGATTTCGCCTGAGTTCACGGATTCAGCGATGAGATCAGCAAGAATCCCAGCGGTATTGTTTAGGCCCTCAGGTACGAGCGAAACACCCGCCGTTTGGCCGTTTTCAATCTGTGCATCGACCTCATAAGCGCCAGCAACAATGCCCTCGGCAAGCATATCAGCGACGGTGCCTTCCGATAGTCTTTCAAGCTTGACCTGTGCCGCTAATGCGCGAGCTTCGGCGATTTTATCTTCAAGTGATGCTGTATTGGCAACCGAGGCCTCTTCGGTCGTGACGGTTGTTGTCACGATACCCGATGTGCTCACGGCTGCAACAGTTTCAGGCACTTCGGCTGGCTGCTCTGTGGTAGCTTCGGCAAGTGCGGCTTCTGTGACCGCAGCGACAGTCAATAGCTCGTTCTGCGCAGCACGTGTTACGGCGGCCTGTTCTTGCTGCATGCCGATCATCTGCTCAGTGAGCGCTTGAAGCCGCGCATTCTGGGCTGCTTGCTGGCTTTGCGCAAAAAAGAACATACCGCCAGCGCCCAACGCAAAGGCGACAGCCCCAGCCGCAACAATCCAAGGAAGGGCTGTGCTGCTCTGACGTGTTGGTTCTTGAGAGGGTGGGATATGTGTCATGATGATGTTCCTTCAGTCGTCAGGCCAAGTGTGGCCCACACCAGCATCCCACCGCGGTAATAACGCAGTGCATCAGCTGGGTAGCCTTGTTGAATAAGTGCAGTGATAAACGTGGAGGCGTCATCAGTGGTCGGGCCGCTATCATAAACGATCAGCGGCATCGCATTGTCAAAATTCAGCACACCATTTTGAAAAGAACCACCCAGAGCGACCAAAATATCCGGGAGCAGCTCGTTTTCATCCGAGATGAGCTTGGCCGGGATGTTCACAGATGTCGGGATCAAACCAGTAAGCCGATCCTGCGGCAGGCGCGCATCAATGATGAGACCGTTACCATTGGCAACTTCATTGGTCATGAAGTCCACAATCTCAGGCTCAAATGCGGTTTGCACGCCGCTTGCGGCTGTTGGTGCAGCAAGGCAAAGCGCTGTGCAGCCCGAAGGCAATGCATAGAGCGATGTTAACAATGTCGTATCCAGCCTATCAGACTGTACGATGTTCACCTCTTGCCCATTAAAAAAGAATGATGCTTTGTGCACCACGTTCTCAGCGAGAACTGCCGTTGCTAAATACGCCCCGGCGATCGCTACAGGTATAGCTATTCGCGACTTCATGCCTATCCCCCGATCTTTAAGCACTATATCTTGACAAGATGGCTGGCAGGCCTAGCGCTTATTGTTATCTGAACTAGATATACGCACAGACTGATTCGAGGGTCAAAGCAAAAACGAATCGGTAGGGAATTATTTTGCCTGATTCGTGCGAATCACGTGCCCAGCCAGATAAAGTGAGCCACAAATTAGGATACGCGCCTGTGGATATGCCGCAATGATCGCTCTGATTGCGCTCTCGACGCTGGGTTCTTCTCTCGCGCTCATGCCCACTGAACGTGCGGCATCGGCAGTTTGTGCAGCGCTCAGCGTTGCGGCTTCTCCGGGGATAGAGACAGCCGTAAGGCTTTGCGCGATTTCAGATATGGGGGCCATATAGCCAGCGATATCTTTGGTGTTGAGCATGCCGCAGATCACATGCGTAGGGCGATCAGATTGCTGGCGAAGCGTATCGGCAATCGCGCGTCCGGCTGCGGGGTTATGCCCGCCGTCCAGCCACAGCTCAGCAGGGGCAGCAAGATCTGCGAGCCGCCCGGTTTTCAGCCGTTCCATACGTGCAGGCCAGCTGACATTCTTCATCGCGGCTTCTGCCGCGTTTTCGGTTTTTTCCAGCACGCGGAGTGTCGCGATTGCAGCGCCTGCATTCATAACCTGATGCGGCCCGGGTAACGCAGGCAGCGGTAGATCAAGAAGACCGCTCTCATCTTGATAGATGAGCCGGTCACGTTCCGTGCTCACATGCCACTGTTGGCCATAGGCATAAAGCGGTGCACCAAGACGGGCGGCTTTGGCTTCGATCACATCCAGTGCCTCATCATGCTGAGGGCCGACAACGCAAGGGATGCCGCGCTTAATGATGCCAGCTTTTTCGCCAGCAATTTCAGATAGCGTCTCCCCCAAAAATGCTTGGTGGTCCAAATCAACGGGTGTGATGATGCTCAACGCGGGGGATGAGATGACATTGGTGGCGTCGAGCCGTCCGCCCAATCCGACCTCAAGCAGCGTATAATCTGCGGGCGTCGTGGCAAAGGCATGCAGGGCGGCTGCGGTTGTGATCTCAAAATACGTGATCGGATCGGGGCCATTGGCTTGGTAACAATGGTCTAGCACCTCTGTCAGCGCATCCTCTGTTATCAGCTCCCCGGCCAGCCTGATACGTTCGTGAAACCGTGCAAGGTGTGGTGATGTATAGGCATGCACCTTGGCGCCTGTGGCCTCAAGCCCTGCGCGCAGCATCGCCTGGGTCGACCCCTTGCCATTTGTGCCCGCGATATGGATCACCGGAGGAAGCCTGTCTTGCGGCGCGCCGATGGCATCTAGCAACCGCCACATACGATCAAGGGTCAGATCAATCACTTTGGGGTGGAGCGCCATCATCCTTTCAAGGATGCGATCAGAAGACTGGGTCATGCGGGTACTTTTTGTGTTTGGATCAATCGGATGAGAATAATTCCAGCGATAAGATCAACGCCGGCGCAAAATGCAGGCCACCACAGGGGGCCGGGTGAGCCAAGGGTGATCAGCCCTGCATCAAAGATAGCATGCGCGATCAATCCGCCAGCGATCAGATATAGCCCCCTGCGAAAGCCCATGAGCGCAAGCGCGGTGAAGCCAAGAAAGATCAGTGTATGCAGAGCAAGGCCCGACCAATCTTGCTCAATCGCGGCAAAGACGGGATAAAATATCGCAATTGCAGAAAGCAAAACAGCGAGCCCGGATCGTTCTGCTAGAAAACCAGCGCGCCAAAAGCCCAGCATGAGTATAAAGCCTACCCCAGCGCCAATGAGCGCAGGAAGTATGATCATGCTTTGGCGTCCTCAGTCGCGTCTTCGGACTGCGGTTCTTCTGACTGTGTGTCAGGCGCAGGAAGATCGCCTTTGACCGGGGCAGATTGCCCGGTGAGCATACGAATGATCGTCACCAGCTCATCTTTGATCTGATTGCGCGGCGTCACACGGTCGAGCATCCCATGATCGAGCAGATATTCAGCGCGCTGAAACCCCTCGGGAAGCTTTTCTCCGATTGTTTGTTCAATCACGCGTGCGCCTGCAAACCCGATAAGCGCATTTGGTTCAGCAATTTGCACATCGCCAAGCATCGCATAAGAGGCGGTAACCCCACCTGTCGTCGGGTGGGTTAAGACCACGATATAAGGCAACCCAGCTTCTTTGAGCATTTGAACCGCGATGGTCGTGCGGGGCATCTGCATGAGGCCAAGAATGCCTTCTTGCATCCGCGCACCACCAGCGGCGGAAAACAGCACAAGCGGGCGCCCAAGCGCGATCGCGCGCTCTGCGGCGGCGATAATCGCATTGCCCACATACATCGACATTGAGCCGCCCATAAAGGAAAAATCCTGTACCGCCGCGATAATCGCGGTGCGTCCGATCTCACCTTCGGCCACGAGCATGGCGTCTTTTTCACCGGTCTTTTTGCGGGCGTCTTTGATCCGGTCGGTATATTTCTTTTGGTCTTTGAAATGTAATGGATCAGCCACAGGTTCTGGAACCGTGACCTCGGTAAAGATGCCATTGTCGAACAAAGCGATCAGCCTGTCGCGCGCGCCAATCGCCATGTGGTGACCACAGTTGGTGCAAACGTTCAGATTATCCGTGAGTTCACGATGAAACAGCATGGTGCCGCATTCATTGCATTTGGTCCACAGATTGTCCGGCGTTTCGCGGCGCGAGAAGATCGAGTTGATCCGTGGCCGGACGTAGTTCGTGATCCAGTTCATACAGCAAACCCTTGTGATAGTGGCACACAAATATGCGTGCCAGCGTGGAA
Organism: uncultured Alphaproteobacteria bacterium; assembly: GCA_929200295.1. Classification (GTDB taxonomy): domain Bacteria; phylum Pseudomonadota; class Alphaproteobacteria; order Rhodobacterales; family Rhodobacteraceae; genus Yoonia. Next base: position 24,706 of record CAKMZE010000029.1, read on the forward strand.
ATGCAATTGGGGTTTATGTGTTCTAGGGCGTGTTGAGATTCAGGATTCATAATTGATGTAAGTTC
>CAKMZE010000030.1:0-15483 GCA_929200295.1 uncultured Alphaproteobacteria bacterium
GGTCTTTAAGACCCGGTCAACAGTATGTGCAGCCTCAACAGCCACGGGCCGCAGCTCATGCGGGCTATCTGTGAACACCGTGCTAAAGTGTAGCTCTACAGCGACAAAATCATCTGAATGTGACCAGTTGACGACCTCACCCGTGATCAGGTCCTCGTTCGGGATCAGGTACTCTTTGCCATCGCGGGTGACCACAGCCACATACCGCGCGCCAAGCGTTTTAATCCATCCAAACGTATCGCCAATGCTGATCACATCACCCGGCTTCACAGATTTATCGAGCAATATGATAATCCCAGACACAAGGTTTGACACAACGGTTTGCAGACCAAACCCAAGACCGACACCAATCGCCCCTGATAGGAACGTGAGACCACTGAGGTTAATCCCCAAGGAGCGTAATCCCGTGATGATCGCCGTTGTATATAGAATAACCTGAATCATTTTGATGCTAAGCACCTGCATCGACGGGCTAATATCTTTGCTGTGGCTAATCCACTTCTCTGATAACCCAACAACAATCCGCGCAAGGATCAGTAGAACACTTAGGATAATAACCGCATCGAGCAGCAGTAAGATCGAGACATTGAACGTCCCGATTGTGAGCCCAGTACGATTGAGCAACAGCTCAACCTGCTGCAAATACCCCGTGACATAAAGCGCCACCAACACCCACAGCCCGATGCGCGCAATTCTACGTGCCCCGTTGTTTTGGATCGCCTGCGTCATAACACTAATAGCGACCCAAGCGACCGCAAGCGTCGCGATGTTGCGGATCACCTCATTATGACACGCGCAGCTCTCATCGTGCATCAGCACCACGGCGCCCAGCATCATCGCGACAAACGCAAACATGCCAAAGTATTGATTGAACAATCCAAGCAAGCCACGCCAGATGTATGATGCGGTTTCTTGCTCAGTGATCCACGTTTTGAGCCGTGGGCTCGCAATGGCATGCGCAAGATAGGCCAGCGCAGCGAGCGTGGCGGCAATCAACAGCTGATACAGGTTCTCTGGCGCGACCAAATACTGCACAAAGGCTTCGATCTCTAAGGCCGCATCCCAGACGATATCATCGATACGTCCAATCAAATTATCAAAATCAAAGGGGAGATCATCGTCTTCTATATGCTGTGCCATGGGGATCCTTTCGTCTGGATCCGCATCTGACATATAATCAGCAGTGAGCCCCAGAGCGGACATGACACCCGCAGTTTTGACGCGCCCCTTGCGATATGCCGATGGGATGTATAATCATTCGCTTATGAATACTGTGTTTGATATGGACGACCGCGCCCGCCTGCCTTGGCGGTTTTTTGGCGCGTCATGCACGCTTTTAGCGACTGGCTAACTGCGGCACGTCTTTTATCTACCCAACTCTTACATCACTCAGATACGGGAGAGGACCAACATGTCCCCCAAAACGCTCTATGATAAAATCTGGGATGCCCATGTCGCGCATGAGGCCGATGATGGTACCTGTTTACTTTATATCGACCGGCACCTCGTGCATGAGGTGACCAGCCCGCAAGCCTTTGAAGGGTTGCGGATGGCCGGGCGCACTGTGCGCAAGCCAGAACAAACCATTGCGGTACCGGATCACAACGTACCCACAACGCTTGATCGCGCCAATGCCGAAACGATGACCGAGGATAGCCGTATTCAGGTCGCAGCCTTAGACAAGAACGCCAAAGATTTTGGCCTGCATTATTATCCTGTTTCTGATGTGCGTCAGGGGATTGTTCATATCGTCGGACCCGAGCAAGGCTGGACCCTGCCGGGCATGACAGTTGTTTGTGGTGACAGCCACACAGCCACACATGGCGCCTTTGGTGCCTTGGCCCATGGGATCGGCACATCCGAGGTTGAGCACGTGCTTGCCACCCAAACCTTGATCCAGAAGAAATCCAAAAACATGAAGGTTGAGATCACGGGAAAATTACGCCCCGGCGTCACAGCCAAGGATATCACGCTCACAGTGATCGGCGAAACCGGAACCGCTGGCGGCACAGGCTATGTGATCGAATATTGCGGCGAAGCAATCCGCGATTTGTCGATGGAAGGCCGCATGACTGTCTGTAACATGGCTATCGAAGGTGGCGCGCGCGCTGGCCTGATCGCCCCCGATGAAAAGACCTTTGCATATTGCGAAGGGCGCCCCCATGCCCCCAAAGGTGCTGAATGGGATGCCGCCGTAACCTATTGGAAAACGCTCTTTACGGACGAAGGCGCGCATTTTGATAAGGTGATCACCATTCGGGGCGAAGATATCGCCCCTGTTGTCACATGGGGTACATCGCCCGAGGACGTTCTTCCGATCACAGCCAAAGTGCCTTCCTCAACTGATTTCGAAGGTGGCAAGGTCGGCGCGGCGCAACGCTCGCTTGACTATATGGATCTGACCCCTGGCACACCATTGTCTGAGATTGAGATTGATACGGTCTTTATCGGCTCATGCACAAACGGCCGGATCGAGGATTTGCGCGCAGCCGCTGAAATCCTGAAAGGCAAAAAGAAAAAGGATGGCCTGCGGGCAATGGTCGTGCCTGGCTCTGGCTTGGTCCGCGCTCAGGCCGAAGAAGAGGGGCTGGCAGATATCTTTAAAGAGGCTGGCTTTGAATGGCGGCTTGCGGGCTGTTCGATGTGTCTTGCGATGAACCCCGACCAGTTGAAACCGGGTGAGCGCTGTGCGGCCACATCAAACCGTAACTTTGAAGGCCGGCAAGGCCGCGGTGGGCGCACGCATCTGATGTCACCCGCTATGGCTGCCGCTGCGGCGATCACCGGAAAATTAACCGACGTAAGAGAGTTAAGTTAAATGAAAAAACACATAAACGTCGTCTCATCTACCTTCTTGGCCCTTGGGCTTGCGGCCTGTGCATCTGGTGACGCGACACAAGACGCCAGTACGTTTTCATTCAGCAAAGCTGGTGGCGGCCTAAAGGGTGCATATAATTCCGCAGGATTTTCGAGCGCAGAGGTGCAAACCGAAATTTCCAAAGCCTGCACCGGGCGCGAGATTACATCTTATACAGAATCGCCGCGCGGCGATGGGCTTGTTGGGTTTAGCGCACTCTGCCGCTTGTCCTATTTTGGAAATGCATCAAGCTATGTGGTCGAACGCACATCCTTTGGCATCGTGCATTCTGAATCCAACTTCAGCCTGTTTGACCAATCTCATGACATGGTGCGCCCATAAAGCAGCACACCTTGAGTTAAAAACTTAGGATTTAGCCATGGCGTGACAAACGCACTGGCAAACGGAGAAATAAAGATGGAAAAATTCACAACCCTTAGCGGCATTGCAGCCCCCATGCCCTTGGTCAATGTCGACACTGATATGATCATCCCAAAACAGTTTTTAAAGACAATCAAACGCTCTGGGCTTGGCGCGAATCTATTTGATGAGATGCGCTTTAATCTCGATGGAACTGAGATTGCGGATTTCATATTGAACCAACCTGCCTACCGTGATGCACAAATCCTTGTGGCAGGCGATAATTTTGGCTGTGGCTCATCGCGTGAGCGTGCCCCATGGGCAATCGCAGATTTTGGCATCAGATGCGTCATCTCGACCAGCTTTGCTGATATCTTTTACAACAACTGCTTTAAAAACGGTATTCTACCGATCGTGCTTCCCGAAGATCAGCGCGATGCTGCGATGAAGGATGCAGAAAAAGGTGCAAATGCGCGTATTGAGGTCGATTTAGAAACACAAACAGTCACGCTTTCTGATGGAACTTGCTATGCATTCGAGGTGGATGCGTTCAAAAAACACTGCCTGCTCAATGGATTGGACGACATCGGTCTAACCATGGAAAAGGTCACCGCCATTGACACATTTGAAGCCACATCAGCAGCTTCGCGTCCTTGGATCTAAGCGAAAATATCACTCTCTTGCGCCTACAAAACAGTATGCGCAAGAGCCCCTAATTAAAACGCCAATGCGCAGTGATAAAAGCGCGTAGCGTCAAAAACCTCTTCTGATACAATATGTTGTGGCTACGTGTGGATAACCATTCTTACGGCCCGAAATGGTTGCAATCTCGCACCAGTTTCGCCGTAAAAGAGCCTCAGTTTTTCGCTCATATAAAGGCTGTTCTTGAAGGACAACCGAAAACTGGGCAAAAAGATGGCAATGATGAGGCAACCGGCGGCAGGGCCGCAGGATCAGAACGGAACAAAGGAACGGCAACGCATCGTTCCTGGCCGAATTGAGGGAAAAACAGCGGTGTATTCACGCTTGTCAGCAGCTTTTGTGCGCGCGGCACTGGTGATCGTATTGATCATGACGCCGTCCGTATTTTTGAACGAAGCGGGTGCCGATGGCATTCAGATCGTGACACTTGTGGCTATTTTTGCCGCTATTTTCACGGTGATTGAATATACCTCAGCAAGCCCCAGTCTTGTAGAATTTCGCGATGCACCGCCATTTAACCGTGTCAGGTTCATCGCTATTTTTGGATGCGTTTTCTTACTGTCTATCTTGTGTAGCAACACAGAAAATCCATCAACGGTTATGCGTTTCGCGCATGTGATGGGGGAAAGTATTGGAGGGTCTATTGATTTTCCTTATTCACCGGTAAGGTTGATGTTGGTTGTATTGCCCCATGGTACAGACCCAGAGATCGTCAGCTCCATGCGCACCTCAGCAGGGCTTGCCTATTTCATCTCGCTTAGCTCGCTTGCGATATTCATTATTCTTCTCAGACGCAATCAGTGGCCGCGTAAAACCTCACAATTTAACGTATGGATCAACTTGCCTACATTTGATCCGACAACAGGTGGCGATGTCGTGGACCGCTTGAGCAGGGACAGTCAAATTAACCTTATCTTAGGATTCTTGCTGCCATTCATCATTCCAGCGGCTTTAAAAGTATCTTTATACTTCTTTGAGCCGGTTAATTTTGCAGATCCACAAACTATGATCTGGACAGTCACAGCATGGGCCTTTTTACCAGCGAGTCTCTTGATGCGTGGTGTCGCCCTCAGCCGGGTGTCACAGATGATATTTGTGCAGCGCAAAAAAGCATACGCCAAAGCTATGGCCGAAGGTATGCAGCCGGCTTAATCGCTTTTATATTGATCGTCTGCGCTAGTCTCGCCAGCGCAGATTCTCTTCGCATTGCAAGTTTCGCAACCCCGCTTAGCCGTGATGGCCCTGGGTTGCTTTTACGCGATATTCTCAGGGGCGATGATCCGCAAATCACAGCTGCGATTGCGATTATTGACGATGTATCGCCTGACGTCTTACTGCTCACAGATTTTGATTATGATCTCGATGGTTTAGCGCTTGCCGCTTTCGCAAACGTGAGCGGATATGAATACTATGTCACAGCGCGTCCAAACACGGGGCTAATGACCGGTTATGACCTTGATCAAAACGGACGCCTCCGAGATGCCCGTGACGCGATGGGATATGGGCGCTTTGCAGGAGATGGCGGCATGGCCGTCCTTGCGCATATGCCTATTGATTTGACGCGCGATCTCTCAACGTTGTTATGGAAAGACCTGCCGGGCGCGGCCCTGCCCACCCATCCAGATGCGGACGCAATCTATGACATGCAGCGCCTGTCCCATGGCGCGCATTGGGTCGTCACGGTTGATACGCCTGAAGGCGATCTCTCATTGCTCGCGTTTTCAGCGTCACCGCCTGTATTTGACGGACCTGAGGATCGAAACGGTCTGCGCAACCGCGATGAATTGCGGATGTGGTCGCTGCTTATTGATGGGGCGTTAGGCGACATCCCGCAGGATTTTGTCATTGCGGGAAATGCAAACCTCGATCCTGTCGATGGCGACGGATATGCGGATGCGATGCGTGCGTTTCTTGGTGACCCAAAGATACAAGACCCGCTGCCCAGCAGTGAAGGGGCGGCCCATGCCGCTGACAGCGATCATAACGGCGATCCCAGTCTCGACACAGCTGACTGGCCAGATACCCGCCCGGGAAACCTACGGGTGAGCTATGTTCTACCAGCTGCGTCATGGCAAGTGCTTGATGCCGGTGTGTTCTGGCCTGCCCCAGATGATCCAAAGGCGGCTCTTTTAGGTAAGGACGGTCTTTTGGCTGGGGCGCATCGGCTCGTTTGGGTTGATATTATGCGATAAGTGGCATCGCCCAAACTGGGGCCAGCCCCCAGACAAACCCACCACTGGGGGCCAGCCCCCAGACCCCCGGGATATTTCTAAGCCTAAGAATAATGAAACCGTCTTGGGCTGGGTCAGCGTGGATGTGGGTTTGTCCCTGATTTATAGGGCAACCAATCGGTGATTTCAGGATAAAAGCGGGCGCGCCATTCAGTGACCCGCGGGTTCATCACCTTGCGCCACAACCGTGGCACCAGCGCCGCCATGGTCATAATAGGATAGCCATAAGGCAGTTGTGGCGCCTCTGATGCGTCGTAGTTTTGCAAAAGCGGAAATCGACGGTCTGGTTTGTAATGATGATCAGAGTGGCGCTGTAAATTTATCAACAACCAATTCGACGCCCGATGTGCTGCATTCCAAGAATGGTGTGGCAAAACATGCTCGTATTTTCCGTCACCCAAATGCTTGCGCGTGAGGCCGTAGTGTTCAACGTAATTCACCAGTTCAAGCTGCCACACAGCGATCAAAGCTTGATACGCAAACAAAAGAACGCCCCACCAGCCGGCAATCCAAAAGACCACCACGAAGAACGTAAGCTGCAAGCCCCAATACCGGAAAAACGGATTTGACAAATCGGTCCAAGGCTTTGATTTGCGTGCGAGCATCGCCTTTTCCGCGGCAAAGGCTGAGAGGTAGCATTCATGCAAAACCCGGCGGAAAAACCGCCAAAACCCTTCGTTATAGCGCGCCGTCACCGGATCGCGCGGTGTGGCAACATAGCGGTGATGCACCAAAAGATGCTCTGATCTAAAATGTGAATAAAGCACAGAGGCCAGCAAGATATCTGCATACCACCGCTCAAGCTTGGGCTTTTGATGCATCAGCTCATGGGCATAATTGATCCCGATAGTGCCGCTGATCACACCAAAGCCACCCATCAGCAGCCATTCTTCCCACCATGCAAGATGATCTGTCGCGGTGATATACCAGAGCAGCAAAAACAGGGTGATAATCTGCGTCGGGGTCCAGAGCAGCGTAATCGCCCGATACCAGAACAGATCTTCATCAGGCGTTTGCGGATCGGCATTGTCTTTGTTCAAACCGGTCAGAAAATCCAAGACCGAGAACAAATACCATGTGACAACAGGCAATAGAGCCAAGGACCACCCACCATAAACGGCAGACACCCATGCCAAAGGGATCAGCAAGAGTGATAGCCAGAATGGTAATGCGCTCGTGATCTGACGGAGCTTTGCCGTTGGATAGGTTGTCATGCCCTGTCTCCGATGATTTATTCTATTATATATATAGCACAGTTCTGGCTCAATCGTGGTGTTACGTCGCGGTTACTAAATCATAAACCTTTCGCATCGCTGTTGGCAGCGCTTGTCGCGAAAACTGCGCATGTGTCATGAACACCCCGCGCGAGGGCTGGCTATTCTCTGTCACAGTGGCTGTATAGATTTTGAGCCGCAGGTGAAAATGCGTAAAGGTATGGCGGGCCTCTTGGCCTGTGTCCTGCCAGTTAGCGTCCAATGGCGGGGCGGCGAGAGGTTCTGTTTCTTTCCAATCTGTTGTTGGAAACCCAAGTGTGCCACCCAAAAGCCCCGTTTCAGGGCGTGTTTCTAACAGCAATGCCCCGTCAGCACGCCAGACAACATAAGCGATCCCATAGCGCGTCGGCGTCTTTTTCTTTGGCGTCTTTTGAGGGAGCACTGCCGCCGTGCCATTCAAACGCGCCTGACAGGGATCATGCCAAGGGCACACCCCGCAGCGTGGGTTTTTAGGGGTGCATACCGTGGCACCCAGATCCATCACCGCCTGCGCATAATCGCCCGGTCGTATCTCTGGCGTCAGTGCCTGAGCATGGGTCATCAAAACAGGCTTTACCGCAGGTAATGGCTGATGCTCATCATACATCCGCGCCATCACCCTCTCAACGTTTCCGTCAAGAACCGTCTCAGGCTGGTCAAAGGCAATCGCAGAAATAGCCGCCGCCGTATAAGGCCCGATGCCGGGAAGGGCCAACAACGCCTCATATGACGTGGGAAATTGCCCGCCGTGATCCTGCACCACTACACGCGCGCATTTCAAAAGGTTGCGCGCCCGTGCATAATATCCCAGACCCGCCCATGCGGCCATGACATCTGCATCCTTTGCAGCCGCCAGATCGGTTAGCTTCGGCCATGTTCTCGTGAAGGCTTCAAAATACGCCTTCACCGCAGCAACTGTCGTTTGTTGCAACATCACCTCGGAGAGCCAAACATGATAGGGATCAGGCAGGACCCCGCGCGCACGGTCCGCAGGTGCGACACGCCACGGCATGACACGCGCATGCATATCATACCACGCAAGCAGTTCACGGCTCATATCACGCAATCTTTATCACTTTCAAAATCCTTAAGGATGTCTTGGCGACACATTCCATCTATAATAGTGTGAAATGATGAAACAGCCACACCACCGCAAAACATCCACCTATGGATTTTCACGCGCAGCGAACCTGATGCAAACACGCATTCGTGCCGCCAGCGAGAAACGTGGTTTTGCCGTCACACGTCTTTTGACCCATTGGGCCGAGATTGTGGGGGGTGCCACGGCTGAAATCGCAAAGCCGGTGAATGTGAGCTATGGGAAAGGCGGCATGGGGGCGACGCTCACCGTGCTTACGACGGGCGCGCAAGCACCAATGCTGGAAATGCAAAAAGACCAGATTCGCGATAAGGTCAACGCATGCTACGGATACCGCGCTATCGCGCGCGTGCGGATCACACAAACCGCCCCGTCAGGATTTTCCGAGGGGCGCATTGCCTTTGTCCCTGCACCGAAACCGGACAAGACCCCGAATGCACAAACCCAAGCCCAAGCTGCGGCCCTGTCCGAAGATGTCGCAAGCCCATCTCTGAAAGAGGCTCTTGCGGTTTTGGGCGCCAATATCCTACATAAACAAAGCTCTGACCCAAAGGAATAATGATGAACCGTCGACACCTACTTGCCACCACATGCGCAGCCGTCGCATTTGCTGGCCTCCCTCTTGCGAGCTTTGCCCAAGAGGCGGCACCCGAGATCCCAGAGATGATGATCGGCGATCCCGATGCACCGATTGAGATGATCGAATACGCATCATTCACATGCCCGCACTGCGCCCGTTTCCACACGGATGTGTACCCTGAGCTGAAGGCCGATTACATCGACACGGGCAAGGTCCGGTTTATCTATCGTGAGGTGTATTTTGATCGCCCCGGGCTTTGGGCGTCAATGACTGCGCGTTGCGGGGGTGAGGACAAATTCTTTGGCATCACCGATTTGGTCTATGCAACACAGGCCGAATGGTCAGCGTCGCGCGACCCGGCAACGATTGCCGCTGAGCTTCGCAAAATTGGCTTAACGGCTGGGATCACCCCAGAAGATTATGATGCATGCCTGAAAGATGGGCAAATGGCACAGGGTCTTTTTGACTGGTACAAAGCCAATGCAGAGCGTGATGAAATTACAGGAACGCCATCCTTTATGATCAATGACGTGCGCTACAGCAATATGAACTATAACGACCTGAAAATCGCCTTGGATGATTTTCTGAATTAACGCATAACGCAGCGAAATCCTGCAATCAATCTAATGGCAGTCATGATGTGATTTATACGGGCATATGATCCACAAAAGAGAAGGGTGATCCTCTCTGGGCTAAGGTGAGTTCAGTATGAAAGGCAAGACATGACTGCGAAAATTGGATTGATTGGAGGCGTCGGATGGCCCGCCACGGTTGCGTATTATGAAACCATCTGCCGGGCAGTTGCTGGTCCAGAGGCTATCGCGGCTCCGGATATGTCAATTGAATCTCTTGATATGTCGAAAGCGCTGGAAGCTCTGAGTAAGGCTTATGACGAGGAAAGTTGGGCCACTTTTGATACCTATTTTTCGACAGCGCTCGACCGACTGGCAGCCTCGGGATGTGGGGTTGCGGCGATTGCAAGCGTAACCCCGCACGTCCGGCTTTCAGCAATCACGAGAAATTCGCCAATACCAGTTGTCAGCGTTGTTGATGCAACCGCCGATATACTCGCTTTGCACCGACCAAAACAGGCGGTGGTCCTTGGGACGCGGGTGACAATGACAGGTACGCTTTTCGACAAAGCACTTGAGAGCCTTGGCATTGCAATGATCAAACCGGACGACAAAGACATCGCGGCGCTGACTGAGCTTTTAAACTTGTATTTTTATTCTGGTCGCGGCCCAGACGGGCGTGGGGCGTTGATTGAATATGCGCGATCAATTGCCCCCAATCCAGATGATGTTCTGTTTATTCTAGCATGCACCGACCTGACACCGGCATTTCCCGAGACTATTGGGCAAGCCCTGTTTGTCTCTGACGGGATACAGTTTCTTGACACAACCGCTGCACATGTTGATGCGATTCTACGAGCACGCGATATTTGATCGCAATCTGAGTGCGAAACTCGCCATAGGTCTTAGAATATTGGCTACAATGTTTCACCAAATGACCCGCTGTATATTACAGCCTGCGTGGCAAGACCTGTGTGAGCGTCTCAGTCAGTGGCCCCCAATCTGCGATCTCAAGCCGCACGGGGAGTGTTAACACCTTTGTGCGGAAATCTGCGGGCAGACGCACCGCGTCTTTCTCGGTTGTGACAAGCTGCGCGCCATGGGCACGCGCCTGCATTTCCAACCGCTTCATCAATGCAGGCGTGAGCGGCTGATGATCGCTCAGTGGCTCTGCGTGGATCACATCCGCCCCGAGCGCGCGCAAGGTCGCAAAAAACTTCTCGGGGTGGCCGATCCCTGCAAAGGCCATGACAGGCATTCCAGCCCATGGCATGCCTGTCGTCAATGGCGCGAGACGCGCCTCAAGATGTAGCAGCGATGAAACCTCTGGCCAATCGCTTTGTAGGCGCTTTTGCGCCTCAGCCGGACCAATCGGCACGAGGATATCCGCCCGCGCCAATCCCTTTGCCACAGGTTCGCGCAGGGGGCCTGCGGGGATCATACGCCCATTGCCAAACCCGCGGGCGGCATCCACAACAATCAGTGATATGTCTTTTGCAACTGTCGGGTTTTGAAACCCGTCGTCTAGGATGATCATATCTGCACCCGCAGCCGTGGCCATGCGCACCCCTTCTGCGCGATCCTTTGCGACCCAAGTTGGTGCAAAGGTTGACAGCAATAGCGGCTCATCCCCGACCTCAGCGGCCGTCTGTGCGCGTTCATCCACCGCAAGCGGCCCTTGCAAACGCCCACCGTAACCGCGTGATACGATATGCGGGCGATGCCCGTTTGATTGTAGGTGCTGCACGAGCGCAATAACTGTCGGGGTTTTACCTGTGCCGCCTGCATGGATATTACCGACACAGATCACAGGCACATCAGCGCGCAGCGCTGGCGCACGTTTTAATCGCCGTGCTGTTGCCCAGCCATAGATCATGCCCAATGGCGTGAGCATACGCGCGAGAAAGCCCGGTTGATCCGCTGGATATGACCAAAACCCCGGTTCACGCATCGACGTATCTTTGATCAAGCTCTGCAAAAAGCATCGCGGCAATCTGCTGCGCGACATTGGCGCCTTGCGTCGTGACATCCCAGGCCGCATGAGCCATCTCGGCGACCTTATCAGCCGCCAATAGCAGCTCGACCGCAAAGCCCAATGCGCAGGCATCTGCCACCTGCTTTGCCCCGCCAACGCGACATAACTGCGTCAACTCTTGTTCAAAGGGGTGCATCTCGGGCCCGACAAGCACCGCAGAGCCAAGAGCCGCTGGCTCAAACGGATGTCGGATCAACCCGTTGTGAAAACTGCCCGCAAGGAATGTTACTGGGGTGATCCGATACCATAACCCTAATTCCTCCATACCATCTGCGACAAATATCTGGGTGGCATCATCTGGTTCAATATCGTGCAGACGTGTCGCAACGTGAAACCCATCTGCACGTAGCGCCGCGACCATTTGATCTGCATCTTCTGCATTGCGTGGCGCAATGATCAAAAGCAAGCGGTGCGCGCGCAAACTGGCCTGACGATGTGCTTGGGCGATCATCTCCAGCTCATCCATTTCGACACCAGCGGATAGCCAGACCGGGCGCGTTCCTAGCCCTGCTGCAAAGCTTTGTCGTTCATCCTCAAAATAAGAAAGAGGCGGCGGTGTTTCTGCGATCCGCCCGAGTGCGGCCATCTGCGACAGCTGCGCGCCCTTTTTCACGAGGGCTTTTTTATCTGATGTCTTGCAAGCCGCGATCTTATTGAGCGACCGCAATACAGCCCGCGACAGGCCAGGCACCCATTGACGTGTGGTCCATTGCGTGAGCATGACCGTCGCCTCAATCGCAATCTTTGGCACCCGGCGTGAGGTCACAATATCAAGGGTGAGCGGGTCCAATGGCGCATCCATCCAGACCGCCAAATCAGGGCGCATATGATCAAGAAAACGGGTGATTTCCGCATAGCCCTGCGGATGGCATGCGCAGCTATCCGCAGCCTCAGGTAACGTGGTCACGATCGTGATATCGTCTTGATCTGAACGTAATGCCGATTGCAGGACAGCGACACGATTCAATTGCACAGGTGACGCACAGATCATCCAAATGACAATGCCATCAGGCCGTGGCCCGTCATCACTGCGAGACACCAACCGCGCAGGCGCGTGTCTGCCCCAGAGTGACAATGATATCGCAAGAGGGCGCGTCATCAGATCAAAAATATACGCTTATGTGGACAGCTCTTCTGTTGGTGAGGCGGCTGTTTCCTCATCCCGCAGACGGTGAATATGCGCAATGAAATACCGCGTATGTGCGTTATCCACGGTCCGCTGCGCGGCACTCTTCCATGCGTTATACGCGCTTTCATAATCAGGAAACATACCAATGATATCAATATCATTGACATCTTTGAATGCGTTCTTTGTCGGGTCGATCAGCTCTCCACCAAAGACGAGATGTAGGCGTTGGGTCATAGGATTTCCTTTAGCGTTATGCGCAAGCGTTTATCTGGCTTGGGTTTGCTTCGTTCGTGCCAGTTTATGATGCGTCAGAGCTTGCCTCAACCATCATTTGTAATTGGTTAACACGTGCAGAGATCGCGCATCAGTACCCTTATCAAAGGCTTTCTTGTGTCGGCGCAAGCTGGCGGTGCAGTGCGGAGCACACAGGCAGCGCCCCCGCCAAGAGCCCATTGGTCTGCGGATGCGGGTTGTTAAACACTGGGGGATCACCATCTTGGGTCAGAACGGCCCCACCTGCCTCTGCTACGATCAAGGCTCCTGCCGCAATATCCCATTCCCATGTGGGTCTGAGCGTGAGCATCGCATCAAACCGCGCTTGCGCAACCAAGCACATGCGAAACGCCAGAGACGACCGAAAATGCCGTGCGACTTGTGGCACCGCACCGTCTTTCCAATATGAGGGGCGAAAATTCCACTTGTTCGACAGCACTGTTGTGTCCTCTGATAGCTCTGACTGCTGCACGCGAAGTGGTGCGTTATTGAGCATCGCGCCCTTACCCAAAGTCGCCGTATAAAGCGCATCACGCTGGGGCAGGTAAACAGCCGCCGCAGTCGGCTGCCCATCAGTGACGACGGCAAGTGAAACGGCCCAGTCACGCGCCCCTTCGATAAAGGCACGGGTCCCATCGATTGGGTCCACAACAAAGACATGCTTTTTTGCAAGGCGTGCAGTATCATCACTGCTTTCCTCAGAAAGCCAGCCGTAATCTGGGCGCGCCTGCTGTAATACAGTTTCGAGATGCGCATTAACGGCAAGGTCAGCTTCGGTCACAGGGCCTGCATCATCAGGTTTATCCCAGACCTGTGGCTTTTGCCCAAAGAAGGTTTTGGCAATCGCGCCCGCATCACGGGCCGCTGTGGCCAAAAGCGCAAGATCACTCACCGGCAAGGGTAAGCCCTTCGACCAAAAGCGAGGGAACAACATGGCTGAGATGCGCCCGCGCGTCATTTGCTGGTATGATCCGCATGAGCATATCACGCAGATTGCCCGCAACAGTGCATTCGTTGACCGGATAGGCCAGCGCGCCATTTTCCACCCAAAAGCCAGAGGCCCCGCGCGAATAGTCGCCTGTATTAGGATTGATCGTCGCACCGATCATTGAGGTCACCAATAGCCCCGTGCCCATATCCGCGATCAAATCTGCGCGGCTTACATCCCCTTGGGTAAGCGCGAGATTAGACACCCCCGGTGAGGGGGGGGATGAGGGCGAACGCCCCGCGCTTGCCGTGCTTTGTAGCCCAAGCTGGCGCGCAGATCGCAGATCAAGCGTCCAGCCAGTGAGCATACCATCCTCAACAATCGCGCGTTTTTGGGTAGGCAACCCTTCGGTATCAAAAATGCGTGAGGCAAAAGCACGGGGGCGATGCGGGTCTTCGATCAGTGACAGCCCAGCGGGCAGCACCTGCTGCCCCATGGCGTCGCGCAGCCAGCTGGCCCCACGCGTGATAGCCGCACCGTTGATCGCTGAGACCAAATGCCCGATCAGGCCCGAGGCGATCCGTTCATCAAAGAGAACGGGGAATTGCCCAGTTTTCGGTTTTCGCGCGCCTTGGCGCTCTGCCGCGCGCTGGGCGGCCACGCGCCCAATCTCGGCCGTATCACGCAGGTCCGCGTGATAGATACGGCTGTCATAATCATAATCGCGCTCCATCTCAGCGCCTTTTCCTGCGATTGCGACACAGGACACGCTATGGCTCGAGCGGCTATAGCCGCCAGAAAACCCATTGCTGGCGCTGACATGGATATTACGGCGGCTGTATCCCGCGGAGGCTGATTGGACTTGCGAAATTACGGACGTGTCCAGCGCGGCTACCTCAGCAGTCACTGCCGCGTCTTGCAAGGCCGCAGGATTTGGCTCTGGCCCGGGATCAAATAGATCAAGCGCTGTGCAATCCGTTTGTAAGGTCAGCTGATCTGGATCTGCAAGACCTGCATAAGGGTCCTCTGGTGCGTCATTGGCCATGGCCACCGCGCGCTCGGCCATCATATGCAGGGTGTCTGGTTTCGTATCTGAGGACGAAACGATCGCCTGCTGTTTGCCAACAAAAACCCGCAGCCCGATATCTATCCCTTCAGCGCGATCCGCTTTTTCAAGCACGCCTGCGCGCACGTCAATCGCAACGGATGTCCCCTCAATAGCCACTGCATCCGCGCTATCGGCCCCTGCGGCGCGCGCCAATGTGATCATCTGTTGCGTAAGGTCAGACAGCGGTTGGGTCATAAAACATCCTTTGCTCTGCTTACTCTGAGGTAATCTGCATTCCGTTAAGCTGCAAGGTGATTACATGATCATCTGCTAGACCATTCTTAGACACGGGCAGCTCTGGGGGGTGTCCCCCAGACAAGACACACCTGGGGGCCGGCCCCAAACAAAGCCACCCC
>CAKMZE010000030.1:15493-24314 GCA_929200295.1 uncultured Alphaproteobacteria bacterium
AGCCCCCAGACCCCCAGGATATTTCAAAACCTAAGAACGTGAAACAAAAAGCGCGGATGGGCTGGTAGGCTCATCCGCGCTTTTTCTTGTTTGATAACGCTTATTGAATGCGTTGTCCGTTTGCGAGGATATGCGCCTCTTCGGTGATCTCGATTTTTGAGGTCAAGTGATCCTCGCCCACTGTGCGCGCGAACATACCCATCATCATACGGCCCATCATCGCCTGATCCTCTGGCAGGAGCCCCATGGACACGAGGGTATCCATCAAGCCATTTGCGCCTTTGATATCGAAATCAATTGCACCCATCGGACGAGGGAAGCCGTCAAATGTTGTCAGGTCAGTGTTGTCGAACGTGAAATCACCTTTGCCAGTGATGACCGCCCCGGCCAGTGCCAGTTTCATCCGGTCGAGCGAAAGCGCGTCGAGTTCGGCCAACATGCCGTCAGACATTTCAATGTCATCTGCCTGCTCTGGATCAAACAGATCAAAGAGCATATTTGCCGCACCACTGATCGCAAAAGAAAGTGTTGCGGGATCATGCGGGAGGCTACCAGCAGGGTCAAAGAGCATCCATAAATCTTCGCTCACGGATAGATCGATCAGATCAAAGTTCATCCCAAAGGGAGAGGGTGCATCTGATGTCGCAAGTGGGATTTCAAGCCCAGCACCATATTCTGCCAAGGACATGCTGATTGGAAACGGCATCATCGGCATCTGCATCTGCATCGCCATATCAGCCATGTTGGCGCTATAAGAAACCGCATCTCTATCAAAAGACACATCTACCCTTGCAGCACCTGAGCTGATGCTACCCGCGACTTGCTCGCCCTCGATATTGGCATCAAACACGTAATTTGTAGTGTTCACGCCGTATCCGCCAGCCATATTAAACCCGGTGGTGAACATATCTTCTGGGTTTTCCATATCGAAATCAGCAGGGAGCGCCACACTACCGTTGGCTGTGAACCCATCGATTGTGCCACTAAACGTAATATAATCATCCTCACTGTCATCAATGGTCACGTTCACCAGCGCATTAATGAGACCACTTGTCACTGTGCCGCTCATATCACGCATTTCACCAAGATCTTTGCTCACCGTTTTGCTGACAACATCAGATGCGCTGAATTCTATATCACCTGTCACACCATCAATCTCACTCACTGACAACGTATAACGATCTGCTGTCGTATCGTAGGTCATATTGTCCGGCTCGCCTGAGACAACCATTTCCACGCCTGTTTGCATCAGGTTCATCTTGAACCTTACGTCATCAAAGCTCATCACCATTGGAATGGTGTCCGGCACGATCACTTGCACTGTCCCATCGCCGTTTTCAACAAATTGCAGTTGCGAGAAAACCGTCACGCTTTTGCTAAACTCATCTTTAACACTAAGCCGCAAGTCGGTGATCGTCAGCGTGTTGCCTGACATCTCTTCTTTACCGATAGAAATTTGATCCTCGGTATAACCGACATAGCTTTTTTGCCAATCGGCCCAGACATCTGCGGCGGTGACATCTGCCAGCGCGCTTGTGCTTGCAAAAAGAGCCGCAGAGCAAACAGCCGTGGCAGTCATTGGAAATCTCGTCATAAATCAATCCTCTCTTGACAGTATCTTGTTGTTTTACGCCTTGCACCTTTGGCAAAGGTCGGAAATTCTTTTGTTTTATATAGTCACCTTACGCCCCAACAAAAGAGTGAAACCATGAATAATACGCCGATCAAAGGAAAAACTGTTATTATTACAGGGGCAAGTCGCGGAATTGGCGAGGCCGCTGCGCGGAATTTTGCCGCCGCGGGGGCGCATGTTGCGCTTCTTGCGCGCAGCGGGGCAAAGATCACGCAGATCGCAGCTGACATCGGTGAGAATGCGCTGGCAATCCCATGCGACGTTGCGGATTTCACCGCTGTATCTGAAGCCATAGCGCAGGTACGGGCGCATTTTGGCGGGCTTGATGTTCTGATTGGCAATGCAGGCGTGATTGATCCGATCAGCACCCTTGCCACAGCACCACCCGAAGACTGGGGGCGGCTCATTGATGTGAATTTAAAAGGTGTGTTTTATGGCATGCGCGCCGTTTTACCTGATATGATTGCGCAGGGGCACGGCACGATTATCACGATCTCTTCTGGGGCGGCACATAACGCAATCGAAGGCTGGTCTGCATATTGCAGCAGTAAAGCGGGCGCCTATATGCTGACGCGCGTAGCTGATCATGAAAACCGCGCCAAAGGCATTCGGGTGTTGGGCCTCTCGCCCGGGACGGTTGCAACGCAGATGCAGCGCGAGATCAAGGCCTCGGGGGTGAACCCAGTGTCACAACTCGATTGGTCGGATCATATCCCGCCAGAATGGCCCGCCAAAGCGCTGATCTGGATGTGCGGACCTGAAGCAGATGCCTATCTTGGGGATGATATCTCATTGCGCGATACCGATATCCGCAGACGTATTGGGCTGGTCTAACCCGCAGCTCTCATAAACCACGCGCAAGCCCCAGTGTAGCGATAGTTCTTGTTTTGTGCGGCGCAACAAGGCAAAACCCCTGCAATATTTTAGTCATGTCTGGGGTCTCAGCGTATGCGCGAAACCATTTTAAGCTATATTGATCAGGGCAAAGATATCGCTCTTAACTGGCTGTTATCGCCTGCGGCGTGGTCACAATTTGGGCTTCTGATTGCGGCCTATCTGCTTGCGCAGATTGCGGCGCGTATTCTTGACCCCAAACTGACAAAGCTACTGACCCCGGCAACAGATAGCGTATCTTATCTTTCAACAGCGCGGCGGTTTGTGTTTCAGTTTCTGCCGCTTTTGCTCCCGCTTTTGGCCTATGGATTTACCGCGATTGGCGAACAGGTTGTCACCTCGTTATTTGGCTCAGGTCCCGTTATTGCCTTTGGTAAGCGCGTGTTCCTGTTTCTGGCGATCCGTATCTTTGCCCGCGACATCCTCACTGACACATTCCTTGTGCTGCTTGGCAAATTTGTCTTGGTCCCAGTGGCCGCGCTTTATACGCTGGGCATTTTAGACCCGGTCATATTGACGCTTGGTGACACGCGCGTTGCCATTGGAAATATTAATTTTTCTGTTCTGGCGATTATCCGCGGGCTCATTGCTGGTAGTTTGTTATTCTGGCTCGGCCATTGGTCAAATAGCCAATCCACGATCTATATCGAACGCCAACAGATGCGCCCTGCGATCAAGCAGCTGAC
The DNA here is from genome assembly GCA_929200295.1 of uncultured Alphaproteobacteria bacterium. Classification (GTDB taxonomy): domain Bacteria; phylum Pseudomonadota; class Alphaproteobacteria; order Rhodobacterales; family Rhodobacteraceae; genus Yoonia. The sequence continues at coordinate 18,707 of CAKMZE010000030.1, forward strand.
CACCAAAGCAGCTGAGTTCATGATCTTCGGGTTCGCGTTCTTACTCCTTATGAACATCATGGGGATCAATCTCTCGACCCTTGCTGTGTTAGGTGGCGCGGTTGGCGTCGGTCTTGGTTTTGGTTTGCAAAAAATCGCGTCGAATTTCATCTCGGGTGTGATCCTACTTGTAGAAGGTCAGGCAACCGTTGGTGATTATGTTGAGCTAGATGGTGGCGAGGCCGGCACGATCATCAAAATGACCGCGCGCGCCACATTTTTAGAAACCTTTGACGGCCGCTGGATCGTTGTCCCGAACGAAGATTTTATCACAACGCGAGTGGTCAACTATTCCGATAGCGGCTCTGCCAACAGGCTCGAGGCTGAATTTTCCGTAAGCTACGATACTGATATCAACCTGATCCCCGATATGATCCAGGCGGCCGTGTCCAAGCACCCGGGGGTTCTGCAAAAGCCTGAACCACCAGATTGCGAATTGCGCGGGTTTGGCGACAGCGGCATCGATTTTGTTGTCGAATTCTGGGTTGAAGGGATTGATGACGGCAAGAATAAATACACCTCAGATGTTTTGTTCTTGATCTGGAACGCCTTGAAAGAAAACGGGATTACCATCCCTTATCCGCATCGCGTGGTTGAGATAAAAGGTCAAATACCGACCGAAACTGCCAAGTGACAGATGCGCTGGTTATTGGGGCAGGTCCCGCCGGGTTAATGGCCGCAGAGATGCTATCGCAGGTGGGCCATCAGGTCACGCTTGCTGATGCGATGCCCTCTGTCGGGCGCAAATTTTTGATGGCCGGAAAATCCGGGCTTAACCTGACAAAGGCCGCACCGATGCCCGCGTTTCGCGCGGCGGTTGACCCATGCCCGCCTGCCTTAACGCAGGCACTTGATGCATTCGGCCCAGATGATGTGATCGCTTGGGCAGAAAACCTCGGGGAGCCTGTTTTTACAGGCTCAACTGGGCGCGTTTTCCCAAAAACGCTCAAAGCCTCGCCATTGCTGCGCGCATGGATTGCGAAGCTTGCAGCGCAAAATGTCGTGCTGCACACAAAATGGCGTTGGACCGGGTGGGACACCCGTGGAACCACCGTATTCGAGACACCGGATGGGCAGATCAATATGGCACCCCGCGTCACAGTGCTGGCCCTTGGCGGTGCAAGCTGGGCGCGCTTGGGATCAAACGGGCAATGGGCACAATGGATAACAGATACTCAGCCCTTTGCCCCCGCAAACATGGGGTTTCAGGTTGATTGGTCCCCCCATATGACGCGCCACTTTGGAACGCCGATCAAAGGCATCGGTCTATACGTAAACGGTCAACGATCGCGCGGCGAATGCATCATATCAGAGCGTGGTCTTGAGGGCGGCGGTATATATGCCGTGTCGCGCGCTATCCGCGAGGGTGCTGCGCTCACGCTTGATCTGTTACCAGATTGGCCGCTTACAAAACTACGTGCAGCCCTTGCGAAACCCCGTGGGAAAGCAAGCCTTTCGACATATTTGCGCAAAACCTTACGGCTTGATCCAGTGCGCTTTGCGCTGCTTTCCGAATGGGGCCGCCCGTTCCCAAGCGACCTAGCGCCATTGCTAAAGAACTTGCCCGTCTTGCACCAAGGACCACGCCCATTGGACGAAGCTATTTCCACAGCGGGCGGGCTGCGATTTTCTGCGATGAATGACAGCTTGATGCTTCATTCGCACCCCGGCGTGTTCTGTGCTGGCGAAATGCTTGATTGGGAAGCCCCGACGGGCGGCTATTTGATCACCGCATGTCTTGCGACAGGACGATTAGCAGGACGTGCTGCTGCGAATCATTTGCGCTAATATCAGGGTGATTAATCCACATGCTGCATTGATGTCGCATAGCCATATTGCGCGAGATCCCACGCATAACGTTCCTGAACGATCTGTGTGGCTTTTTCAGTATAATACTGCTGCCATTGGTCAGGCTTTTCATAGCGCGTAAAACCCGTATCAAAGGCAGGCGCCACACCTAAGATTCGTAAGACAGGCTCTAGGTCATCCTCAATGGCTTCGGCGCGGACAACATGGCTAATGTGATCGCCACACCATGCTTTCGCGCTCCAGGCCGCGTAGCGTCGCCACCGTGGCCCATGTTTTCCAGCGGCCCCGGGGCCATTTTGCTGTATAGAGGCAAGCCAACTTGTGAAATCACGCCGCCCAAGCCCTGCCTGTCTACGCGCAACCCAAAAGGGATCATCCGTACTAATCTTTTCATATAAGCGCACCAAGCGTACATAAGGGTTTTCAACGAGAGTCACGCGCATATAGCTGCGGTATGCATGACCCAAAGCATCAAAGCTCCATTCTGCCTCATGCGGTGACATACCTTGAAAGAAAGGCCGATCAACGCCGTCTTTTTCGATTGTGACAAGATTCGTCTCACCCAATGGCATCAACCCACGGGTTAGCGAAGGCGCGATATCTAATGGATCAGGAAAGTAGATAAATTTACGGGCATGCGAGATAATCATAAACGCATGTTACAGACAGAAACTAAATAATCGGTTTGCTTGATATCGCCCAAAATACACCACATTCATCATCTGTAATCTGATCATAAAGGCGCAAAAGAATCATTTTCTGCCTATTTTTGAGCATCATCGCGCATTTTATGGATACTTATATCTTGTTAACTGTTGCCTGCTTGCACCACTTGCGAATGAAAAAACACCAACATGCACCCTTATAAGCCATGTAGCGTGTCCATTTACCCTGTGTACTAAAGGTTGCCGTTAACCAATATACCAATAAAATAAGGGGGATACGCATGCTCCAGCAGCTCGTTCACGTTTTTTTCGTGGACACCGCTGTAAATATGCGGAAAACTGCCTCCTGCGAAATCGGCTACTGACATTCACAGACGATTTAGTTACTTGTTATCTTAGAGCAACGTGGATAGAAAAACGTTGATCGTCCACAATGTGCATTTAATTTGGAGTACGAAACATGCGCCTTACAACTACACTCGCTGCAGCTGCTGCTATCGCAATTTCTGGCGCTGCTGCTAACGCTGGCGGCCTTGCACCAGCAGTCGGAACATCTGAGCCAGTTGTCATCGTTGACACACCAGCTGCAATGGGCGGCTCAATCTCACCAGGTCTTATTGTTCTTGGTGTTCTCGGCGCTTTGGTTGCTGCATCAGCTTCTTTCTAATAATATATTAGACGCTATGAATACGAAAAAGCAGGCCTCTGGCCTGCTTTTTTGCTTTTGATACCATTGGATTAAGACCGCGCCATCATTGCAAGGCGGATCAAAGCACGCTCCATCAGCGCATGATCTGGTGACACCCCCGCAGACCGCATTTGCAAATCTGTATCTGTGAGAGTCGTCAGCGCCCGCTCGAGCCGATCACGCCGCCATGCGCCGGCTTGTCTCATTAGCTTATCTCGGCGTGGCCCAAAAACAGGCGGTCGCAACTGACCAATACCAGACTGAGGGCCAGCGGGATCAGACGCAACCGCATGCAGCATCCGAAAATGCCGCATCGCGCCAATACACAACGTCACTGGCTGCACCCCTTGCGCATAAAGATTGCGCAAGACCGTGCCGATCTTATCCGCATGACCAAAGGCGACAGTATCAAGCACATCATCCATATCGACCTCGGCCGATTGCGGCGCGCAGGCCATCACGTCCTCAATGCTAAGGGGCGTCTTATCCCCCAGCTTATAAAGCCCCAGCTTTTCAATCGTCTGGCGAAAATCCCCGGGCTCAAGGCTTTGTGCCAGCGCAAAGACTGCGTTCTCAACATCGCCTGAGGGTGTCTCAATCTGCGCATCTCGCAGGACCTGTGCAATCTCATCGCGACTAGGTGGATCATCATAAAGCCCGATACACACAGTACTACGGTGGTTTTCAAACACCTTACGCAGGCTCGATTTTGCCGTCAGCTGTCCTGCGGTGACAACCACCTGCGCATCGCCCGGCTGCCAATCCATGAAACCCGCATCAATGATCTTTGTCAGACTATCGCTTGCCTCTTCGACAAAGACAACGCGGTGCCCCGGAAAGAACCCCTGCGCCTTAATCGCATCTAAGAGCATCGCAGGGTCTTTGCGCAGATCAGCGCCGTTCATCCGTGTCAGGCGCATCTCTTCCTCGCCCTGCGGTCCGACCAGCGCAGTTATCACCAGTTGCCGTTTTTCGGCCACGCGCATGGGGTCAGCGCCAAAAATCAGCAGTCCAGCATGGCCCGCATCTGGTGCGCGGAAATACCCTTGTGCGGCTGATCCGGTAAGCTTCATTGATCCTCAAGTTGAAGAAAGAGCTGCGTCGTAATCTGGTCAGCGAGCATAACAGCGAGCCTGCGCTCTGCATCAGCCCGCGCTGTTTGTGTCGCAACAGTAGAGCCTGTGGTGCTATAACTGGTAAAGTTATTCACGGTGCCGCCACCCGTAAGCTGCTCGCCCTGAATATCATCAGAAAGAACCCATTTTGCCGTGCCAGTCACATCAAATCGGGTCGTATCACCCCCACTTGTGATTGTTGCCGCGGTTTGCTGCGATGTCATCTGCACCGATAGCGTAAGGCGCGCGCCGAGGTCTGCATCGTGACCCAATCGTTCCTTAAGACGCTGCGCCAGCACAAAGCCCTGCACAGTGTCCGGCGCATCGATGCGCACGTCGTTATAAATCGCATCGCCAATGCTGCCCGGCGCATAAAGTGGCTGAAAACCACAGCCCGCCACCATAAAGAAAGCAAGAATAACGCCGCGCCGTGGCCACGTATTTACATGATTATATAACAATATTCACAATCCTTCCTGGGACAACGATCAGCTTTTTCGGTGCAGCGCCATCAAGCGCTCTAACAACAGGTTCTTGCGCCAAGGCCAGTTTTTCAATCTCTTCTTTTGGCATATCTGGTGTAACGGCGATTTCACACCGACGCTTGCCGTTAATTTGGATTGGCATTGTGATCGTCTCTTCGACAAGCATGCTTTCATCCGCAACAGGCCATGGTGCGTTCACGATCAGCCCTTTGCCACCCAGCAACGCCCATATTTCCTCGGACAAATGCGGGGTCATCGGGGCCATCAATTGCGCGAGTGTCTTCACCGCCTCACGCTTTGCAGCGGCCCCGGCTTTTGATTTCGCGATAACACCTGTGTAGCCATAAAGCTTTGCAATCGCCGCGTTGAAACCAAAGGATTCAACGCCGTTTGTCACATCCACAATCGTTTTATGCATCGCGCGGGTCAGATCCGCATCTGCCGCTTGTGGGCCCGTATCAGCCATTGCTGCGATCTCAGCCGCCATGCGGTGCACCCGGTTGATATGCTTAAATGTCGCCTCAGCCCCCGAGGCCGTCCATTCAACATCACGCTCGGGCGGGCTATCAGACAAGACAAACCAACGCGCCGTATCTGCCCCATATGTTGACAGAATATCATCAGGATCGACGACATTCTTTTTCGATTTTGACATCTTTGCAGAAGGGATAATCGTTACATCTGTTCCATCGGCAAGTTTACCGTCTTTGACATCCGATGGCAGATGGTAAACCGGGCGCCCCTTATCGCCTGTGGTTTGATAAATCTCGTGTGTCACCATGCCTTGGGTGAAAAGCGCTTTAAACG
>CAKMZE010000031.1:0-3608 GCA_929200295.1 uncultured Alphaproteobacteria bacterium
GCAATGACGCTCATATTTTACTTGGTTATTGTCATAATGATCCGGTAAATTTGCGATTGTCGCTATTTTTCCCCAATTTTACGCATCTTTTCGCCACAATACCATGAGATCAAGGCTAGCATAACAATTACGCAGGCTTTAGGTCATGAATGTTCATACTGGTAATGTGATGTCCCCTCCCGCGCCAAAGGGCATTGCAGGAATGCAATTACCCGTGGCGATGATGCGGGATATCTTAATCAAAACAATGTTCCGCATGAATATTGATCTTGTCACGCATCTGTCTCGTGTCATCTGTCTCCCTGTGCCTGTGACCCAAGAACTCGTTGATCTGGCACGTTCACAGCTGTTGTTAGAGGCAACAGGTACAATGAGCGCAAACAGCGGCAATGAAATGGGCTATCAGCTTACCGATGCTGGCAAAGCCCGTGCGTTAGACGCGCTCACTCAGTCTGAATACTTTGGCCCCATGCCTGTCCCACTGGCGATCTATCAAGAACAGGTGAAGCGCCAATCCATTCGTAATATCCACGTGACCCGCGACCAATTGACCTCAGCGATGGGGCATCTGATTTTACCGCCAGAATTGCTTGGCAATCTTGGCCCAGCTGTTGGTGCCGGCCGCTCAATTTTGATGTATGGCCCGCCAGGAAACGGTAAATCATCGATCTCGAACGGTATTCGCGATGCGCTTGGTGATAAAATCTATGTCCCCCGCGCCATTGAATATTCTGGTCAGGTGATTACCGTATATGATCCAATTGTGCATAGCGCAGCCGAGGACAACGTTGATGATCCAAACAGCTTGCGCCGCACATCAGGGCGCTATGATACCCGCTACGTGCGTTGTGAACGCCCCACGGTGATCACAGGCGGTGAATTGACCGTCTCAATGCTCGATCTTGTTTACAACAAAACAGCGCGGACTTATCAGGCGCCGCTTCAATTGAAATCCACTGGCGGCATCTTCATCGTTGACGACCTTGGACGACAGGTAGAGCCACCACAAACGCTCGTGAACCGTTGGATTGTTCCATTGGAAGAAAGCAAAGATATTTTGGCCTTGCAATCAGGTGAGAAGTTCGAAGTTCCCTTTGATACATTGGTGATCTTCTCAACCAACTTCCACCCGAATGAGATTTTCGATAGAGCGGCCTTGCGCCGTATCTTTTACAAAATCAAAATCGATGGGCCTGACCAAGAAGGCTTCCTGAAAATCTTTGCGATGGTCGCGCGCAAGAAAAAGATGCCGCTTGATGAGGATACGCTCATCCATCTTCTCAACAACAGATATCCTGAGATTGATAACGTCTACGCCAATTATCAGCCTATCTTTTTGATTGATCAGATGATCTCAATCTGCGAGTTTGAGGGGATCCCTTACCAGATGACTCCAGAACTCATTGACCGCGCATGGGGCAATATGTTCGTCAAAGAAGAAGAGATCATTCACTAATACGTACCTCTCGCTTCATAGGTTTTCAAATATCCCAAGGGTCAGGGGGCTGGCCCCCAGGTATCGCGTTGTCTGGGGACTGGCCGTATGTAAAGCTGCGTCTGTGGCAGCCACAACACATTCCTACTTGACCCCGCAGACAGAGGCGTCACCTTAATGAAATGATCGCGCTTCCTGATAAGTTCCAACTCTGGTTTATGGACCGCAGCTGGCACGTCCATCCGCACCAGATGGAGATGCTCGCGCAAAAGGACGCGCCTGCCCAACTTCTCATCGCACCGACCGGTGGCGGCAAAACGCTTGCTGGTTTTCTGCCAACCCTTATCGAGCTTGCAGACGGCACGCATGACGGCATGCACACGCTATATGTGTCACCGCTCAAGGCGCTCGCTGCGGATATCAAACGCAACCTGTTGACCCCTGTATCCGACATGGCGCTGCCCATTCGCATTGAGGATCGCACAGGCGACACCTCTTATACGCAAAAGCGCCGCCAACGCGCTGACCCACCGCATATTCTGCTGACAACCCCCGAAAGTCTCGCCCTTCTCACCAGTTACGAGGACGCGCCGCGGATATTCAAAGGCTTAGAGCGGGTGATCATCGACGAAGTCCATGCGCTTTCCGAAAGCAAACGTGGCGATCAACTCATGCTCGCCTTGGGGCGGTTGCAAACCCTTGCGCCCGGCCTACGCCGTGTCGGTCTTTCTGCCACCGTCGAGGACCCCGCAGCCATTGCCAATGAATTGGCGCGCCATCCAGACCCCTGCCCTATTTTGCACGCAGATCCTGGGCCTGATCCTGAAATCCAAATGTTGCTGACCGACGAACATCCGCCTTGGTCTGGCGGTGGTGGCAGCTATGCGATCCCCACGATCCTTGAACAGATCAAAGCGCATAAAACGACTTTGATCTTTCATAACACCCGCGCGCAAGCCGAAATCTTTTTTCATAACCTGTGGCTGGCCAATACTGATGATCTGCCTGTTGGCATTCACCATGGCAGTCTCGACCGCAGCCAACGGGAAAAGGTTGAGGCCGCCATGGTCGCAGGTCAATTGCGTGCAATCGTTTGTACAGGGAGCCTCGATCTTGGGATCGATTGGGGTGACGTTGATCTGGTTATCCAAGTCGGTGCGCCTAAGAATGTAAAACGTCTCGTGCAGCGCATTGGTCGCGCGAACCACCGCTATAACGCACCCTCCAAGGCCTTACTCGTGCCTGCCAATCGGTTCGAGGTCGTCGAATGCGTTGCCGCGTTAGAGGCCGCAAAAGCCCGCGACCTTGATGCGCAGGCCCGCGCGACGTGCTCTGTCAGCACATTTTGATCGCCGCCTGCGCTGGTCCCTTTGGTGCAGATGCGCTTTTTACCGAAGTGACCAGTGTTGGCGCCTACCGCACCCTCACACGCGAAGCTTTTGACGCCTGCCTCGATTTTTGTGCGACCGGCGGCTATGTTCTGCGCGCCTATGATAAATGGCGGCGGCTCTTACAAAACCCTGATGGGACTTGGCAGCTACGCGATCCACGCGCAGCACAGCGTATTCGTATGAATATCGGCACGATCCAAGACATCGATACGCTCAAAGTCAGCTGGAAAGGCAGCTTTAAAAACTTAGGCGAGGTTGAAGAGGCCTTTGCCGCGACGCTCACCCCCGGTGATACGTTTCTGATCGGCGGCCAAATTGTGCGCTATGATAGGCTACGCGATATGCGGGTTGAAGTTACGCGCGATGCGTCGAAAACCCCCAAAGTCGCCACCTTTTATGGCACTAAATTTGCAACCTCGACGCAATTGAGCCAACGTATTTTGCGGATGTTTCAACAATCCAATTGGCCGCAATTGCCAGACCATACAGCTGACTGGCTCGCCATGCAGCGTGACATTTCGCAACTGCCAACAGCTGAGCGGATTTTGGTGGAAAGCTTCTCATATGAAAGCCGCGAATATACGGTTTGTTATGGATTTGCCGGCCGTAATGCCCAGCAAACACTGGGGCTTTTGCTCACACAGCGCATGGAAAACCTTAATCTAAATCCTTTGGGATTTGTCGCCACAGATTACGCAACGATGATCTGGGGGCTTGATCCGGTTACAGATCCGGCCCCCTTGTTTAAACCTGAGAACTTGCGTGATGGGTTAGATCAATGG
>CAKMZE010000031.1:3618-14393 GCA_929200295.1 uncultured Alphaproteobacteria bacterium
GTGATGAAGCGTACTTTTCGAACATCCGCAACAATTGCCGGGCTGATTGAACGGAACCTGCCACAGGCCCGCAAATCCGGCCGTCAAGCCACATTCTCTAGTGATATTCTTTATGACACGCTTTCAAAATACGACCCCGATCATCTCATGTTACAAATTACTCGCGAAGAGGCGATGCGTGGGCTTGTCGATTTTGGCCGCATCGAAGAAATGTTGATCCGTACCAGTGGCAAAGTTACACATATGCAACTTGATCGCATCACACCACTTTCCGCACCACTTTTCCTCGAAGTAGGCTGTGTGCCTATTGCCGGAGCCGCGCAAGAGAAGATATTAGAACAGGCCGCCAGTGCTCTGATGGCCAACACGGGGCTGCCCCTTGAATAGGATAATTGTCATTTTTCAACTTCATGCACGGTATCTTTCGTAATGAGCAGCCATATCTTTCAGTTTTGCGATGTAACACTCCATGCCCGCCCTTGCGGAGCATTATATCTGCCAGCGCAAGAAACCCTCTGCGTCTCAGATTTACACCTTGGAAAGTCACAGCGGATAGCACGAAGAACAGGCGTCTTAGTGCCGCCTTATGAAACCGAAGAAACCCTTACAAAGCTGACACGAGAGATTACGTCAACCAATCCACGTGTTGTCATTTGTCTCGGCGATAGCTTTGATGACCTTGCGGCGGCGGGTGCTCTCTCCGAGCAGAACATCAATCTGCTGACAGAGCTTCAAAAGGGGCGCGAGTGGATTTGGATCGAGGGCAACCATGATCCAACCCCAACACATATCCCCGGCATATATTGCGACAGCTATCATACTGACGGGCTGACATTCCGGCATATCGCTCAGGCAAATACATCAGCAGAAATTTCTGGGCATTATCACCCCAAATTTGGCCTTGCAGGCACAGGGCCGCAAAGACCCTGCTTTGCTTATGATCACAATAGGCTGATCATGCCCGCATTTGGGGCATACACAGGCGGCTTAAGCCTGCGCTCAGACGTACTGAAAGCACAGTTCCAAACCCCGCTTATCGCTGTTTTAACAGGAAAAAAGTCTATCGCTTGCCCGGTATAGCACCGTTTAAGCTGTCAAACCTTCAGGTTCTGGCAGTCCCGCCGCACGGCTACAGGCTGTCACTGTATTGGCCAGCAAACAGGCAATCGTCATCGGCCCGACACCGCCAGGAACAGGCGTAATCGCCCCGGCCACAGCGGCACAGCTGTCATAATGCACATCGCCCACAAGCCGTGTCTTGGGCGTGCCATCATCCTTAAGCCCCGCATCAACGCGGTTAATGCCCACATCAATCACCGTGGCCCCCTCTTTGATCCAATCACCGGGGATCATCTCAGCCCGACCCACCGCCGCGACAACGATATCAGCCTGTTTCACAACACCCGGCAGGTCTTGCGTGCGGCTATGGGCAATCGTCACGGTACAGCTATCATTCAACAAAAGCTGCGCCATCGGTTTGCCCACAATGTTTGAACGGCCAACAACAACAGCGTTCATACCAGATATACTCCCATGATGATCACGCAACATCATCAAACATCCTAAGGGCGTGCATGGCACCATTGATTTCTGCCCCGTACCCAAGAGGCCCACGTTCGAAATGTGAAAGCCATCGACATCCTTCGCAGGGTCAATTGAGTTAATCACAAGATCACTGTCCAAATGGTCAGGTAGTGGTAATTGCACAAGAATTCCATGCACCGTTGGGTCTGCATTCAGATCCGCAATCACTTTCAACAAATCCGCCTCAGATGTATCCACATCCAGCTTATGTTCGAAAGAGTTCATACCGACCTCAACGGTCATCTTGCCTTTTGAACGGACATAAACCTGGCTTGCCGGGTCTTCACCAACAAGAACAACAGCCAAACCTGGCGTGAGATCATGGTCTGCCTTGAGACGCGCAACATGGTTCACAACTTTTTCTCTCACTGTCGCGGCAAAGGCTTTGCCGTCAATCACTGTCGCTGTCATTACGCAGATCCTTGGTCATTTGGTGATAATACGGGATGGTGGGTGGGGCGTCGTGCTTGCACGCGCGTCGCCCCATCCCAAATTTTAGAACAAGCCTTCGATCTGGCCGTCAGCATTCAAATGGATCGCCTCAGCAGAAGGCACCCGTGGCAGACCAGGCATTGTCATGATCTCTCCGCAGATCACCACAACAAAGCCCGCGCCTGCGCTCAACCGCACTTCGCGGACAGGCACAGTATGCCCCGTTGGTGCGCCGCGCAATGTCGGATCAGTTGAGAAACTATACTGCGTTTTTGCCATACAGATCGGCAGATTGCCGTAGCCCTGCTCTTCCCAGTCTTTCAACTGCGTGCGTATCTTTTGATCCGCGATCACTTCATCCGCGTGATAGATCCGCTTTGCGATCGTATCAATCTTATCAAAGAGGCTTATCTCATCTGGATAAATTGGTGCAACGTTTGACACGCCGCTTTCGGCAACCTCGGCGACTTTCTTTGCCAGCTCTTCTGAGCCTTTTGAGCCAAATTCCCAGTGCTGCGACAGCACCGCTTCTGAGCCTTGTGTTTTCACATAATCTTTGACCGCTTGCACTTCCGCGTCTGTGTCCGTGACAAAATGGTTGATCGCAACGACCACTGGCACGCCAAAGGATTTCAGATTGCCAATGTGGCGTCCGAGGTTCGCACAGCCGCTTTGAACTGCAGCGACGTTTTCAGCACCAAGATCCGCCTTCGCAACACCGCCGTTCATTTTCATGGCGCGCACGGTCGCGACAAGCACCACACAATCGGGGGCCAAGCCCGCCTTGCGGCATTTGATGTTCAGGAATTTTTCCGCGCCCAGATCGGCACCAAATCCTGCCTCAGTCACCACGTACTCTGCGATTCTCAACGCTGTCGTGGTCGCTGTGACCGAGTTACAGCCATGCGCGATATTCGCAAATGGCCCACCGTGCACAAACGCGGGGTTATTTTCAAGCGTTTGCACCAGATTTGGCTGCATCGCATCCTTGAGCAACACGGTCATCGCGCCGTCTGCCTTGATATCGCGGCAGAACACAGGGCTGCGGTCGCGACGATAAGCAACAATCATATTGCCAAGACGCTCTTGCAGATCCTCAAGGTTCTTCGCAAGGCACAAAATCGCCATCACCTCAGAGGCAACCGTAATGTCAAAACCTGCCTCACGTGGGAAGCCATTTGCCACACCACCAAGGTTCACGTTGATCTGACGCAACGCGCGATCATTCATGTCTAGCACACGACGCCACGCAACGCGGCGGATATCAATCTCAAGCGCGTTGCCCCAATACACATGGTTATCCAGCATCGCAGCCAGCAGGTTATGCGCAGATGTGATCGCATGGAAATCGCCTGTGAAATGCAGGTTCATGTCTTCCATCGGCACAACTTGCGCCATGCCACCACCGGCAGCGCCACCCTTCATGCCAAAGTTTGGCCCGAGCGAGGCTTCGCGGATACAAACGGCAGCTTTTTTACCGATCCGGTTCAGACCATCCCCAAGACCAACAGTCGTCGTGGTTTTACCCTCACCCGCAGGTGTTGGGTTAATCGCTGTGACCAAGACCAGCTTACCATTTGGGCGGTCTTGTACAGAATCGATGAACGACTGCGATAGCTTAGCCTTATCATGGCCATAGGGCAGTAGATCATCACTCCCAATGCCCAGCTTGGCTCCGATCTCTTGGATCGGGCGCTTTTGCGCTTCGCGGGCGATTTCGATATCAGTTTTATAGCTCATAATGACTTTCCTGGATCGCATCCGCCCAACAAGGGCGGGATTTTGACGTCTCAACCGCTTCTAGCGGCGTCACTGCAAAGAATGGTCCGCGATTACGACATATTATTAGCAGGAATCGTCGGGATATCGCAGATGCGTTTCTGATGGGAAACCTGACGAACGCGTAGCTTTACGCCATCCACGCCTTTTGATCGGGCACATGTAGGCGCAGCATGTCGCCGCAGCGTATAACACCCTCGTGCTCAACCCAAGCTGTCACGCCACGCATGCCTTTGGCCGCTGTCTTAAACCGCGCACCATGGCCGGGATGATCGGCCTCGATCTCTTGCCCCGGGTAGATGCAGGGGCGGTTTTGCATGTCGATTACAATCGTTGTGCCATCTGTCCCCTGTAGCCGCGATGAAGGCGGCACGTGAGAGAAATCAGGGATACCTTTGACGACAACGCTGGCCCCCAATAGCCGCGGGTCCAGTTGGTCCAGACCACAGGTTTTTGCAATCTGATCAAGCTCTTCTTGCGAGATCACAGAAAGCTGCCTGACATTCCTGATCTCGGTGCCTTTGGGCCATTGCGCTGTAACACGCGCGCAAGACGGCCGGGTCAGACCAGCATGGGCCTCGCCCTCGGGCCCCGCGTAGGTTAAACGCAGCTCGTTTTCTGCGATAGCGCGCAAACCACTTTCTGGTGGAACGCGCCCAAGCCAAATGATTTCACCGTAGATATCCGTAGGCGTAAGAGCAGGCATTCAAAGTACCTTAGGTCGCAGGATCAGGGGCGAGATCAGAACCGGGTTTTTTAGGCTTCTTTGGCTTTGTTTTTGGCACAGCCGCCAGCGAGCTACCGCCAGATGCAGGTGTGTCATCGGCATCGTCATCACCACGATTAAGCGCCTCACCTGCGATCACTTTTTGGATCTCATTGCCTGTGAGCGTCTCATATTCCAGCAGGCCCTGCGCAAGACGCTCAAGATCATCCGCCTTATCAGTGAGAATTTTCTTGGCTGTTGCATATCCCTCATCGATAAAGCGGCGCACCTCTTCATCGATCAGCTTTTGTGTTTCCGCCGAATGGTTGGTTCCGCCACCGTAGCTGCCCAAATAGCTTTGCTGTTCATTGGCGTAATCAATATGACCAATCTTATCTGAAAAGCCGAATTGTGTGACCATCGCACGGGCAATTCTTGACACCTGTTGAATATCCGAGGTCGCACCAGAGGTGACATTCTCAGCGCCAAAAATCAGCTCTTCCGCGACTTTACCACCCATCGCCATCGCGATCTTTGATGTGTATTTTGTGTAGCTCACCGACAGCTGATCGCGTTCTGGCAATGACAGTACAAGACCCAACGCGCGGCCACGTGGAATGATCGTCGCCTTATGAATTGGGTCATGTTGCGGCACATTCAGACCCACAATCGCGTGACCCGCTTCGTGATAAGCGGTGAGCTTTTTCTCATCTTCGGTCATCACCATGCTGCGCCGCTCTGAGCCCATCATGACCTTATCCTTGGCGCTTTCGAAATCTGTCATGGTGACAAACCGCAAGCCGCGCCGCGCCGCCATGAGCGCGCTTTCGTTCACAAGGTTCGCAAGATCAGCGCCCGAGAACCCGGGCGTGCCGCGCGCAATAATGCGCAAATCAACGTCGGGGCCCAATGGCACCTTGCGGGCATGGACCGACAGGATCTTTTCACGGCCTTTGATATCTGGGTTCGGCACCTGCACCTGACGGTCAAAACGACCGGGGCGCAACAGCGCAGGGTCGAGAACATCAGGGCGGTTGGTCGCTGCAACGATGATAATACCCTCGTTCGCCTCAAATCCGTCCATCTCAACTAAAAGCTGGTTGAGCGTTCATTCCCGCCGCCGTAACCGGCACCACGCGAACGCCCGACTGCGTCAATCTCATCGATAAACACAATACAAGGCGCATTCTTTTTGGCCTGTTCAAACATATCGCGCACCCGGCTCGCGCCGACGCCAACAAACATCTCAACAAAATCTGAGCCCGAGATCGTAAAGAACGGCACGCCAGCCTCGCCCGCAATCGCCCGTGCGAGAAGCGTTTTACCAGTGCCCGGAGGGCCTACAAGCAAAGCGCCCTTTGGGATTTTACCACCCAAACGAGAGAATTTTTGCGGATTGCGCAAAAACTCAACAATCTCTTCGAGCTCTTCTTTCGCTTCATCAATGCCAGCGACCTCATCAAACGTGACGCGCCCCTGCTTTTCGGTTAGAAGCTTGGCCTTTGATTTGCCAAAGCCCATGGCGCCACCTTTGCCACCGCCCTGCATACGGTTCATGAAGTAAATCCACACACCGATAAGCAAGAGGAACGGCAAGAGGCTCACGATGAACGACTGCAAGAGCGATGTTTCTTGACTTGTCGCCTGAATTGGGATGCCTTTATCGATCAGCATTGCGGTAACTTCAGCATCTTTGGGCATAATGGTCAGGTAATCGCGCCCATCGGTTCCCCGGTAGCGCAGTTGTTCACCATCTAGGATAACCTGGCTAACAGTGCCACTATCAACAGCACTCACAAACTCTGAATAGCTTTTTGTATTTGATGCAACCGACGACTGACTGCCACTAAACACATTAAACAAGGCCAAAACCAGAAGAAACAGAACAACCCAAAAAACAAGATTACGTGCGTTACCCAAGGGGAAACTCCTTTAATGCAGGACAATGCGCGCAAGAGAGTCGCGCAAATCGTTTCTTCTAAAATAGAGGCTCTGCGCCGATCTTCAATGCATAAGCAGCGAATGATGAAAATCAGCTTTAATCTTTGCCGTCCATTCGGCGGTTTTATCTGCCAGTGGCGCGGCAATCAAGGTGTCACGCTGCCAAACCGCAGGTGATGCGAGCAAAGATGCGCGCGGCAGGCCTGTTTCACGCCAATCAGCGCATACGCGCAGGCCAATAGGGCCCAATGCTTTGATCTGTAGTTCAGAATCATGCGGGCCAGAAAGAACCCACTTATCGTCCCAAACATCCTTTGTGGCACAGGTCTGATCACGCACAGCCTGATATTCGCGGCTGATGCGCCAGTTTCCAACCTCACGAGTGATTTGGCAGCCCGCAAGCGTGAGCGTTCTGGGCATATCTTGCGATGCATCAAGCAACGTATCTAGCTTGCCCGCACGCGGCGGGTAGGCATGCCCACCCATCCGTTGTAGCATCCGCGACCAAATCCGTCGCAAAATATCGCGTGGAATATCATCCCCCCCCTCAGTGCGGAAAATCAAATCCCCGCGATCCAAGCTGACACGCGCGGCCATATAGCTGTTTGAAACCTGCGCAAGCGCCTCACGGGTATGCGACATTGCCTGACTGACATCGAGCAAAGCATCTTGATCAATGCCCAGACCATCAAGAACATCCATCGCCTTGCGCACCCGCGCACGTTCATAGCGCGCGTCTTCATTGGTTGGGTCTTCGATCCATGCAATGTTGTGATGGTGCAAATAAGCCCGCAACGTCTCACGACGCATCGCTAACAACGGACGCTGCCAAGCGACCCCGTCTCTTTCAAACCGTTGCGGCATCATTGCCAGCCCATCCGGGCCTGATCTACGCGCTAAGCGCATGATGAAATTTTCCGCCTGATCATCGCGTGTATGGCCAAGCAAGACGTGGCCAACATCGTTCTGCCGGCACCATGCGGCGATTGCAGCGTAGCGGCCAGTGCGGGCCTGCGCTGATAGATTACCTGCGGTCCCCTCACGTTGCCATTGCAACGTGACATGCGGCACGCCCAACGCCTTTGCAAACCCTGCCACCATCTGCGCTTCATCCGCGCTTTCAGCGCGCAACCCATGATCAACGGTGAGAGCAAAAATCTCTGTTTGGTGATCCCTTGCCGCTTCATAAGCAAGGTGTAACAACGCCATAGAGTCGCCCCCGCCTGAAACAGCAATAGCAATCCTTTGTGGTATACCTTTTGGAAATTCTGCGCGAAAATCCGTTTGTAGGCTCGCGCAATCGGCATCGGACAAAGCGCCTTTATGCGCCCCTAGCTGCATCCCAAGTTGCGCATCGCCGATTGCGCCTCAAGCACAGTTGGATTGCCGGGGAACCTTATGCCGACCTCTGCCAATGTCACACACGCATCTTGGGTTTGCCCAATCCCGCCCAAGGCGCGCCCGAGCTTAAATAAAGCCTCAGGCGCAGTAAGCCCCTGTGGATTATCCGAAAACGCGCTGAGATAAGCGCGTGCCGCATCAGCCTGAGCGCCAAGCCCCGCGAGCGCATCACCGCGCAAAATCGCAGCCTCTTGTGCAAGAGGCGACCCTGGATAAGTTGCTTGAAACCCTGCCAGAATATCTGCCGCAGTTTGAAAATCACCTGCGGTCAAAGCGGCCTGCGCCCGCGCAACATCGCCTTGCTCACCAACAGCAAGCGCAGGTCCAGTATCGGCAGGCGCGGGATCTGTGACAGGCGTAGCCGCCAGATGATCATCCCCACCCAAGGACGGTGTATCACCCAACTGGCTAATATCGCAGGTGCTCTCTAGCTCGCAAAGACGGAACTCAAGATCACCCACACGGTTCGTTCCATCTTTAACAACGCGGTTCACACGAAACTCAAGCTCTTCGGTTTTCGCGGTAAGCCGTTGAAGCTGCGTTTCAATCGAGTTGAGCCGTTCTAACGGTGTGTTGCCAGCCGTTCCTGTGCTCAGACCGCCTGTTGTTGATAGCTCTGTTCGCAACCGCTGCACATCGCCATAAAGAACCGTCAACTGCTGACGAATATCTGCCAATGTTGCCGCGTCCTGCGCCATGCTTGACACAGGCAACAACAGCGCAACGATTGATATGATGACAAAACGTGCGAACATTAACGCCACCTTTAAGAGTTGAGACCAGCAACCGAGATCACGGTGACAGAACGGCGGTTTTGTGAATAGCAACTTTCCGCGGCGCAGACCGCAGATGGGCGTTCCTTACCATAGCTGATCGTCTGCAAACGCCCTGTATCGATGCCTTTTGACACGAGATATTCACGCACGGCATTCGCGCGGCGCGCACCAAGTGCAAGGTTATATTCACGTGTGCCTTGCTCATCCGCGTGGCCTTCGATGATCGCGCGGTAATTTACGTTGGTCTGTAACCATTGCGCCTGCCCGTCTAAGGTCTGCTGCCCAGCGGCTGTCAACGACGCACTATCAACGACAAAGAGCACCTTATCCCCGATTGTTTGGCTAAAATACTGGGGGCTTGTGGGGTCACTCACGCCTGTTTGACCTGTCACGCCTTGGCCCAAGCCTGCAACATCATCATCACTTGGATTGCTAAAACGATCTGGGTTTGTACACGCAGACATCGCCACCAATGCGCCTGTAAACGCCAATTTTGTCCATATTTTCATCTGTCAGTTTCCTGTTCTTATTGGCTCTTTTAAAATGACAATAGCACGGCTTTGTGCATAAGGGAATTCAACCCGCGTTACGGAAGGTTACGGTTGCAATGGCCCCCATGACGGATCAGACGCGCCGCCGCGCAGCTGCACAGGTTGCAAATTTCGCCCTGCGATATCCACAGAATACAACGTCGAAGCCCCTGATGCGCCTAGGGTTTCGCGTGTGAACATAATCACGCGCCCGTTTGGCGACCAGCTGGGGCCTTCGTCTAATTGGCTGGCTGTGAGCAGCCGTTCTTCTGATCCATCAATGCGCATCACGCCAATGTGAAACCGCCCTGCATTTTGTTTTGTAAATGCGACGAGGTCACCGCGCGGGGACCAAACAGGCGTGCCGTACCGCCCCTCACCAAACGAGATACGCTGCGCGTTCCCCCCGCTTGCAGGCATAATATAGAGCTGCTGTGTCCCGGATCTGTCGCTCTCAAAAACGATCTGGCTGCCATCTGGGCTAAAGGAAGGGGCCGTTTCAATTGATGGTGCATTTGTCAGGCGCGTATGCTCCCCACTGCCCAAATCTGTGCGCCAAATGTCAGTATTACCACCATTGGCGAGGCTATAGATCACCTCACGCCCATCCCGCGAAAACCGCGGCGAAAACGACATTTCTCCCGGAGCCGTTTGTAGCTGTTGCCGCCCAACAGAGGCGACATCAAGCACGTTGATCCGTGGAAAACCGCTTTCGTATGATGTGTAAAGCACTCGGTCGCCTGTGGGGCTGAACCGCGGCGCAAGCACGAGCGCCGATGAATCTGTTAAAAACTGAATATTGGCCCCATCGTAATCCATAATGGCGAGCCGCTTGAGCCGGTTCCCCTTTGTGCCGGTTTCGCCCACGAACACAACGCGGCTATCAAAATAGCCGCCCTCCCCCGTGATCCGACCATAGACCACATCTGCAACCTTATGGGCAATGCGCCTCCAACCGTTCACAGTGCCAACGAGCTGCTGCCCGCCACCCAGTTCCTCGCCCGAGAACACATCATAAAGCCGGAATTTCACCGTCAGCTGATCACCAGACACAGAGACAGCACCTGTGACCAAGGCCTGCGCATTGATAGCCCGCCAATCAGCATAAGCAATGGTTTGCGTAAAACTGCTGACCGTACTGATAAAGGCCTGCTGAGGGATCTCACGGAAAAGTCCGGTGCCACGCAAATCCTGTGCAAGCACGCTTGTGATGTCGCGCGCGGCCTGCCCTGCGGCATCGGTCTCTGCCTCAAACACAGGGGCTGCAAAAGGGATCGGCTCAATCACACCGTCTGTAATTGTAATCCGCAGCGGCCCGTTTTGTGCCTGCACAACAGGTGCCAAAAGCACCAGCAAAAATGCCGTTATCAATAGGTTCAGCAATCGTGTCATCTCTATCGCATCCTTGGTCTTGTCGCGCAGCCTTGTTTACGCATCTTTTGTACAATGCCAAAGACAAAAGACATGGCATGGCAAAGCTTTGCGCATTTTCGGGCAACCGGGGTCATCGCAGTCTCATTCCTGACGGGTCAAAGGTGATGATCACGTCTTTCCAATGATCATATTTCTCTGCAGGAAGGTCATAACCGTTTTGTGTCTGACAGCGTAAAATCGCACGTCTTGCCG
>CAKMZE010000031.1:14403-16613 GCA_929200295.1 uncultured Alphaproteobacteria bacterium
CACTGGCACTCTCGAGTCGCAGCGCGCCAACGATCCGCCCATTTTGATCGAGCGAGAACCCGACCTCAATCGTCACGCGTGCCGCGACCGATCCGGGGTCAACATTCCAGCATCGGTTCACGGCAACACGGAAGCCATCCCGCTCGGACCCAGACAAAGGCGGTCCTTGTGGGGCGCTTGTATTGGTTTGCGCATCAACGACTTCATTAAGCACATCCTCAACCGCTGTATCTGTTGTGGGTTGCGGTGCCGGGGTTGGTCTATTGGGTCGCGCAGATGGGCGCAACGATGTTGTGACAGCGCCTGCGGGAACGGCGTCTTCTTCGACAATCTGAGTTGCGGTTTCTTCTGGTGCTGCGGCCTCAACTGGGTCTTCTTGCGGCGCCTCGGGTGCGGGTTGATCTGGCGCTGCGCTGTCTTGGACAACGGCCGCATCTTCTGCATCTGGCGGCGGCAGAGCCTGAGGCGTTGCGGCAATGCGGTCTGCTTGGCGTTCTTGTGGCTGCGAAGATGGCGGCAAATCAGGTGCGGCGGCAGGGGCGACGGGGGCCACAGGCGCGTTCTCGATCTCGGGCATATCAGGCGCTGGGATTGGTAAGGGCACATCGCTGAGCGCTGTGTCTTGCTCTGGCTCCACAACAGGCTCTGGCACGACAGGCGCTTCTGGCGCATCCGCGGGTGCCGGCACCTGCGGTGTTGCTGTTTCAGTTGGTGGTGTTGGCGCAAGAGGCTCTGTCTGGTCCGGGTCTGGCGTTGTTGACGCGACAAGCGCTTCGTATTCCGCAGCCGATACGACCGAAATCTCAGAAATTTCAAATGGCAAAGGCTCTGCCTGAAAGCCCCATCCAAGAATGAGCCACCCGATAAGCCCCACATGACCAATACCGGAAATCACTGTGCCGGGCGAATACACCATTGCGGATTAATTCCCTAATGCTGCACCGGGCTCAGCAATATCTGTCACCAAACCGATATTCGAAAATCCACCTGCGTTGAGCGCGCCCATGATCTCGGCCACTTGGGTCCAAGCATTTGCGCCGTCAGCGCGCAGATAAATCCTGTCAGAGTCTCGCTCTGCTGCGATCGCTTGTAGTTTGGAAACCAGCTCAGCCGCCGCAGTCTCGGTGTTTTGGATCAACACTTTGCCCTCAGCCGTGAGGGTCACTGTGAGCGGTTCTTCCTCATCTGTGGGCAATGCATTCGCAGCTGTTTTGGGGAGTTCCACAGGTACACCGACCGTTAGCAATGGCGCGGCTACCATAAAGATGATCAAGAGTACCAACATCACATCCACAAACGGGGTGACGTTAATCTCGGCCATGGGTTGGGTGCGTGATGCGCGCCTGCGGCGGCGCCGCGCCCCGCCTGCATCCCCAGATTTCATGACGCCCGCCCCCATATCAGCTATCCAACTGGCGGCTTAGGATCGTTGCAAACTCATCCGCAAAGGCCTCGTAGCCTGCGATTACCCGGTCGCTATCGGCACTTAACTTATTATAAAAAATAACCGCTGGGATCGCAGCCAATAGGCCAAGGCCCGTGGCCAAAAGCGCCTCTGCGATGCCGGGTGCCACAACAGCAAGGTTGGTATTTTGCGCCTCGGCAATTTCGATAAAGGCATTCATGATGCCCCAGACCGTGCCGAAAAGCCCAACAAATGGTGCGGTTGAGCCCACGGTGGCCAGCACAGGCAGGCCCTTTTGCAAATTGGCGGCTTCTTTTGCGATTGCCACGTCCATCGATCTATCGATCCGCGCCTGCGCACCTGCGATGAGACCGCCATCTTGTTTATGTGACCTACGCCATTCAATCATCCCAGCCGCAAATATCCGTTGACTCTGTCCCTTTGGGTTTGCGCCAATCTGATCAAAGAGCTGGTCCAATGGCTCGCCCGACCAAAACGCGCGGTCAAAAGTCGCGGCCTCTTTGCGGGCACGGCGGTATTGCATGATTTTGTCAATGATCACCGCCCAGCACCAAACTGATGCGGCGATCAGCATGATCATCACCAATTTAACGGTAATCGTAGCGCGGGCAAAAAGGGCCCACATCGTAAAGTCGGTTGCTGCTTCCATCTACCTGCTCTGCTCTTTGGCCCATTGGTGGGCTCTGTTATGAAAACTTTAGCTTATAACCTAAGGAAAATCCAACCTCAAAGGTCACTTGTGATTAGAAATTCACTGCTGCGCAGATAAATGTCGGCGAAGTTC
>CAKMZE010000031.1:16623-18581 GCA_929200295.1 uncultured Alphaproteobacteria bacterium
GTTCCGCTGGCAAACGTGTTGGTTTGCCTGCTGTTGTCATGCAGACGGCAGTGACTTTTGCCGCGAATAACAGCAAATCATCGCGCCATACGGATTGATCAAAGGTCCAGCGCACAGGCGATTGCGCATGATGGGTCGTACGCACGCATAATTGATCGCCCAGGCGTGCTGGCATCAAATAATCGGCCTCGACCCGCGTCACAGCAAAGACAACACCTGCATCGCGCATCGCATTTTGATCGAGCCCCAGCTCTGCCACCAGTTCGGACCGGCCACGTTCAATATATTTGAGATAATTGGCGTAATAGACGATCCCAGCCATATCCGTGTCTTCGTAATAGACCCGCACGGGCAGCTCATGGGGCAAAGCCTGCTTGGTCATTGCAGTGCTCCTATACGCGCAGCCAATCGCATGGCGTGGCTTTCATCTGTGGCAACCGCAGGCATCACCGGATCATAGGCAGCACGAATAATCGCTGCGATCTGCGGGTGCAAAACTGTTGTGCCATTGATGTGCGCAAGCGGCGGCTGGGTATCAAAAGCCTGATCAGACCAGAGCAAAATCACTTGTACCGCTTGTGAGAGCGCAAGCGTATCTGCACCGATCTCGCTCAGATGGGCATCCATACGGATAAACACAAAGGCCGCGCGAATTGCGCGCTGTTCATCAAACCGGAAAATCCTGTATTGGTTGGCGTCTGCCGTTTTCAGTCGCGCCACAAGATCGCGCAGGTCAGGCAACAGCTTTTCCAAATGCGGCACGTCTGTCAGCTCATCCCAGTCTTGGCAGAAAAACACCATCAGATTGGCACCAAGCTCTGGATCAGTCTCGGCCATTTGGTGCCCGGCGAGTGTGACAACAGCCTCAATCGCGCCTTTAAACACCGCAAGCGTGGTCTCATCCACGCCGAACACCACAGGCACAATCGGACGGCCCCAACGAGCACAGAGATACTGGCCACCCTTGCGCGTGAAAAACGGCGCGATGTCTTGCGGGTTTACTGCGTTGTCCAAAGTATCAGTCAAAGAGATCAACCTGTGATTTTGGTGGCGCGATCCCCAAATGCTGCCAAGCGGCTTGCGCCAGCATGCGCCCGCGCGGCGTTCTTTGGATCAGCCCCTTTTGCAGCAAATAGGGTTCGATCACATCCTCAAGACTATCGCGGCTTTCGGATAACGCCGCTGAGAGGGTTTCAACCCCGACAGGGCCACCCGCGTAGCTTTCTGCGATCAATTGCAAATACCTACGGTCCGCGCTATCCAGCCCAAGCAGATCGACCTGCAACCGATTAAGCGCCATATCAGCAATCGCTTGGGTCACCGTTCCATCGCCATCAACAACCGCGAAATCAACCACGCGCCGCAAAAGTCGCCCTGCGATACGCGGGGTGCCACGGGCGCGTTTTGCAATCTCGCGCGCGCCCGCATCCTCAGCAGGGGCACCCATCAAACGTGCACCGCGCGTGACAATCTGGTGCAGCTCATCCTCTGTATAAAACTCAAGCCGCGTGGGGATACCAAACCTGTCGCGCAAGGGGGTTGTGAGCAACCCCATGCGCGTTGTCGCCCCAACAAGCGTAAAGGGCTGCAATTCAATGCGCACTGTGCGCGCGGCGGGCCCCTCGCCGATGACCAAATCCAGCTCAAAATCCTCAAGGGCGGGGTAAAGCACTTCTTCTACCGCGGGGTTGAGACGGTGGATCTCGTCGATGAACAGCACATCGCGTGCCTCAAGATTGGTCAGGATCGCAGCCAGATCGCCCGCTTTGGCCAACACAGGGCCTGATGTCATGCGAAAATTGACGCCTAGCTCGCGCGCCATAATCTGGGCAAGTGTCGTCTTGCCCAGGCCCGGAGGCCCATGAAACAAAGTGTGATCCATCGCCTCACCGCGCGATTTAGCGCTTTCGATGAAGACTTTCAGATTCTCCCGCGCGCCCTCCTGACCGATGAACTCG
>CAKMZE010000031.1:18591-24147 GCA_929200295.1 uncultured Alphaproteobacteria bacterium
CATCCTTTTGGCCAACAAACTCGTCCAGCGATTGCGGCCGCAGTGCGCGATCCGCATCTTCTGCTTGCCTCTCAGGGCGCACGATGGGGTCAGGGTCGTTCATTCTTGCGCCTTTATTTATCGCTCGCAGCATGCGTTACATGCATATCGAATACCCGTTGTGTCTCGTATCGTCCAGAGATGGCGCGATCATAAACACCGCACTCCTACTCGATTAAAGCATGTGTCGCTTCTTGTCGCATCACTTTGCGCAGGGCCCGAATGCGAGGCAGATTATTTAGATCGCGATGTGTCAAATACCACAAATCAAGTGTCCAATGGCTTCTTGCATCTAACAATTCCAGCGCAGGGTCCATCTTTCCCAAATAAAGCGGCAGAAAACCTACACCAACGCTATTTCGTATAGCTGCGTATTTTGACATCATATTGTTAGCACGGGTTACGACGGCCGCATCATTAAACGTTGTCTCTCGCCAGTGCGTCGTTGAACTCTGCGCAATTGAAATATCATCCGCGACCCAAGGCAGTTGCATAATATCTGTCGTTTTCGTCAGCAGTTCTGCGCGGGCAAATACACCATACTTAATTTGCCCCAAACATTGCCCCGCGAGATTATCGGAGGCTGTTTTCTGCGGCAAAATACGTAATGCAACATCTGCATCTCTTTTACTTAATGATGCTAATAATGACGACACAACCACCTCAACTTCGATTGATGGGTGTAGCTGATGTAATTTGTGTACAGCCTTGGGGATCAGTGTTTGAGCGATGAAATCCGGCGCGGCAAGACGGATCACCCCTGAGAGCCGCGCGTCGCGCCCAACAAGCATGCGGTACGCGTCATCCACATGCAAAGCAATATCACGTGCATGACGCGCAAATGCTTCACCCGTCACTGTTGGAATATACCCTGTGGCTTTCCTATCAAACAACACAACACCCATCTTACGCTCAAAGATATCCAACCTGCGCAATACGGTTGCATGGTGGACCCCCAATGTACGGGCAGCCCCACTTAACCCGCCACCTTCAACGAGAGCTAATACCAATTGAAGGTCATCCCAAGATTGCTTTTGCATCGCCCTACCTGTTGAATTTTGCACATGTTAATGCGAATTATTGGGAATTTAATTGCATTTATCAACAGTGTATTTTTCAACCATAAGCTCACCCTCACATGAAAGGAATTATGGTGATAAGTTTTAGATTTTCTACGCCCTTTGTGATTGCTGCCACTATGGCCGTCACTATCGGTGCACCACTTTTTGCAAATGACGCAAAAACAGTGCAAACACACATTGATACAATGCAGTGGTATCCAACACCTTTTGGCCCAACAGTATCTCCGGTCTCTGGTGATCTCGCGAATGGTGCGCACATCACTATTGTACGGTTTGAGCCAGGCATGAAAAGTGACGTACACGTCCATTCGCGTGACTACACAGGTGTCGTCATTCAAGGTACAGGCCAACATTACGAGGAAGATCGCCCTGAAACCAAGATTGATCTCCCACCTGGATCACATTGGGTCGTGCCTGCAAATGTTCCACATGTCTCAACCTGCACAAGCGAAATCGCCTGTATGTTCGTGCTTTACCAAGATGATGCATTTGACTTTATCGCACATGAACACAATTAAACTAAGCCGCTAAACAGGAGCACAGACAAGGCTCGTCTGTGCTCCTAATCCTTGGGCGCAAGCCGTTTTAGCGCGGCGCGGATCAGGTCAGAGGTGTTTAGATCATCCTGCGCGCCCATGGCTTCTGCAACGGCACTGGCGGCATCCCCCGGCGCATAGCCCAAATTCCCCAAGGCCGAGAGCGCCTCGGCCTGCGCAGGGTTTGTTTTTGGCGGGGCTTTGGGCTTTTGCGGGCGCGGCGTCTCTTGCGTGTCGATCACAGATGCATCGGATAAATCTTGCGCCGGTGTGCCTGCCATCGCCATAATCGATGGCGCTTTGTCTTTGAGCTCAATAATCACCCGCTGCGCGGTTTTAGGGCCGACGCCCTTTGCCTTTGCAATCGCGTTCCAATCGCCCAGCGCGATTGCGCGGCTCACGCCGTCCTCGCCCAATGTGCCTAAGATAGCCAAAGACGCCTTGGCCCCGATCCCTTGCACAGACATCAAAAGACGATGCCACTCTTTCTCAACCAAGGTGGTGAAACCAAAGAGCTGAAGATTATCTTCGCGCACCAGCAGATCCGTATAAAGTGCGACCGCCTCGCCATTGCCGGGCAGGCCCGCCATCACCCGGTTGGACACGTAAACAACATAACCGACCCCGCGCACATCGATCAGCACGTGATCACTGGCGCGGTAATCGAGTAGACCTGTAATTTTCCCGATCATTCGGCAGCCCTCATGACAGCGCGATCAAAATGTTGGCGGGATTGCATATGATGCGCATGGCAAATGGCAATCGCCAAAGCATCAGCAGCATCAGGCCCCTTGATCTGAACCCCGGGCAGCTGGATTTTGACCATATGATCAACCTGCGCCTTTTCTGCGTGGCCAACACCCACAACCGTTTTCTTAACCTTATTGGGCGCGTATTCACCGATTGCCAGCCCCGCCTGCGCGGGCACCAGCATCGCAATACCGCGCGCCTGCCCAAGCTTGAGCGTCGCAACACCGTCTTTGTTCACAAATGTCTGCTCAACCGCAGCTGCATTAGGCTGATATTCAGCTACAACCGCGCTGAGCTGTTGATGTAGCGAAAGCAAGCGCTGCGCGAGATCATCTCCAAGCGAGCGGCACACTCCGTTTGCAACATGCCGCAAGCGCGATCCATCGACATCAATCAGGCCCCAACCCATATTCCGAAGCCCCGGATCCACCCCTAATACACGCATGTTTTCTCCCTGCTCAGACCTTATGTTTGGCCTTATGATTTGCAAATAGCACAAAAGGCGAACAAACCCAAGCGCTTTGCCGCCATCATACCACCCCCATGACAATATACGCCTTATATTTCCCAAATTACGACATGCGTTAAATAACTGTTAATGTTTAAAAAATGAAACAAATTGCTCAAAAATAAGGCATGTTAAAAGCGCATATCGCCTATGCGATTTTTCCAGCTAGTCGCATAGATATTATCGGCCTAAATGCGCATTATAAGATCAACGCTGTATCACAGCATGTTAACAAAGGACGATGGCAATGGCCGCAATTGATACACACCGCTCCGCCGCAACTTTTTCTGCGTTTCGCTTTACTGCAGTTGCCACGCGCCTCATTGGTGTCGTGAACGAATGGAATGATGCACGTAACACACGCAAGTGTCTTTCTGCGCTCTCTGCACGTGAGCTAGACGACATCGGTCTGAGCTACGCAGACATCGAAAGCGTCGCGACACGCACCGTCCGCTAAGTTACAAATTTAAGTCTCGAAAATTTTAAGGCCACGCTGGTTTCCCAGCGTGGCCTCATTGCTTCGTCATTACACAACTTTGTATTCAGATCCCAATACGCAACACAGCCCCACTGATCATGCAGCACACAAAACCGTGCTACACGTTACATATACGCTCAGAAGCAATTTACTTAGCGGCTCCTCACCGCTGATTTTTGGCCTTAGCCAAAAATTTCGCGCATGACATCGCTGATCACACCGGATACCGGGTCGGGGGACATAAGATATGCACCCGCTTGTTCCACCTTGGTTCCGTTAGCCAGCGCATTAACACGCGCATTGTAGTCGTCAGCACCTAACTGGTAAAATACGAACCCTTTAAACAAGAGCGCGACGACAAACATCAACATGAGACTTTTAAGCGGAAACTGAGGACGAATGATCCGCGGTTTCGCGACGATTAACCCGGTACGCGTAACTTTGTGGCGAATACCGCCCCTTAGCTTTGAACGTTGACGAGCAATGCGACGAATGCGCTTTTGAAAAGGATCACTAACACTCACAGACATAACAGCCTCATATATGAAGCCCCCACTTCATGAAAATTTTATGATGATACATTGTGTCATCAATGTGGCATAAGGCCAAATTAGGGCCAAACCCGCCTCATTTTAGGACAACTTTGTTAAGGTTAGTGTCGTCCATTCAATAATCTCATCTTGGTGAATCACATTGTATCCGTTTGCGCAATAAATTTCTACAACTTCAGGCGCTTGAGTATTTAAAATGCCAGATAGAATCACCTTACCCCCGACCTGAGTCGCGGCTGACATCTCTGGTGCGAGCCTGATTAAGGGCCCCTTGAGGATATTTGCAAAGATCAGATCATAGGGTGCCGCCTGCGCCAAAGCAGGCGCATCGAACCCCGCAGCCGTTAAACAAATCACCTGATTATCTAATCCATTCGCCATCACATTGGCCTGCGCCACATCAACCGCCACCGGATCGATATCACTGGCTAAAACAGGCTGAGACACGATATGCGCCGCGGCCATCGCCAATACAGCCGTGCCACACCCAACGTCTAAAACCGCGCCATCCATGAAGCCGTCGTCAATCAGGCGATCAAAAGCCCGCAAGCATCCAAGCGTTGTTCCGTGATGCCCCGTGCCAAAGGCCATCGCCGCCTCAATCAACAGCGGTGTGCTGTTCTCTGGCACCTTATCCGCATCATGCGATCCATGGACAAAGAACCGCCCCGCAGCAACAGGCGCAAGTTCACGCCGCACATGCGCGACCCAATCTTGATCGGGGATCTCAGAGATCACAAACGGTTTGACCCCGTTCATCACCGCAAGGATCGCCAAGCCTGCCGTGTCTGGTTTCTCGTCGAAATAGGCACCAACCTCCCAGAGGCCAGAGCCGTCTTCCATTTCAAACACGCCTACCCCTGTGGGCTCTGGTTGCAACGCTTCGAGCGCCTCAGATAAGGCAATCGCCGTTTCTTCACCCGGCATTGTGGTCAAAGCAGAATATGTGGTCATCGCGCGGCCCTTAAGAATTGAAAATTATGATGCTGGCACAACGCCAATCGGACAGGTGACGCCAGTGCCACCGATGCCGCAATACCCTTGCGGGTTCTTTGCCAAATATTGCTGATGGTAATCTTCAGCGAAATAGAATGTAGGTGCTGCGATAATCTCGGTTGTGATCTCACCATAGCCTGCTTGCGACAAACGTGGGGCAAAGGCTGCTTGCGAGGCGCGCGCTTCCTGCTCTTGGTCTGCGTCATAGACATATATGCCCGAGCGATATTGCGTCCCGCGATCATTGCCTTGCTGCATGCCTTGGGTCGGGTCATGGCCTTCCCAAAATTGCTGTAAGAGCTGTGAATACGATACGCGGGTTGGATCAAAGATCACGCGGACGACCTCATTATGTCCGGTCTGCCCTGTACAGACCTCTTCATAAGTTGGATTGGGTGTATAGCCAGCGGCATAGCCCACCATAGTTGAAACCACGCCGTCGATGTCCCAGAACATACGTTCAACACCCCAAAAGCATCCCATGCCAAACATCGCTTGGGCGCATCCTGCGGGGACATCGGCAGGCATTGCGGTTCCCAACACAAAATGTCGCTCAGAAACCGGCATGGGTGCCCCCCGTCCGGGAAGTGCCATATCCGGTGTGACCATCTCGATC
>CAKMZE010000032.1:0-1049 GCA_929200295.1 uncultured Alphaproteobacteria bacterium
TCTTAGGTTTTGAAATATCCCGGGGGTCTGGGGGCTGGCCCCCAGGGGTGGGTTTGTCTGGGGGCTGGCCCCCAATGTAGCCGTGTCTTGGGGCTGGGCCCAAGTGTATAAACAAGCCCCTCCCTTCAGACCTTCGCGCAAGAGATGAAACACCGCTTGCATCTCCCCCTCACTCCTCATATATCCTCATTAACAGCGGCGCAGGCTTCCACCCCCTGCACCACCGAATTACGAACGGGCCGCGCGCCCGTTTTTTTGTGCCACATAGGACGATAAGACACGCTAGGATGAATACGCTGATCGCCAAAGCGGCTATTGACCGCCGCATCGCTGATATCATCACCCCAACCGTTGAGGATATGGGGTTCGAAGTCGTGCGTGTGCGTTTGATGATCGCCAAGGAAAGCATCTTGCAGATCATGGTGCAAAAGCCCGATGGCACCATCGAGGTCGATGAATGCGCCAAGGTCTCAACCGCGATCAGCGCCGTTCTTGATGTCGAAGACCCGATTATTGAGGCTTACGCACTCGAAGTATCCTCCCCCGGTATTGACCGGCCTTTGACCCGCCTCAAAGACTTTGATCAATGGGCCGGATTTGACGCAAAAGTTGAAACAGAACAGTTGATTGATGGCCGTCGTCGGTTCAAAGGCACGGTCGCAGGCAGTGATGGTGACGAGATCCTGCTCACAATCGAAGAAGGCACAATTGGCCTGAAATTTGAGTGGTTATCAGACGCAAAGCTCATCCTCACAGATGAGCTGATCCGCGACGTGCTGCGCGGCCGCAAGGACGCGGGCCAGATCGACGAAAACCAATTTGACGAAATTGAAACGATCATCGACAGCGATGAAAACAAAGCGCCCTCAAAAAAGGGCAAATCCAAAAAGCGCCCGAGCGCATCAAAGGAGAGTATCTCTTCAACGCCTTTAATCTTGCAACCGTGTTTAAAGGAAAGTTTCTCAAGGCACTGAATGATACAGGCATCAAATTACCCGCTTCTTACCCAAAAAAATGGGTAGCGCACTGCGAGCATGTCGGTCATGGAC
>CAKMZE010000032.1:1059-4869 GCA_929200295.1 uncultured Alphaproteobacteria bacterium
ATCTGATGGCGATTAGATCAGCAAACCAGCTTGAGCTTTTGCAAACAGCCGAGGCCGTAGCCCGTGAAAAGATGATTGATCCAGGTTTGGTCATCGAAGCGATGGAAGAATCGCTCGCCCGTGCTGCAAAATCACGGTACGGCGCGGATATGGACATTCGTGTCGCGATTGACCGCAAAACAGGCCGCGCCACATTTACCCGCGTGCGCACTGTGGTTGATGAAGAGCTGCTTGAAAACTATCAGGCCGAGTTCACCGTTGAACAAGCCAAGCAATATCTCGACAATCCAGAAATCGGCGACACCCTCGTTGAAGAGGCGCCACCTGTTGAAATGGGACGTATCGCCGCCCAATCTGCCAAGCAGGTGATTTTGCAAAAAGTCCGCGAAGCCGAGCGTGACAAGCAATACGAAGAATTCAAAGACCGTGCAGGCACCATCATCAACGCGCTGGTCAAGCGCGAAGAGTACGGCAATGTTATCGTTGACGTTGGCGCTGGCGAGGCGATCTTGCGCCGCAATGAGAAAATCGGTCGCGAGGCCTACCGTCCGAATGAGCGGATCCGTTGCTTTATTAAGGACGTGCGCCGCGAACAGCGTGGCCCGCAAATTTTCCTCAGCCGGACAGCACCAGAGTTCATGGCAGAGCTCTTTAAAATGGAAGTGCCTGAAATCTACGAAGGCATCATCGATATTAAGGCCGTCGCCCGCGATCCAGGTTCGCGCGCGAAAATTGCTGTGATCTCATATGACAACTCGATTGATCCTGTGGGCGCTTGCGTGGGCATGCGCGGTAGCCGGGTGCAGGCTGTCGTGAACGAGCTGCAAGGCGAAAAGATCGACATCATTCCTTGGAATGAAGATATGCCAACCTTCCTTGTGAACGCGCTGCAACCAGCAGAGGTTGCCAAGGTGGTTCTGGATGAAGAAGCCGGGAAAATCGAAGTTGTTGTTCCTGATGAACAGCTATCGCTTGCCATTGGACGCCGCGGTCAAAACGTGCGTCTGGCGTCACAGCTGACCGGACTCGACATTGATATCCTCACCGAAGAAGAGGAAAGCAAGCGTCGTCAGGCCGAGTTTGAACTACGTACCAAACTCTTTATGGATACGCTCGATCTTGATGAGTTCTTTGCGCAGTTGCTCGTCTCCGAAGGTTTCACCAACCTCGAAGAGGTGGCCTATGTTGAGCTTGATGAGCTGCTCGTCATTGAGGGGGTTGATAGTGACACCGCATCCGAGCTTCAGGCGCGTGCGCGTGACTACCTTGATGCGCAGAATAAGAAAGCAATGGAAGCTGCGATCGCCTCGGGTGTTGAGCAGTCTTTGATCGATTTTGAAGGTCTCACACCACAAATGCTCGCCGCTTTGGGCGAGGATGGCGTGAAAACACTCGAAGATTTCGCAACATGTGCCGATTGGGAATTGGCCGGCGGTTGGACCACTGTGAACGATGAGCGAGTCAAAGACGACGGTGTACTTGAGCCATTTGATGTCTCCCTCGAAGAGGCGCAGACCATGGTGATGACAGCACGGGTGATGCTGGGCTGGGTTGACCCTGCCGAGCTTGAGCCCGACACAGACGAAACTGAAACAGAGGAAGCGGAGGCCTAATCCGGCCTTCCTGCCCTGACAAAATGGCGCGTGGTGGCCAACATAAAACGACCCCAGAGGCGGAGCGCAAATGCATCGTCACGGGAGAGGTGCAGCCAAAGACAGGGCTGATCCGGTTTGTTGTTGGTCCCGAAAATCAGGTTTACCCTGATATCTTGGGAAAATTACCCGGTCGTGGTATGTATGTCACCGCAGAGCGTGATATCCTCGCACAGGCGCAAAAGGGGCAATTTTCGCGCAGCGCCAAACAAGCGGTCGCAGTTGCCGATGACGTGGCGGATGAGGTCGAACGCCAGCTTGCGCGCCATGTGGTGGATCTTATCGCCTTGACCCGTAAATCGGGGCGTGCAGTTGCTGGGTTTGAAAAGGTCAAAGGCTGGCTTGCGGGTGGGGAAAGAGTGCGCGTGTTGATGCAAGCCTCTGATGGCTCGACACGCGGAAAAACCAAATTATGGACACCAGAGGGTGCCAGATACTTTGGTTGCCTGACCGCACAAGAATTGGGTTTGGCATTTGGGCGGCAAAGTGTGATACATGGCGCGCTCGCCACTGGTGGATTAAGCAACCGTGTTGTAGAGGAAGCCACAAAGCTAACGGGTTTCCGTGGAATCAATGGCCAAGGTTCCGCAGATCAAAGGCCTGATATGCAAAAGGCGAACGGGGGCAAAGCGGCCTCCGGGAAGGAATAGAAGCGAGATGAGCGATAACGACGGCAAAAAAACACTTGGTCTTGGTGGGTCACGTCCCAGCAATGTAAAGCAAAGCTTTAGCCATGGGCGCACCAAGAACGTTGTGGTTGAAACCAAACGCAAGCGCGTTGTGGTGCCCAAGCCCGGTGCGGCCAAGCCAACTTCTGGCAGCGGTGGCCCTGTGGCAAGCGATCCCTCAAAACGCCCCGCTGGGATCTCGGATGCCGAGCTAGAGCGCCGGATGAAAGCGCTCAAGCTTGCGAAAGCACGCGAAGCCGAAGAAGCCGCCGCACGCGAAGCCCAAGATAAAGCACGCGCAGAAGAGCGCGAAGCGCGCCGCCTTGAGCAAGAAGCCAAAGAAGCTGAAGAGCGCGCACGCGCGGAACGGACAAAAGCAAAAGCCGAAGAAGAAGAGCGCAAGCGCACTGAGGCCGAAGCTGCAAAAGCAAAACCAGCCGCAAGCCCAGCGGCACCTGCCGCAGCCGCGGCCCCCGGCGAAACAGCCGTAACACGCCCCACAGCGGCCCCGCGCAAAACCGACCGCGAGCGTGATACGCGCAACGATAAGCAAAACAAGGCAAAGCCAGGCCGTGATGACAGCCGCCGCTCAGGCAAGCTGACACTTAGCGATGCGATGCGCGGTGGTGATGGTGGCCGCCAGCGTTCAATGGCTGCGATGAAACGTAAGCAGGACCGCGCCCGCGCCAAAGCAATGGGATCGGCCGCCGAGCGTGAAAAGGTCTACCGCGAAGTGGCTTTGCCTGAGGCAATCACTGTGTCCGAGCTTGCACAGCGGATGTCAGAGCGTGTTGCAGATGTTGTCAAAGCACTGATGACAAATGGTATCATGGCCACGCAAACCCAAACCATTGATGCTGATACTGCCGAGCTGATCATCGAAGAGTTTGGCCACACGGTTGTCCGCGTGTCCGATTCTGATGTGGAACAGGTCATTGATGATGTCTCCGATGATCCCAAAGATCTGAAACCACGTGCGCCGATCATCACGATCATGGGCCATGTTGACCACGGTAAAACATCGCTTCTTGATGCGGTTCGCAAAACCCGCGTTGTGCAAGGTGAGGCCGGTGGCATCACCCAGCATATCGGGGCGTATCAGGTACAGGCCGAGAGCGGGCAAATTTTGTCCTTTCTTGATACACCGGGTCACGCAGCCTTTACCTCTATGCGGTCGCGTGGTGCGCAGGTGACGGATATCGTGGTGCTGGTTGTTGCTGCCGACGATGCGGTGATGCCGCAGACGATTGAAGCGATTAATCACGCCAAAGCGGCCAAAGTGCCGATGATCGTTGCGATTAACAAAATCGACCGCCCTGCTGCAAACCCTGACAAAGTGCGGACAGACCTGCTGCAGCATGAGGTCATCGTTGAAAAGATGTCTGGTGACGTGCAGGATGTTGAGGTCTCTGCCATCACAGGGCAGGGGCTTGATGAGCTGTTAGAAGCCACTCTCCTTCCGGCCAAAACACTAGCACTAAACGAGACCA
>CAKMZE010000032.1:4879-9192 GCA_929200295.1 uncultured Alphaproteobacteria bacterium
CTGTTAGAAGCCATTGCGCTCCAGGCTGAAATCCTTGAACTGAAAGCCAACCCAAGCCGCGCCGCCGCTGGCGCAGTGATTGAGGCGCAGCTTGATGTAGGCCGCGGCCCTGTGGCGACGGTGCTTGTTCAAAACGGTACGCTCAAGCAAGGTGATATTTTTGTTGTGGGTGAGCAATGGGGTAAAGTCCGCGCGCTAATCGACGATAAAGGCGACCGGGTGAAAGAGGCAGGGCCTTCTGTCCCTGTTGAGGTGCTCGGATTGAATGGCACGCCAGAAGCCGGCGATGTGCTTAATGTCACCGAAACCGAGGCACAGGCGCGTGAGATCGCAGAATACCGCGCCCAGCTTGCCAAGGACAAACGCGCCGCAGCGGGTGCCGCTGTGACATTGGACCAGTTGATGGCCAATGCCAAAGCGGATGAGAACATGAGCGAACTGCCCATTTTGGTCAAAGCCGATGTGCAGGGTTCAGCCGAGGCCATCGTGCAAGCGATGGAGAAAATCGGCAATGATGAGGTGCGCGTGCGCGTCTTGCATTCGGGCGTTGGTGCGATCACGGAAAGCGATATCGGTTTAGCAGAAGCATCCGGCGCGCCGGTCTTTGGCTTTAACGTGCGTGCGAATACATCTGCACGAAACACGGCCAACCAAAAAGGCGTCGAGATCCGCTATTATTCGGTCATTTATGACCTCGTTGACGATGTAAAAGCCGCCGCCTCTGGTCTGCTTTCTGCAGAGATCCGCGAAAACTTTATCGGATATGCCACGATCAAGGATGTGTTCAAGGTGTCTAACGTTGGTAAGGTTGCAGGCTGTATCGTGACCGAGGGCGTGGCACGCCGTTCGGCCGGTGTGCGTCTCTTGCGCGATAACGTTGTGATCCATGAAGGCACATTGAAAACGCTCAAGCGCTTTAAGGATGAGGTTGCAGAGGTGCAGTCTGGTCAAGAGTGCGGCATGGCATTTGAAAACTACGAAGACATCCGCGCAGATGATGTGATCGAGATTTTCGAACGCGAAGAGATTGAACGTAATTTGTAAAGAGCGGTGGGCCAATGGCCCACCCTACAGACTATTATAAACTGGCGCGTTTTTGGCCTTCGTGACGTAACGTAGCCAAAAGTCCTGATTTTTTCCCCTTTGAACTGCTGCGCAAAAACCACACACACAAATCGTACTTAACTGGAGGGGACAATGAAAAGCCTACTCATTGCGTTGGTTCTATTGGGAACTGCGCTCACATTCTATTCTGCGCTTTGGTATAAATCCGAAAGCATTGAAGATGACATCACCGCGCGCGTCTCAGATGCGCTCGACACGCAAGGCGCACAAGATATCACCGTTGACGTTGATGGACGCCATGTCACATTAACCGGGGTGGTTTATGATGAAGCCATGGAAACGGCCTATCTTGATACGGCTGATGAAACCTATGGTGCGCTTGGCCCGATTGATGGGCTTAGTTATCAGACAGATGGTGGCTATATCACAGCAATCAAGGACGCGGACGGGATCACCCTGCGCGGCACAGTGCCCAATGCCGCAGCGCGTGATGCGCTGTTATCTGCGGCACAAGATGCCACAGACGGCACTGTCACTGATGAGCTGTCAATCGCAGGGCCAGAGGCCGAATGGCAAGAGCAGACGCTCTTTGGGCTTGGTCAAATGGCTGATCTCACCCATGGCACGCTCAGCACATCATCTGGAACTTATGTATTAGCGGGCGAAACAGATGCTGATCCAGAAGGTTTAGCAATGGCCGTTTCTGAGCGCCGCGCCGGGTGGCAATCCTATGTGACCTCGCCCGCAGACATGCAGCAACTCAAAGACGATGTTGCCACGCGCGACACGCGTATTGACGCGCTTGAAGCCCGGGTTGCCGCTGAAACCGTACAGGTTGAAAGCCTCACCGCGGAGCGCGATGCCATCAGCCTCGAGCTTGCGACTTTGCGTGCAAGCTTAACGGAAGGGCAATCCGACAGTGCTGCACTGCGCGCTGAGATCGCGACATTGCAGGGAGAGCTTGCCGATGTGCAAAATATGATTGCTGCAAAAGATCAGGCTATTGCTGATCATCGCGCTGAGATCGCTACGCTCAAAGCAGCACTCGGCACGCAACAGGATATGGTTGTTGAAAAAGATCAGTCCATCACAGACCTGCGTGCAGAGATCGCTACGCTCAACACTGCACTTGACGCACAGCAAAATGCGACAGGTGCAACAGGTGAGCAAGCGACGGCATTGCGCAGCCAATTGGAGGCGGCCAATCAAGCGATGCTGAACCTGACCCGTCAGGTTGCGGACCGTGATGACACGATCAACGCTTTGCGCGCAACAGCATCAGATAGCGAAAGCGATCAAATCGCCCAGCTCACTGCAAATGTTGCCGACCGCGACGCACAAATCATCATGTTATCTGGAAAAGTTGCAGATCATGACGGAATGATTGCGGAGCTCAACACAGCACTTGCGGGTCGTGATGCCACATTGGCAGCGCGTGATGACAAGCTCGCTGAGTTAATGGATGCGGCGCAATCAAGCAACCAGCAAACGACAGGCTTACAAGCCCGCGTTTCTGATCTCACAGCGACTCTAGCCTCTCGTGATGCGATGATTGCGTCTTTGCGCAACCAAAGCACTGGCTCGGTTGCTGCGGATCAATGTGCTACGCAAGCGACAGCCGTCTTAGAAGGCAGCCAAATTAACTTTGGCACTGGCAACGCAACGATTAGCGACGACTCTGTGGCGCTGCTTGAGCGCCTGACAGGGATCGCTCTGGCCTGTGTGTCCGAGGGCCTTATTGTTGAGATCGGTGGTCATACGGATGATCGCGGTTCTGACAGTGATAACCAAAGCCTTAGCGAAGCACGCGCCCAGGCAGTAGTTGCATTCATGCAAGCACGTGGCGTTCCCGCCGCTGGGCTTGATGCTGTTGGCTACGGTGAAGCGAACCCCATCGGTGACAATGGCACCGCAGAAGGACGCGCTGCAAACCGTCGCATCTCATTTGATTGGCAGGCGCGATAATCGCGCCCGCCCCAATTCACACATATTAAACCGGGGAAAATCCTATGGCTTATCTTCTCATCCAAATGTTTCTTTATATGCTCGTTGCATTCCTGCTCGGCCTCTTGCTGGGTTGGCTGATTTGGCGCTACGGCAAAACCTATGCCACATGTGATTGTGATGCGCTGCATGCTGAAAATGCGGCATTACAGGCACGGATTGATCGTATGGCAACACCCGCACCAGTTGCGACGACCTTTACAGGTGAAGCCAGCAAGCCCGAGGGGCTTACAGCCCCACGTGGTGGCGCATCTGATCCATTGCAAGAGATCAATGGCATTGGCCCAAAGCTGGAAAAACTGTTGCACAGCTTGGGCTATTTCCACTTTGACCAGATCGCAGAGTGGACAACATCAGACCTCGCGTGGGTTGATGACAATCTCGAAGGCTTCAAAGGCCGCGCCACCCGCGACGAATGGGTGCCACAAGCGCAAGTGCTGGCAAGACGCTAACACAACAGTCAAAACCTCACAGAAAAGGGCACGCAAACGCGTGCCCTTTTTCATGCCAGACTATTTAAGCACACGAGAGCGCCAAGTGTATGCGACACGCAATATTAACTGGTCAGTAGGGGGATATTGTTAACGATTATCTTGGTGATGCGTTTTTAGATCCAGCAGATATAACTGATGAGACAAACACGTGGGGTAACGGTCGTCATCGCTTTTAGCTTATCTTTCCTTGCTTAGATGGGTTGGTTGGCACCACCATCAAAACGGACACCCGATACTCCGCAAGGGCAGCACCGCCCCAATCCAATTTGAAAAGTTGGGGGAGGCGTCAGATCACATCGAGACTAATTCATCTAAAGCCCTAAAGGCTCCCCATATGTTTCTCACCGCGCGCTTTGGAAAGCGCGACTTGCTTTTGACGCTCGCGAAAGCGTTCCTTGTCCTCTTCGCTCGTCTCATCAACGCATTGATGGCATGAAACGCCTTCAACATAGGCGGGGCTCTCACGGTCCTCCGGCCGGATCGGGCGACGACAGGCGTAGCACAGCATATGCGGCCCTTCTGCCAACCCATGCCCAACGCTTACACGCGCATCAAAGACGAAACACTCGCCCTCCCAGGTGCTTTGCGCCTCAGGCACCTCTTCAAGGTATTTCAAAATGCCACCCTTGAGGTGGTACACATCCTCAACACCTTGGCCGAGCAGGTAGTTGGTCGATTTCTCGCAGCGAATACCACCCGTGCAGAACATCGCGATTTTCTTATTATGAAAGCGCTCTTTATTCGCCTCCC
>CAKMZE010000032.1:9202-23842 GCA_929200295.1 uncultured Alphaproteobacteria bacterium
CCTCCCACCAGGCGGGAAATTCGCCAAAGCTCTTTGTTTCAGGATCAATCGCACCAGCAAATGTGCCAATGCCCACCTCGTAATCATTGCGGGTATCAATGACCGCAACATCCGGGCTCTCGATCAATGCGTTCCAATCTGCGGAGTCCACATAATGCCCAGTGCCTGCCAGAGGATCCACATCAGGCTGCCCCATGGTGACGATCTCTTTTTTCAAGCGCACTTTCATGCGGTTGAACGGCGGTGTCTGCGACAGGCTTTCCTTATGTGAAAGCCCTGCACAGCCTGGCAGGCTCCGCAAATGCGCCAAAAGCGCATCAATACCTGCGCGGTCCCCTGCAACCGTGCCATTGACACCTTCCTGCGCAAGTAACACCGTCCCACTGATCCCATGCTCTTGGCACAGCGCAAGCAATGGCGCACGCAACCCCGCCGGATCAGGAAAGCGGCTAAAATGATAAAGGGCGGCTACAATATACATGATGCTCCAATTAATCCCCAAAATCAGCGATCACAAGTAGGATGGGCAATTTGCCCATCTTCGCATAAAATTTCTCCGACGGAACTCTATATGGCGCACGTATCATCTGTGTCATCACCCAACAAGGATCACAGAATGTCCCTTCCAAAAGCAACAAGAGCAAGTTTCATCGTCGTCGCCGCTTTGGTCGTCGGCTGCGGGGCCATTGCGCAAGGCGCGCCAAAGATGCGCGCGCATACAGCAACGCAAGCAAAACCAATATCTCCCGTCGCGGCCACGCAAAGCGCGGGCACAAACCGCGTCAGCATTACTGAAACCCAAAGCACCCGGCAAATCACAAGCAACGGCATCCCCAGCCACGCTGTTGGGGCCTTTCCCAACGCTGGCAATCCCAATCAAATCCGCGCACAAAACGTCTCGCTCACGGTTCCGCTGACGCCGCGCCCGGCAAGCACACCACAAACCGCTCAAGGCTGGGCATTTGGTGTCACCGTCGAGGGTATCGTGCTTGATCCCTTTGCAGGTGAATTTTGGCAGGGCGACCGACGCTCGGGATGGAATTACGATGCGCTTGGCGGCGCTGTTGCCTTAGGTGTGGACAGCAATTTTGCGCATGTTCAACCCGGAGGCACCTATCACTACCACGGCATCCCCTTTGGTCTTCTATCACTCTTGCGTTACAATGCGAACAGCCATTCCCCGCTGGTGGGGTACGCAGCAGATGGCTATCCGATTTATGCGCTCACGGGTGTGATCAACGGATCGCTGACACAAGTCAGCTCATCTTATGTCTTAAAAAGCGGCTCACGTCCCGGAGGCAGCAGCCCCTCAGGCGCATATGATGGGGCCTTCGTCCAAGATTTCACCTATGCCGCAGGCCATGGCACATTAGATGAATGCAACGGGGCGTTTACCCAATCAGCAGAATACCCATCGGGCACATACGCGTATTTCCTGACCGACGAATTCCCCTTTGTGCCACGCTGTTTCAAAGGTGTGCCTGACAGCAGCTTCCGCAAAGGACGTTAACGCGCGGCATCGGCTTTTTCAGCCGCCATCGCAAGACCATTGGCCACAGCCGTAAAGGCTGCGGCCTGTTCAAATTGCGCCTGGGGCAAAAGCCCGCGCAATGTCTCGCGCACTACATGCAGCAGGCTTGATCCCCCCACAAAGACAACCGTACCAATCTTTTGCGCCGGCACATCTGCCATTTTCAAAGTCGCCTCAACACATTCAGCGATTTTCGCCGCATGATCAGCAAGCACATCGCGCAAACCGTTTTCATTCAGCTGCGCCCAAAGATCTTTTTCCAGCACACGCAGATCAATGCCTGCCTCAAACACATCGGGTTTGTTGATCTGGATCTTCCCCCGCTCAACCGCAAAGGCAATATCATGCCCAAGCTCGAGATCGAGCGTATCAGACAGCCGCTTCAGCAGTTCAGGCCCCAACGCCATCTTGTGAAATAGGGCTGCCATACGCTTGGTCTCGGGCGTATAAAGAAACGGAATTTTTTCCCAGCTTGCCAGATCCTGAAAAAGCGCATTTGGCACAATATATGACCCAGAGCCCATGTCATTGCGCACCCGTCCGCCCCGCCCCAATAGCGGCATAACATGCGCCAATGAGATCGCTTTATCAAAATCCGTACCGCCCACACGCACCCCGTGGCTGGCCAATATGCGAATGCCCT
This sequence comes from uncultured Alphaproteobacteria bacterium, assembly GCA_929200295.1. GTDB lineage: Bacteria > Pseudomonadota > Alphaproteobacteria > Rhodobacterales > Rhodobacteraceae > Yoonia. The sequence continues at coordinate 11,377 of CAKMZE010000032.1, forward strand.
CGCCCTCGGGTGCGAAAACAGAAAAATCCGATGTCCCCCCGCCGATATCCACGATCAGCCCAAGCGTGCCTGTGTCTAACACCCCAGCGGCCAAAGCCGCGGCCTCTGGCTCATGCATAAAGGCGACGGTTTCAAAGCCCGCGAGTTGATAGGCTTCTGCGAGATCCTTTTCAGCCTGTGCATTGCGTGTTTTATCCGTTGTGTGAAACACAACCGGGCGGCCCGACACAGCATGCTGAAACTTTAATCCTGTCTCAGCTTCCGCGCGTTCACGCACAGTTTGTAAAAACCGTGCAACAGCCTGAATAAGCGTGAGCGACTCATAGGCGATCTGGCGTCGTTCGCGCATCAACGGCGTGCCAAGCACCGATTTTAGCGCCCGCATAAACCGCCCCTCGCGCCCTTCGATCAGATTGGCATTGGCCACCGATCCATAGCTCGTCACCTTGCGGGTCGTATCAAAAAAGAGCGACGTTGGCAGCGTCGTCTGCCCCGGCTCAACCGAGATCAAATGTGGTTTGCCTGCCACCATCAACCCGGCGGCTGTATTCGAAGTGCCAAAATCAATGCCAAGCGTTTGTGGGTACATGAATAAATCCCAGAGTGGTGAATCTCACGAAGACGACAATACATAAAAAGCGTTTCGGCCTTTTACGAGAGTGGCGTATATAAAATATGCATTACGCTTTGCATCTGGGGCTTGCAATATATTTCGAATAATCTAGTTATATAGAAATGAATGATATTTCAGACACCCAACTCACCCAAGAAACCCGTGCCGCAGCGATGCTTTCGGCACTTGGTAACCCGCACCGATTACGTGTGTTTAAGCTGCTTATCCGCGCGGGCGAGCCCGGCCTGAGTGTGGGTGTATTGCAAGAGCAGCTCTCTATCCCGGCCTCAACGCTATCGCATCATCTCTCAACCCTCAATGATGCGGGTTTGATTGCCCAGCGCCGCGATGGGCGCACGATCTATAACACTGCCGCATATCCAGAAATGGATCGGCTTATCGCCTATTTAACAGCTCAATGCTGCATGGGTAGCACGCAGAAAGAACAGTCATGACCGTTCTCCCAGATCCTGTTGTAAAACGCCCGCGCATCCAGATTGACCGTGTTGTTGCTGCGATGCTTTTTGCATTGCTTGTTCTTGCGATGATCGACCGCGCCCAAGTGACCCCGACGATCACCTTCACGATCACAGCATTATTGAGCACCGCACCTTTTTTGATTTTCGCCATTCTTGCCATTGGTCTGCTCAAGGCGACGGGATCCGAAACCGTTGTCGCGCGCGCATTTGATGGGCGCGAGAAACGCATGATCGTCCTTGCATCCTTTATCGGCGGGCTATCACCCTTTTGCTCTTGCGAGGCGATCCCCTTTATCTCGGCCTTACTCATCGCAGGAACGCCTGTGTCAGCGGTGATGGCATTTTGGCTGGCCTCGCCGCTTATGGATCCCGCGATCTTTGTGCTAACCTCAGCCGAGCTTGGATGGGAATTTGCCATTGCAAAGGCAATCGGCGCGATTGGGCTTGGGTTAACCGCAGGCTTTGTGATGCATTACGCGTCAAAGCTGGGCGCATTTCAAAACATGGTGATCGCGCGCGAGACAAAATCATGCTGCGGCACATCGCGGCCGTTTTCTGGCCAACCGGTCTGGACCTTCTGGCGCGATAAGGATCGCCGCGCGATCTTTCAAGAAACAGCACTTTCAAACGGTGCGTTTTTGTTAAAATGGCTCGCCCTCGCCTATTTTATAGAGAGCCTGATGATCCGCTATATCCCGGCAGAGACGATTGTCGCCGTTGTTGGTGGGGACGGTGTGCAACCGATCATTCTCAGCGCGTTTATCGGTGCGCCCGCTTATCTTAATGGCTATGCGGCCCCTGCCATCGTCTCTGGCCTGATGGATCAGGGGATGGGAATGGGGGCTGCCATGACATTTATGATCGCAGGTGGGGTCACATCAATCCCTGCAATGACGGCTGTTTTCGTGCTTGTGAAACGCCAGCTTTTTGCGGCCTATCTCACCCTTGGCATTGTCGGGGCGATCATTATTGGGTTGCTGTTTCAGGCCTCTCTCACAGTCTTTGTATAGGCGATTAACCGATCATTGCGCGGCGACACTGTTATCACACTGCACCGCGCATGATATTGCCTAGCAACTGGTGCTTTGCGCATGTAGCGCATATCGTAACGCACGAAAGCATAGCTTTGAAAAGGTCGGCAATGAAAAGAAGACATTTTGTAGGTTTCACATTGGGGGCATGTCTTGCCTTCTTATCTGGGCAACCCGCTTTGGCACAGCAGCTCTCGCTGTCCGAGCTTTCTGGATATTTAAACCAGCTGCGCACAGCGACAGGCGGGTTCACCCAAATCAACAGTGATGGGACACTTTCAACCGGGCAAATCTACATTAAACGCCCGGGGCGCATTCGGTTTGAATATAACCCACCGGACAATTCACTGATGATCGCAGGCGGCGGGCAATTGGCGATCTTTGACCCAAGGTCGAACACCGGGCCAGAGCAATATCCGCTGAACCAAACACCGCTGAAAATCATCTTAGAAGACCGCGTTGATTTTACAGCAACCCGGATGGTGACAGGGCATAGCTCTGATGGCACAAGCACAACCGTCACTGCCCAAGACCCCGATAACCCGCAATATGGGAATATAAAGCTGGTCTTTACAGCCAACCCGATTGAGCTGCGTCAGTGGATCGTGACAGATGATACAGGCACGCAAACCACGGTGATCTTAAATGATCTCACCACAGGTGGCAGCATTGGCGATATCAAATTCAATATCATTTCTGAGATCAACAAACGCGAATAACGCGTAAATGTGACAAGTCTTTCGCAAAGCCTCTTTAGGTTTTGCGAAAGATCAGCAAACGCGCGATATCATTGCGATGGGCCTCATCCGCGCGGTCATCATAGATCCGCACGTCTTTGAAGCTGAGCGCAGTGATCTGCGTGCCAAGGCGCGTGATCATATCCGCAAAGCCTGCGCTTTCGTAATGTAACGCGTTTACAGAAATCACAAAAAGCGCGTTTTGTGCGGCGGCATCCATTAAGGCCACAACCCCCTCTGGCCCGACATGGCCAAGGGTAAATGTCCCAGCGCTCACAATCCCTGCATAGCGTTTTGCATGCGGCAAAGGCTGCGTCACATCCGCCGCGATAAGATCACGGTAAAGCCCCTTTTCCCCTGCAACGCGCAGCATCTCATCCGAGAGGTCAAGCGCATCGATATCCGTAATCCCTTGCGCATGCAGGTGCGCAGCGACAAGCCCCGTACCCGCCCCAACATCAAGAACAGGCCCACCCCCGCCAGCGGCTGCAAACGCCACGGCCACCTCACGTGGTGTTTGATAGCCTTGGTCCTGACCAAAGCTGATATCATAATGATCCGCCCAGTTTTCATAGAGCGTTTTCATCTCATCAGGTGAACGCAGCGCATAGGCATTTTCAAGGTTAGGATTATCCGTCATGTAATCGATATTAGCAGAGGCTTGCACATCTGTCTCGTCTCGCGCACCTATGGGGAATGACACAGACATTACTTTCGTTCGGGCATGGGTATTCAGCGCAAGCGCTTTCACGGCTCTTGTTGCCACTGGATTGGCGCATCATCGGCACCACACGGTCAGAGGATAAAGCCACATCACTGATGCAAAACGGTGTTGAGCCGCGCATATGGCCGGGTGCCGATATGGAGCCCGCATTAAATGCCGCAACACATCTGTTGATCTCAGCTGCCCCGGATGCGGCGGGTGATCCGGTGCTGGCGGCGCTACAAGACGAGATCGCACAACGCGCGGATCAATTTGCATGGGTTGGGTATCTTTCCACAACGGGCGTGTATGGGGATCACCAAGGCGCTTGGGTCGATGAGACAACGCCCCTCACCCCCGCAACCAAACGCGGCATCGCCCGCAAACAGGCCGAGGCCGCATGGGCAGATATCCCGGGTTTACCGCTTCACATCTTTCGGCTCGCAGGGATCTACGGGCCTGGGCGCGGCCCCTTTAGCAAGGTGCGCAATGGAACAGCGCGTCGGATCATCAAACCGGGCCAGGTCTTTAGCCGGACCCATGTTGCCGATATCGCGCGCATTTTGCAGGCATCGATCAATCAGCCAAACCCCGGCGCAATCTACAATGTTTGCGACGATGACCCCGCGCCACCAGAGGATGTGATCGCCTATGCGGCTGAACTGCTCGGCCTGCCCGTCCCCCAAGCCGAAGATTTTGCAACCGCCGAGATGACGCCAATGGCGCGCAGCTTTTATGCAGAAAGCAAAAAGGTGCGCAACGATAAGATCAAACAAGAGCTCGGCGTGCGTTTGCTGTACCCAGATTATCGTAGCGGGTTACAATCGCTTTTCGCGCAAGACATCGCAGAATAACTGCGCTAAAATCCGCCCCTAGAAACACACGGTAGAGAGAGACATGACAGTACGACAGCGGCTTGCTGATTTATTTGAACGCCCCATTGTGCATAATGGGATCTTATGCGTGATCCTGTTTAATGCGGTCCTTCTCGGGCTTGAGACATCCAAAACCGTTATGGCTACATCTGGCGGCCTGATCCGCGCGTTAGACACGCTCTGTCTCGCGATCTTTGTGGTCGAGATCATTCTCAAACTCTTTATTCATGGGCCCCGCTTTTTCCGCGTGGGTTGGAATATCTTTGATTTCGTGATTGTCGGTGTATCCTTGATGCCCGGTGGCGCGGGCTTAACTGTGCTGCGCGCGCTCAGAATTCTGCGGGTCTTACGGGTGATCTCGGTCGCACCATCCTTGCGCCGCGTGGTTGAGGGGTTTGTAACAGCCCTGCCCGGGATGGCATCTGTGTTTTTGCTGATGGGTCTTTTGTTCTATATCGGCGCCGTGATGACCACCAAGCTCTTTGGAGAGAGCTTTCCAGAATGGTTTGGCACATTGGGACGCTCTGGCTATTCGCTGTTTCAGATCATGACATTGGAAAGCTGGTCAATGGGGATCGTGCGGCCTGTGATGGTGGAATACCCCCATGCGTGGATGTTCTTTGTGCCGTTTATTCTGGTGACAACATTTGCTGTGGTGAACCTGCTTGTCGGTCTGATCGTCAACTCGATGCAAGACGCCCATGCCGAGGAAGATCACGCCGCCACAGATGCCTACCGCGATATCGTCATGGCCAAGCTCACAGCGATCGAAAAACGGCTGGATGAAAAGGAACGCTAGGATACCTGCCAAAGCCGCCCGGGCGTAAAGCCACCGGGCGCCACATCCGCGCAGCGCAACATATGCCAAGCCAGCACTTGATTGCTCGACAGGATCGGCAGATCAGTCGCGGCTTCACAGCTCTCTATAATATCGAGCGTGCGCAGATTTGTGCAGGACAGGAAAATCGCATCACAAGATGCGTTTTGCGCCATCTGTGTCACAGCCCCTGTTAGTGAGTGCGGCGCGATCTGCACGACCTTACGCTCTTGCGGCTCATCAAAACTGGCAAGCGCTGTGACGGTGATCCCCGCCTTGGTCAGCACCTCGCACAGTTTATCCGACACCTGAGGGATATAGGGGCTGATCAATCCAATCCGTGTAACGCCCAGCGCATTGCAGGCCGCGATTAACGCCGACACAGGCTCAGTGACCGCTGCGGCCTGCGTCTCAGACCGTATCAACCCCGCGACATGATCTGCACCTATTTCTGCTGTGCCTGACGTGCAGCCATAACCGATCACTGAAAATGCAGCCTCATGCGGGAAAAGCGCCGCTGCATCAGGCAGCGCCTGTTCCATCGCGTTCAGGCTATCTGTTGTGACCTCATCACCAGAGCGCACGCGACTAACCAAGAGATCAACCTGATCCGGCATCATCCGGCGCATATCATGCTCTAGGCTTTCATCGGCTTGCAATACGATCAACCCAAGCCTTATGCGGTCTTGTGTGGTCAGATCATAGGCAAGCTTCATATGTTAGGTACCTTCGCTGAGAATACACAAGACATGGCTCTCTGCGGTTAGGCCCAGCGCATCAGCGCCAGCCAAAAGCCCAGCAACACCTGCCCCGCCCGAGGTGCTGGTACTAAGCCCATGATCCGCACATAACGCGCTGCCTGCAAATCCTTCGGCCTCGGTGATTGTCATAAAGGCATCCGCATCCCGCGATAACCCCTTAAGCGCGATTAGAGACGGCTCCTTACAGTCCAACCGCCCCATGTCTGAGACAGGCCCTGTTGTCACCTGCGGGCTGCCCGCAGTGATTGACGCGTATAGCGCCGGCGCGAATTCAGGTTCTACGACGGTGATAAAGGGGGCGTCGCTCCACGCCTTGCGGGCGTAATTGGCGCATGCAACAGCAAGCCCGCCCACACCCGCCTGCAAAAAGATGTGCGTAGGCGGGGTATCAATCTGCGCGACCGCCTCTTGCATGAGAACCAAATACCCCTCCATCAACACGCGGGGGCTATCAGTATACCCCTGCCAAGAGCTATCCGACAAAAGATCCCAACCATTTGACGCCGCCGCTGAGAGGGCTGCGGTCATGCTTTCTTCGTAGGTGTCACCTGCGCGCACAACGGTCGCCCCTATTGCAGTAAGGCGCTGGGCAAAATCCTCTGGCACCGTATGAGCCAGATATATCACCGCTTGCGCGCCAAAGGCCTGCGCACCTGCGGCAACAGATAACCCATGGTTTCCAGCGCTCGCAGTGACATAGGTTTTGCCTGCCACGCGTCCTTCTTGCGCATCCCGCGCGATGACATAGGCAGCCCCAAGTGCCTTAAAGCTTCCCAATCCCATGCGTGGGCGTTCGTCTTTGATTGTGACGCGGGCCACACCTGCGGCGACGGCCACCGCGGGTGCATCCAGCAATGGGGTTTCTTGATATGCAGGGCAGCGCGCCAACAATGCCGCTGGCCTTGCCGCATTATCACTGGGCCATGGGATGTCAGACAGACCGATATAAGCCTCTGGCTGACCACGATAAGGATTTGTGATGATTTTCATGGCACATACCTACCATGACCATTGATACCGGTCACTTCATATTCGGCCTGTTTCGTCTCAAAGCGACATATCTAAACCACAAGGTGTTGCCGCAGCACACCAAAGCCCGTATCTGACATATAATAAAAGGAAAACGCATGGCCAACCATCTCTACCAAAATGACTTACCCGACGGGCTTGATCTTGGTCCCGTTGTCGCGATTGATTGCGAAACTATGGGGCTAAACCCGCATCGTGATCGTTTGTGTCTCATCCAGATGTCTGGTGGGGACGGGGAATGCCATTTGGTACAGGTCGCGATTGGACAAACCCAAGCCCCTAATCTGGTGCGGATGCTCGAAGACCCCAATGTTTTGAAACTTTTTCACTTTGGTCGGTTTGATATCGCAGCTTTGCAGCACGCTTTTGGTGCCGTCACAGCACCTGTATATTGTACAAAAATCGCCTCCAAACTCGTGCGGACCTTCACAGATAGGCATGGGCTAAAGAACCTTTTGCAAGAGCTATTGGGCGTTGATATTTCAAAGCACCAACAACAAAGCGATTGGGGCGCTGAGACATTAAGCGAGGCGCAGCTTGATTATGCGGCATCCGATGTCTTGTATCTGCACCGCCTGCGCGATGCGTTGGACGCAAAGCTTGCCCGCGAAGGCCGCACAGAGATGGCGCAGGCCTGTTTTGATTTCCTCCCTATGCGTGCTCAGCTCGATCTCGCAGGTTGGCCTGAAACGGATATTTTTGCACACTCATGACAGACCATCTTCATATCGCACGGCAAGTGATTGCTGAGGAAGCCGCAGCGCTAAACGCGCTTGCCGATGCTTTGGGCGTAGGGTTTGAAGACACGGTAACAACCATCCTTGCAGCACCGGGGCGGGTGATTGTATCTGGCATCGGCAAATCCGGGCATATCGGGCGCAAAATCGCGGCAACCCTTGCCTCAACCGGGACACCAGCGCAGTTTGTTCACCCCGCTGAGGCCAGCCATGGCGATCTTGGCATGGTGACGAAAGATGATGTGGTTCTCGCTGTTTCAAACTCTGGCGAGGCGCCTGAGCTTGCGCATTTGGTCGCCTATACACGGCGCTTTTCCATCCCGCTGATCGCGCTTTCCAGCCGTGCAGACAGCACATTGGGGCGACAAGCAGATATCAGAGTGAATATCCCACAACTGGGCGAGGCTTGCGGCACAGGGACTGTGCCCACAACCTCAACCACCATGTGTCTTGCGGTGGGTGATGCATTGGCGATTGCACTGATGCGCGCGCGCGATTTCACGCCAGAGAACTTTCGCGATTTCCACCCCGGTGGCAGCCTTGGTGCGCAGCTTTTGCCGGTGCGCGATCTGATGCACAAAGGCGACGCTGTACCAATGGTGCGCAATGATACCGCAATGAGCGATGTGTTGCTGGTCATTAGCCAAAAAGGGTTTGGTGTTGCCGCTGTGATCGATGCTGATGAGCGGCTAATCGGGGTCATCTCAGACGGTGATTTACGGCGCCATATGGTTGGGCTTTTGGATCGCACAGCCGTTGAGGTGATGACAAAAAACCCACGCACAATCGGCCCGAATATGTTGGCAGAAGAGGCGGTCGCGCAAATGGCGGGGCAGATCACCTGTCTCTTTGTTGTTGATCCTGATGCGCAGATACCATCGGTTGTCGGTGTTCTGCATATTCATGATTGTTTGCGGGCTGGTGTAGTTTAAGGAAAGTGGTTGCACGGTTTGGCTGATAATTTTCATTCGCAATTTGTCAGCTGGGCCAAGGTTATCCTGCCTCTAAGCGCACTTGCATTGCTATCAACGTTATTTCTGTTTGCCCGTCCGCCCGGACAAAACCCAGACCTGCCTTTGGGCCGTTTAGAGGGGATGGCGCGTGATCAACAAATCTCATCCCCGCGCATTTCGGGTGTGACACAAAGCGGTGCACAGGTGCAGCTTTCTGCTGCGCATGCACGCCCTAATCCTAATCAAAGCGATGCTTTGATCGTGGATGAGCTTTCGCTCACACTTGACGCGCCAGAGGGGCTTGGGGTGGATATACGGGCCGGGCGCGGTCAAATCGATGCGCGATCTCGTGTCGCTGAACTGGACGGTTTGGCCCGGCTCACCACATCAAATGGCTACACGATGGAGACAATCGGGTTAACTGCCGATCTGAATATGGGTGAGATCACATCGCATGGCGCGCTGGAAATTCACGCGCCTTTTGGGCAACTCACCGCCGGGCAGGTTAAAATCACCTTGTCAGAAACAGCCCAAGGGCAACAGATGCTGTTCACACAGGGTGTGAAATTGATATACACACCCCAAAGCGAAAAGGAATAAACGTGCGCCACCTGTTCAAATGGATAATCTCTTTTGTGATTTTCACCCTGCCTGCAATGGCGCAAACGAACATCGCATTAGGTGGTCTGACAGTTGATCAGTCTGCCCAAATCGAGGTCGCCGCAGACCAGCGGGCCGTTGACCAAGACGCAGGCACAGCGCAGTTTTCAGGAAACGTTGTCATTGGCCAAGGCGATTTACGTCTCAATGCGCAGCGCGTGCGTGTTGTTTATAGCGAAGCCAGCGGCGATATCGCCCTGCTTGAGGCCCAAGGCGGTGTAACATTCGTCACCGCAACCGAAGCCGCAGAGGCCGAAAGCGCCACATATGATATCACCACAGGCACATTGGTTCTCAAAGGCAACGTGCTACTGACCCAAGGGGCGAGCGCGCTTTCCGCAGATCAAATGACAGTGAACCTCTCATCGGGGACGGCCGTTATGGATGGGCGGGTGCGCACGATCTTTCAACAAGGTGGCAATTGATGCCCGACAAACCGGAATTGTCAGTTCAAAAGGGTGGTGCAGGGCTTGAGATCCAGCATCTGCGCAAAAGCTATCGCAAGCGCCCGGTAATCCATGACGTTAGCATGACGCTTGGCCGGGGTGAGGTCGTGGCGCTGCTTGGGCCAAATGGATCAGGGAAAACGACGTGTTTCTATTCGATTGCAGGGCTTGTGACACCAGAATCGGGTCATGTGATTGTTGATGGGCGCGATGTGACTGCACTGCCGATGTATCGGCGCGCAAAGCTTGGCATCGGTTATCTACCGCAAGAAATGTCAATTTTCCGAGGTCTTTCGGTTGAAGACAATATCAAAGCGATCCTCCAGATCACTTACCGTGATCCGGTCAAACGCAGTGAGCGGCTAGAAGAGCTGTTGTCAGATTTCTCAATCGAGCGTCTCAGACGCGCGCCAGCACTGGCGCTTTCTGGTGGGGAACGGCGCCGGGTTGAGATTGCGCGCTGCTTGGCTGCTGGGCCAAAATACGTCCTTCTTGATGAGCCTTTTGCTGGGGTTGATCCTATTGCAGTTGGTGAAATCCGGCATCTGGTCGCTGATCTAAAAAACCGCGGAATCGGTGTTTTGATCACAGATCATAACGTCCAAGAAACGCTGCAAATCGTCGATAGGGCGTATATTTTGCATGATGGTAAGGTGCTGATGTCCGGCACAACCGACGAAGTTGTTCGCGATGAGAACGTCAAACGCGTCTATTTGGGCCAAGGTTTCCGGGTGAATTAGGCGATCATTAAAACGTTAATCATTACAGAGTTGACAAACGGCATGTTTCTATCGCCAAATATAAGGAATGACGCATCCGGTTTTCCTTTCCTTATGCAGTTTGGCTGAAACGCCAAGCCATAAGGACAAGCATCTGAAAACACCTGCGTTGTTCAATACCCCAATCAGGAACAGCACTGCATGAGTCGGATTTAAACGGCCTTTGCCGTGCTGCGCCTTCCATCAAAGGAGAGAAAATGCGGTATCAGATTAGTGGAAAACAGATCGACATTGGTGAGGCCCTTCAAACGCATGTGCGCAACGAGATAGGCGCGATTGTCGAAAAATACGCAGGGCGACCGACCGAGGCGAATGTGATCTTTTCCAAATCTGGCTACGAATTTATCTGCGAAACCATCGTGCATCTGTCAACCGGCCTGAATGTACAGGCCCGAGGCCATGCCAATGAAATCTATGCAGCATTCGATGCTTCTAGCGAGAAAATGGATAAACAACTGCGGCGATACAAACGTAGGTTGAAAGATCATCATAAAGAACGATCACAACCTGTTGAACTTTCTGATGCAGGGGCCTATATCCTCGCTCCAACGGATGAGTCGGGAGAAGCCGAAGAAGACAGTGTAAATGCAATGATCGTCGCAGAGATGGAAACCAAAATCCCCTCTTTGTCGGTTGGTGAAGCTGTCATGCAAATGGAACTCGCGAATGCCCCGGTTTTGGTTTTCACGAATGAAAAGCATAACGCACTAAATGTCGTGTACCGGCGCGAAGATGGGAATATTGGGTGGATTGATCCGAAAACGGATTCTTAGCCCGTAATTTGGAAGTAAATAAATGAACCTTGGTTCGATATTAAGTGTAGGGGCCGTGAAAACAGTTGCGTCCTGCACAAGTAAAAAGCGCCTTTTTCACGATTTAGGTGAGCTCGCAGAAAGCTGCTATGGATTGAACGCCAATGACGTGATTGATGCGCTAATCGAACGCGAGGGTTTAGGCCCAACAGGGGTGGGACATGGTATTGCCTTGCCCCACGCACGCCTGGAAGACATCGACCAAGTCTGCGGCGTGTTTATCAAGCTTGACCGCGCGATTGATTTTGACGCAGTGGATCGGCATCCTGTTGATCTGACATTTTGCCTACTTGCGCCGAAAAATGCAGGTGTTGAGCATCTAAAGGCGCTTGCGCTTGTGTCACGTACAATGCGTGACAAAAACATTCAGGCAAAGCTGCGCGCAAATGCCAACCCTGATACGTTGCATAGTATTCTCACAGAAGCGCAAGCCACACAGGCAGCGTAAGGCGTTATCCAAGATTGGGGGCCAGTGGACCAGATCACGCTTTTTTTGATTGAGCCCATTTTATTTTTTACTGGTATCTCTCAAAATGCCTCTAACAATTTGCAGTAAAACGGTTTTTTCAAAAATGAGAGGTCGCAATCTTGCTGTCAATACTCAAAATCAGTCTGTTACCCAAATCTCAACCCTCGCCGCTCACACACACTACATTGAATTGTAAGGGTATTGCAGTCCATTAAACAAGATCGCCCACACGCACTCTTGGCACCTGTGTAGCGCGCCCTTGTGAAGCCGCAAAGGTATCGCGCCGCTCACCTCGCATTACATCAAAGCCATATTTTTCTAGGTGTTGCACCGCTGAGCGTACCTTCGTAACCTTAATATTCAACGCGCTTGCAATGTTCCCCTCAGTTTTGCCCAGGTTCCAAAGCTCCAGAACGCGCTCCCAGTCTGGATGCTTATCCAGGATGGAGCGCAAATTGACGGCCAATTCGGCGCAGGTTTGAGAATGCACCAAAGGCGCGGGATGTGGCTGGGCGGGCGCTACCCCCAACTGCGACTCTTGTTAGAAAACAGTAGTTTATCTAAC
>CAKMZE010000033.1:0-8112 GCA_929200295.1 uncultured Alphaproteobacteria bacterium
AACCACCGACACGAGGATTTTCAATCCACTGCTCTACCCCTGAGCTACCCGGGCTTGAAAGTGTAACTTTCAGGCTTTTGCTTTATGCGTAACTCTTTGCAGTGTCCAGAGAAAAATAGTGATTATGAGAGAGGGTACATGAAATTAATCCCTCACCAAAACCCACAAATTTATGCTGCACTTCACAGTCAAAAGTATAGTTAATCAATGACATGCCTCTCATTATAAAATATAAGCGGGCGCTTTCAATTATATATAATATGATGAAACACAAAAAATAAGGCGCCGCAGGATTGCTGGGCGCCTTACAATTTGATCTGTAATTTTTTGAATTAAGCTTTTTCGGCTTTAGCCGTTTTTGGTGCAGGCATTTTTGCGGCGGCACCTGTTGCAAGCGGGTCGTCTTGGCGTTGCACGGAGCCTTCAAAATGCGCGCCAGACTCGATGGCGATCGTTTTGTGGATGATATCACCTTCAACGCGTGCAGTGGAGGTGAGGCGGACTTTGAGGCCACGTACACGGCCAACGACGCGGCCATTGACGACAACATCATCTGCGACGACCTCGCCCTTAACGGTTGCGCCTTCTCCGACGGTCAAAAGATGCGCGCGGATGTCGCCCTCAACCTGACCTTCGATTTGCACATCACCAGTTGTCTTGATGTTACCCGTGATGTGGAGGTCTGATGCCAGCTGTGACGCTGGTGGCTTTGCCTTTGGCGCTGCAGCCTTGAAATCCGGCGCAGGGGCAGGGGCAGGCGACGCAGGTTTAGGTGCGGTTGCGTCGGTTGTGGCCGCAGTATCTGTTGATGCTGCGGGACCAGGCTCATTGATTTTGCTTTTAGAAAACATCTTGTCCAGCTCTTATATAAATCATTGGGTTGACAGGCGTGCCACCGACACGGACCTCGTAGTGAAGATGCGGCCCAGTTGACCGTCCAGAATTGCCCATATCACCAATCCGTTCCCCACGCGAGACCCTTTCGCCGACTGAGACGCGAATCCGGTTAAGATGAGCATAGCGCGTTTCGATACCGAATTCATGTTGAATTTTAATCAGACGCCCATAGCCTGATGACCACCCTGCATGGGTGACGACGCCATCGGCTGTTGAGTAGATGGGGGTGCCAACGGGGCCTGCAAAATCAGTGCCCGCATGAAGCCGGCCCCAGCGCTGCCCAAAGCCTGATGTAAAGCGGAAGTTGCTTTTGACTGGGATATCAAATGGCGCGCGTTCGGCGGCAATTCGGTAGAGGTTGATACGGTCCATCGCGCCCAAAATCTGATTGGCGCGCATTGCGTCAGGGTCAGGAGGGCCGCCGCGGGTTGAAAATTGGATTGGTGTCAGGGGCCCGCCTTGGCCGGAATACCCGCGTCGTACTTGGGACAAGAGATTTTCTGGGTTCATGCCAGCGGCACGGAACATCTTATCTAACGGTTCGACAGAGACCAGCATTGCCTCTTCTAATTGGCGGAAGATCTCATCGTTTTTGTCTTGTAAGAGCCGCAGCTCGAGCTCTTTTTCAGCGGCATGATTAAGTGCGAATTGTGCGTCCGCGGCAATCAGATCACGTTCGGCGGCGGTATCTGCGAGTGCGGCGGCCAATAGATCAACGGTTCCAGCGGCTTCCTCACCCAGTGATGCGGCCTTTTGCCCGTCTGGATCTTGCTGAAGCAGGCTGAGCTGTCCGCGCGCATCCTCACGCTCGACCATGGTGTTGCGCAATGTGGATTGCACCACCTCAAGCCCGGTTTCTAATTCGCGACGCTGTTCTTCTGAGCGCAAAAGCTCTGATTGCATCATCGAAATTTGCGTTAGTGCCGCGTTAAAGCGGTTTTGCGCGGCCACGGCCTCTTCTGCGCGGATATCACGCTCGCTTGAAAGCGCATTGAGGCGCTGTTCGTAAACGAGCTGATTGCGCTGCGCCTGCGCACGGAAATTACCAGAACCGATGCTGTCCATGAGCAGGATCGCGGTTGCGATGATGGTCCAAGCGAGGACCAAAGCCGCGCCAGTCCAGGCAACAAGCTGTGTTTCCGACCGGAGCCGTATAAACCGTGTTTCTTGGTCAGACCGCAAAAATAACCGCTTCTCTGGGAAACGTTTTTCCAGCCATCCATGAACCCGTTGCGTAAATCGTAGCCGCACGTCCACATCCCTATGTCATCTGATGTCGCAAACTAATCGATGCGATTGCAAGAGTATTGGTAAAGCGATGGCTGTTGTGTCGCAACAGGTAGGATGCAAATTATATAAAAATTATCTTATAGTAAGCACAAAATTAGGCGGTTACTCGCGTATTGGATTTGTGGATGTTGGTTGTTTACTTATTTGGTTGCGCGAGCGGCCAATAAAAATCGGGGGGGATTCCCGCCTCGGCACGTTTTTCTTCGTTGAAGGGGGGGCGTAGTGAGCCGTGGAAGTATTGTCTGACCAAAGCATGAAATGTTGGTGTTGGGTCGCAACCCTCACGCCCACACAGATAATGGAACCATTTTGAACCGTAAGCGACGTGATGCACTTCTTCTGCGTAGATCATCTCGAGCGCCTCTACCGCGTCATGGGCTTTGGCCTGCTTAAACAGCTTGATCATGCCGGGGGTAACATCGAGGCCGCGGGCCTCAAGCACCATGGGCACCACGGCGAGCCTGCCTTTGAAATCTGTTGCTGTATCCTCTGCTGCGCGCCACATGCCAGCGTGCGCGGGCAGGGCGCCATAATAGCTGCCCGCCGCCTCAAGACAATCACTCATTAGGTTGAAGTGCTTTGATTCTTCATCGGCTGCTTTGACCCAGTCATCATAATACCCAATCGGCATCTCGATATCTGAGAAGCGTGCGATCACATCCCAATGCAGGTCAACCGCGTTCAGCTCAATATGCGCAACCGCGTGCATCATGGCGATTCGCCCTTCGGGTGTGCCGGGTTTGCGCAATGGAACCTGATGAGGGTCGAGCAACGCAGGCTTTTCAGGCCGCGCGGGTTTTTCAGGTGGAGAGGCCGTGCCAATTTCTGGTATCTCGCCTTTGGCGCGTGCCTCTTGCCAAAGTGCTGCATATTTGCGCGAAATTGTAGTTTTTGCGCGGCCATCAGCTGTGGTCAGCACATCACATGCCATTTCTGCGAGTGGTTTCATTATAACGACTGCACAGCGTCGAGAACGGCATCCACATGCCCGGGCACTTTAACTTTGCGCCAGATTTGCGCGATTTTGCCGTTTTCATCAATGAGGAACGTCGCGCGCTCAATGCCCATGTAGGTTTTGCCATACATGCTTTTTTCGACCCATGTGCCGTATCTTTCGCAAACATCGCCCTCTTCATCTGAAAGAAGCGGGATGCCCAGCTCGTATTTGGCGCGGAATTTGCTGTGCTTTTTCAACGTATCTTTGGATATCCCCCAAATGATCGCGCCTGCGGCTGCAAAATCAGCGGTTTTTTCGGTAAAGCCGATTGCTTCTTTGGTGCAGCCGGGTGTGTCATCCTTTGGGTAAAAGTAAACCACAACCTTTTGGCCCGTTTGCCCAGACAGCACGGCGGTTTCATCGTTATCTGTTGGCAATGAAATCTCTGGTGCCATATCGCCGACTTGTAAAACTGTCATGTGTTGGGTCCTTTGATGGGTTGTGCTTTGCTGGTATTGTTTTAATGCGCTATGCGCAAAGTTAAAGACGAAAGCATCCCAGGATCGAGGCAAAGGCCTGAATGACGCAAACGCCCCCAACAGAGCAGAGCTCGCAAAAGGCCCCGCCGGCCAAGCGGATGCCACGGCTGCGTATCGCATGGCATGGGCTGCGTGTATTGGCCTGGCTGATTTGTGTGCCGATCATCTTTGTTGTTATCGCATGCCTCATCATGCTGGATCGCGAGATTGAGGCGCCAACATGGGTCAAATCAAGCCTTATTGATAACATTGCCGAGGTGACAGGCGATGGCACGCTGACAATCGGTGAGATTTATCTGCATGTTGGCACAGACCTTCATCCAAGAGTACGGATGCAAGATATTGAAGTTCGCGATGCCCAAGGGTTTAGCCTTGCACGTGTTCGCGATATCGGCGGTATCATTTCCCCGCGTGGTGTGCTGTTTGAAGGCACAGTGTTGTTGCAAGATGTACAACTGTCTGGCGCACAGATTGATTTGCGGCGTGATGCGGATGGATCGGTCGCGCTTGCCTTTGCGCAAGATACAGGGCCAGTTGAACAAGCCCCGGATTTGGTGGGCTTATTTGACGAGCTTGATCAAGTGTTAGAACACCCTGCGCTTGCAGCACTCGAACAGCTATCTGCCGTAAATCTGATTTTGCGTTATGTTGATGCCCGTGCAAACCGTGCGTGGACAGTTGATGGCGGGCAAATCCGCATTGATCTGCGCGATCAAAAGACTGATTTACGTGGGGAGTTCGCAGTGCTGTCAGGGGGTGACACCGTCACAACGCTGGTCGCGAATTACACCCGTGAACGCGGTGGGCGGGCTGCACGCTTTGGCGTTGATATTACGGATGTCTATGCAAAAGATCTTGCGACACAATCGGCTGCATTGGGGTGGTTGTCAGGGTTTGACGGACCGTTGTCTGCGAATTTGCGCACAAACCTGAATGCAGATGGTCAGCTTGGGCTTCTTAATGCGACATTGGAGATGGGGGCAGGAGCGTTGCAACCAAATGCAGCGACCACCCCGTTTTCGTTTGATGCAGCCAAGGCCTATCTCGAGTTTGATCCCGCTGATGGGCGTATCCAGTTTGATCTCATCGAGGTCGAGAGCGCAGTGGGGCGATTTCTAGCGGAAGGGGTCGCCTTGATAGAAGAGGTGGGGGCAGGACTACCACAAAGCTTGATCGGGCAGTTTCAATTCCGCGATATGCAATTAAACCCGACCGAGGCGTTGCCTGCACCGATTGATGTTGATCAAGCGCAAATCGATTTTCGTCTCGGCGTTGCGCCGTTTCATCTTGAGGTTGGTCAATTCCATCTCGCCGGAGAGGCATTTGTTCTATCTGGAGTGGCTGAGGCCATTGCGCAAGAAAGTGGGTGGCAAACATCTGTGGATTTGCAAAGCGATGTGATTACAAAAGATGCGGTTCTGTCCTTTTGGCCTTTGGGAGCTGTGTCAAAGGTGCGTGCTTGGGTGAATGAACATCTTGATATTGGCAACCTAGGTGGGCTGCATGTTTCAGTGCGAAAAACGCCGACGACCCCTCTGCAAGTTGCGGGCAATTATACGTTTTCCCAAACACAAATGCGTCCTTTACGTGGGGCACCGCCCATTACGCATGCGTCGGGTTATGCGAGCTTTGGCGATAACCAGTTCTTTGTGATGCTTGAAGAGGGTCGCGTGACCCCGCCGATTGGTGGGCGTTTAGATATTTCGGGAACCTCAATGGCCGTCTTGGATACCACATCGAAGCGGTCACCGACACGTCTGGATTTGCATTTCGACGGGAGCCTGAACGCCACCCTTTCTCTGCTTGAGCAGCCCGCGTTTGGGAATGCATCTGAGATCGGTATGCCCGCGACATTTGAAAGAGGGACTGCACGTACTCATGTGAAAATGGCCCTACCTATGGCGCGTGAGTTTGCACCGGGTGAGATCGTCTATGATGTCACATCTGACTTGCGCCGGGTTGAAACCACGCGATTGATACCTGATCGCGCGCTGACGTCTGAGAGGCTAAGCGTTGTTGCAGATAATGATGGGATGTCGATCACAGGGCGAGCAGCGATTGACGGTGTCGCGTTTGATGGGCAATGGCGCAATCCAAAAGATGAGGCGCAGGCAAATATGTTAACGGCAGATGTAGTGTTATCAGAGCTATTTCTTGAGCGCTTTGACATCGCATTGCCGCCGGGCACTGTGTCAGGGCGCGGACGTGGACAGATTGAGCTAACTTTCGAGGATGCCCAAGCGCCAGAGTTCACATTGACGTCCGATCTACGTGGTGTGCGTGTGGCTATCCCTGCTGTTGGCTGGTCAAAACCCGCAGATGCATCTGGAGATCTACGTGTCGAAGGTGCGCTGGGTGCCCGGCCAAGAGTTGATAAGCTGGCTATTAGCGGGGGTGGTCTAGAGATCGCGGGACGTATGAGCTTTCGTAGCAATGGCGGGCTTGATCGGGCTATATTTGATACGTTCCGCGTTGGTAATTGGCTCAATGCGCCGATTACATTGCGCGGGCAGGGGCGCGGGCGTCCTTATGCAGTGGCCATTCGGGGTGGGTATATGGATTTGCGTCGTGCGCAGTTTGGGGCAGGGGGCGGCGAGAGCGGTCCACTATCAATCGCGTTGGACCGTTTGCAAGTGACCGAAGGCATCGCGCTCACCCGGTTTTCGGGCGAATTTGAAGCAACCGACGGCTTTGCAGGGCGTTTTGAAGCTCATGTTAATCAGGCGTCAAAGGTGAGCGGCACAGTGCTGCCGCGCAATGGCAAATC
The DNA here is from genome assembly GCA_929200295.1 of uncultured Alphaproteobacteria bacterium. Classification (GTDB taxonomy): domain Bacteria; phylum Pseudomonadota; class Alphaproteobacteria; order Rhodobacterales; family Rhodobacteraceae; genus Yoonia. The sequence continues at coordinate 6,431 of CAKMZE010000033.1, forward strand.
AGCGGTGCGGTTACGCTCGGATGATGCGGGTGGCGTGATCCGCGCGATTGGGTTTTCAGAAGATACATACAATGGAAACCTTGATATTACGCTCAGCCCAACGCGGCAGGCTGGTGTTTTTGATGGCAGTCTTGCCATCCGCAGCCTGCGATTGCGGGATGCGCCCGCAATGGCCGCACTCTTGGATGCGATTTCTGTCATTGGCTTGCTACAGCAGCTCGACGGGCAAGGGCTCGCCTTTGACGAAATTGACGCAAATTTCCGCCTGACACCGGATCATCTGATCTTGGGTGAGGGAAGTGCGATTGGCCCCGGGCTTGGTATCTCGCTTGATGGCATATATACGCTGGCAACGCAGAAGCTGGATTTTCAGGGGGTGATTTCACCATTCTACGTGATCAATTCAATCGGCTCGATTTTCACGCGCCGGGGAGAAGGATTGATCGGGTTTAATTTTAACATTGCAGGCGATACGAGCGCACCGCAGGTGAGTGTAAACCCGCTGTCTGCGTTTACCCCCGGCATGTTTCGCGAAATTTTCCGCCGCCCACCACCGGATATTGGGCAATAAAGCCCGAGGTGTAAGGACCGTTTATGAAGCTCTCTGATTTTGATTTTGATCTGCCCGACGACCTGATTGCGCTGCGTCCTGCGCAACCCCGGCGATCTTCAAGGCTGTTATTGGCGCAAGATAAGCAATTGCATGATCGCCATGTCTTTGATCTGCCTGATATTTTGCAGCCCGGTGACAGGTTGGTGCTGAATGATACCAAAGTGCTGCCTGCGCGGCTTTTCGGGGCAAGACATCGCGAGGGGCCAGCAGGACCTACATCTGCAAAGATTGATGTGACGCTGCTTGAACCGCGGGCGGATCACAGATGGTCTGCTTTGGTCAAGCCATTGAAAAAGATACGCGATGGGGAAGATATCGTCTTTTCCGATGCGCTATCGGCGCGGGTGATTGGGCGGGATGACGGGCAGGCGGTATTAGAGTTCAATCATACGGGCGCAGATTTTGATGCGCTTTTGCAATCAACCGGGGCGATGCCATTGCCGCCTTATATCGCAGCAAAACGCCCGGCGGATGAGCAAGACAAACAGGATTACCAGACGTATTGGGCCAAGAATATGGGTGCGGTTGCGGCCCCCACAGCATCGTTGCATTTTGATGAAGAACTTATCGCAGCACTTGAGGCGCGTGGCGTGAATTTTAGCTATGTCACGCTGCATGTCGGAGCGGGCACGTTTTTACCTGTCAAAGTGGACGATATATCAGAGCATAAAATGCATGCGGAATGGGGGGAGGTATCGGATCAAGCAGCAAGCGAGATCAACGCGACCCGTGACGCGGGGGGGCGTATCATCCCTGTTGGGACGACGGCCTTGCGTCTGATTGAAAGCGCCGCAACCTCAGGGCGTTTACAGGCGTGGCAGGGCGAGACGGATATTTTCATCACCCCTGGGTTTGCATTTCAGATCGCAGATGGGTTGATGACCAATTTTCACTTACCAAAATCGACGTTGATGATGCTTGTGTCCGCATTAATGGGCGTGGCTGAGATCAAAGAGATCTACGCGCATGCGATTGCGGAAAAATATCGCTTCTTTTCCTATGGGGATTCGTCGCTTCTTTTGCCAGATACGACATCATCCTAAGCAGGTGTCGTTTCATGGCTAGACCT
>CAKMZE010000033.1:8122-12352 GCA_929200295.1 uncultured Alphaproteobacteria bacterium
CGGGCACAGGCGTAATTGCGCCAGAGAATCGGTCATGAAAGTTTAAGCCATGTTACAGGTAATCAGCGCCTCTTGGGCTCTCTTTTTAGGGATGTTTATGTTGATGATCGGCAATGGCCTGCAAGGGACATTGCTGGGTTTGCGCGCGGATGTCGAAGGGTTTTCGACCCTCGCGATTTCCATTGTGATGTCTGCGTATTTTGTGGGTTTTCTCGGCGGATCGCGCCTTACGCCAAAGCTGATTGCGAGCGTTGGACATGTACGTGTATTTGCGGCGTTGGGGTCAACGATTTCGGCTGTGTTGATCCTCTATCCGACGCTCGTTGATCCGGTTGCTTGGACGGTCGGCAGGGTGGTTATCGGGTTTTGTTTTTGCGGGGTGTATATCACCGCAGAAAGCTGGCTCAACGATGCCTCTGATAATGAGATGCGCGGCAAGGCGCTTTCTATCTACATGATCGTGCAAATGGCGGGGATCGTGACAGCGCAATACATTGTTGCGCTGGGGGATGTATCTGGCTTTATCCTCTTTATCATTCCGTCTGTTTTCGTGTCCTTGGCCTTTGCACCGATTTTATTGTCAAAACGCCCGACCCCTGATTTTGGACAGACCAAGCCGATGTCGATCAAAGAGCTCGTGACCACATCACCGCTTGCTAGCGTGGGGATGTTTCTGTTGGGCGGTATCTTTGCGACACAATTTGGGATGTCGGCTGTTTACGGCGCACGTGCGGGGCTAAGCGTTGCGCAAATTTCAGTATTTGTATCTGTGATCTATATTGCGGCCTTGCTGCTACAGTACCCCATTGGGTGGATTTCGGACCGCATTGATCGGCGCTTATTGATCATTGGTGTTTCAGTCCTTGGCGGCGCTGGTGCGTTACTGGCGATCTTTAACGACAGCTTTACGATGTTGTTGATTTCTGCGGCCTTAATGGGCGGTACATCCAACCCGCTTTATGCGCTGCTCATTGCCTATGCGAACGATTATCTGGAAAAAGACGATATGGCTGCGGCCTCTGGAGGCTTGCTCTTTGTCAACGGGTTGGGCGCGATTACGGGTCCGTTGATCTTGGGTTGGGCGATGGATGCAATCGGGCCTTGGGGGTATTGGGCGTTTCTTGCAGCATTGATGTTTTGTGTGGCGCTTTATGCGGGTTACCGGATGACACGTCGTGCGCGTCCGGTCACAGAGACCGAGAACGTGCCATATGCACCGCTTGCACCAAGCTCGACGGCGATCTTTGCCGAAGTGGCGCAAGAGGTCTATATTGAAGCTGAGGAAGAGGTGCTGGAAGACGCTGAAGCAACGCTAGAGGATGAAACGTCATGATCTGCAAACCCGAAGATGTGCTGGAATTTTGGCTTGAAGAGGTGCCAGCAAAGTCTTGGTACATTGCTGATGATGCAGTTGATGCAGAGATTAACAAACGGTTCCTTGCGACCTGGCATGAGGCACAAGAGGGCGGTCTTGGGCTTTGGTTGATGTCACCGCGTGAGACATTGGCTTATATCATCCTGACTGATCAGTTTTCGCGAAATTTATTTCGCGGCGATCCGCGCTCATTTGCGCTAGATCCTGCGGCGCGTTCCGCAACCCGTGGTGCGATTGAGAAAAATTGGGATCTTGAGATCGCAGAACCCGCGCGCCAGTTCTTTTTCTTGCCGCTTGAGCATTCCGAAGACATCGCAGATCAGGATCTGGCAGTGCATTTGATCGCAGAGCGTATGCCCGCGTCTAATGGGACGCTCCTGCTACATGCCAAAGCGCATCGCGAAATTATCCAGCAATTCGGGCGCTTTCCATTTCGTAACGCAGCTCTTGGTCGTGAGAACACGTCTGCGGAAACCACATTTTTACAAGACGGCGGTTACGGTGCCATTGTGAGACGCTTGCAAGGCGCATAAATGCGGGTTGCGCTGATGTGATAACAGCCTTGCAGCGGTACGGCTGGAAACATTTCATTAAGTAGTTTAATATCAAACTAAATTAGGTTTAGGAGAGCACGTCATGGCTGCAATAACATATGATCTCGCAGTAATTGGGGCAGGCCCAGGTGGCTATGTTGCAGCGATTAGAGGTGCGCAGCTCGGGCTGAAGGTTGTGATTATTGAGCGTGAACACCTCGGCGGTATCTGTTTGAACTGGGGCTGTATCCCGACAAAGGCGATGCTGCGTTCCTCCGAGGTCTTTCATTTGATGCACCGCGCCAAAGAGTTTGGGTTAAAAGCAGATAATATTGGCTATGACCTTGATGCAGTTGTGAAACGCTCACGCGGTGTGGCAGCACAGCTGTCAGGTGGCGTGGGGCACCTGATGAAGAAGAATAAGATCACCGTAGTGATGGGCGAGGCGACACTGCCTGCGAAAGGCAAGATTTCGGTCAAAACTGAAAAAGGCCCCGAGGATATCACCGCAAAGAACATTATTATCGCCACAGGCGCGCGGGCGCGGACATTGCCGGGGCTTGAGGCGGATGGTGACCGCGTATGGATGTATAAGGACGCGCTGACACCAAAGCACATGCCAAAGAAGCTGCTTGTGATCGGCTCTGGCGCGATTGGTATTGAATTTGCAAGTTTTTACAATACATTAGGTGCCGAAACCACTGTGGTTGAGGTAATGGACCGCGTGTTGCCTGTTGAGGACGCAGAGATCAGCGCCTTTGCGAAAAAGCAATTCGTGAAACAAGGCATGACGATTATGGAAAAATCCATCGTCAAGCAGCTGGACCGCAGCAAGGATAAGGTGACCGCACATATCGAAACGGGTGGGAAGACCGAGAAACATGATTTCGACACGGTGATTTCTGCGGTTGGTATTGTCGGCAATGTTGAGGCGCTGGGTTTAGAGGGCTTGGGCGTCAAAATCGACCGGACCCATGTTGTGACAGATGAATATTGCCGGACCGGTGTTGACGGACTTTACGCGATTGGCGATGTGGCCGGCGCGCCTTGGCTGGCGCATAAAGCCAGCCATGAGGGCGTCATGGTGGCTGAGCTGATCGCAGGAAAACACGCGCATCCCGTCAAGCCAGAAAGCATCGCTGGCTGCACTTACTGTCACCCGCAGGTGGCCTCGGTTGGGTATACAGAGGCAAAGGCAAAAGAGCTGGGCTATGATATCAACGTTGGGCGTTTTCCGTTTATCGGCAACGGAAAAGCGATCGCGCTTGGCGAACCCGAGGGCATGATCAAAACGATCTTTGACAAAAAGACGGGTGAGCTGTTGGGTGCTCATATGGTCGGCGCAGAAGTGACCGAGCTGATCCAAGGCTATGTTGTCGGGCGTCAGCTTGAAACCACAGAAGAAGACCTGATGAACACGGTTTTCCCACATCCAACCCTGTCAGAAATGATGCACGAAAGCGTTCTCGACGCCTATGGACGCGTCATCCATATGTAGTGAGATTTAGTTTAGGTGTCATTTGGCAAGCGATCCCAATGATTTCCTTGTGCAAGCCAGTCTTGGAACTCGGCTCTGTAGCTTTCAATATCTGCGCGAGTCTACGCTGAGTGTATATGCTATGCCCTCGGTGTCGCGATTTGGACATTAATGCGACCAGCCAAAATGCATAATTACAAGACTGATACTGTGCTACAATTCATTGAGGGTGTTATTGAGCTTCATTGCAAAAGCTTGTGTCGAGAGTGATTTTTTGCCATTGGAGATGAAATTAGAAATGGGGCCTTAAACTATGAATAATACGAGCATCATTTTTGTTGTTGATCCCCCCGGGTTAGTCGTTGAATCAATACTCTTGATTGCATCAATCCGACGTTATCTACCCGATATTGATATCGTTGCTTACTGCCCAAGTGAGAAGATAGAATTTTTGCCGCCGCAATTCACACAGTTTGCTACATGCAATAACGTAATAATTGCTGGTATTGAGAAAGACGAACGTTTTAACCCGGCTTATCGGCATGGGAACAAAATTCTCGCGTCAAAGAGTGAACGAAGAACAAGAAAAACGCTGTTCTTGGACACTGATACAGTTATTTGGCAGGATTTTGACCCCGATGACTTAATTTCTGAAGGCGCTGTATCAGTTGCGCCTGAAGGCCGTCGGACGTGGGGTAAAGGGAAATTTGGTGAAGATTGGGGCTATCTGTACAGTAAATTCCAGCTTTCTGTACCGCAAGAACTAATCAAGCTGGCCCGCACTGGGGCTCTCTCATTGCCTTACTTTAACGCAGGGGTTATCGGTTTCGTTGATAGGGCAGCCA
>CAKMZE010000033.1:12362-21906 GCA_929200295.1 uncultured Alphaproteobacteria bacterium
CATCTGAACATTTTGGCAAGATTTGGCTTGAAACGGCCATCGCGATTGATCACGATGAGGCTGTCCCTACAAAACGCCCGTGGCTAGATCAAATCTCATTGCCACTCGCAATTGCTCTATCCAATAATACATACAAATTGCTTTCGAACGCTTGGAATTTATCATTATCTCGGAATCTGACGAGCCCTGAAACAGCAGCCGAAGTTGAGAAATTTGATGCTGAGGACCCGTATATCCTGCATTATCATAAGCTACATTTCCTAGAAGGCACACGTTATGCTGGTTATTTTGACCAACTTCTTCAAGACTTTACGGTTTTCTCAAGCCTTGAAGAGATGATGCGCCCCTTCGCAGAAAGATCAGCGAGAATCAAGGAGCTTGAAAGCCAGATCAAGGCTATTAAAGAATTACCCAAATCTCAGCGGGTTGGAAAAATAAGGGAAAGATTCGATGCCTTGAAGCTAGCACGACAAGCGATCATCAAAGGGTCGAATGCAGAATGGTACCAGAAATGGCCGTTGCAAATCACTAAATAAGCGGTATTCGAACTGTGTTTTTATCGGTATCAACAAAAAATTGAGCAAAAAGGGCCGTATGAGGTGTCTCATACGGCCCAAACATAATCATTTTGCGTGGTTTACGCGTCGTCTTCAGATGCGGTCTCTTCAGCTGCTGGCGCAGGTGCTGCGTCGTCATCATCAAAGTCGTCTAGCTGTGCGCTGCCGATATCATCAAAGAGCTCTTGAATTTCGAATTCTGCGGCGGCTTCTTCTTCCGCTGCGAGCTCTTGGATTGATTTACCAGCCGCTTGAAGCTCAGCCTCTTCGGCAGACCGGGCGACGTTCATTGTCACTGTCGCTGATACTTCCGGGTGCAGTTGTACGGTAGCATCATGCAAGCCCAGCGCTTTGACTGGGGCTGTCAGAACGACCTGGCGTTTGTCAACGCTAAAGCCTTGCTCTGTTGCGGCTTCAGCAATGTCACGTGGTGTAACAGAGCCGTAAAGCGAGCCTGCATCAGATGCAGAGCGAATCACGATGAACTGTTGACCATCAAGCTTTTCAGCCAATGCGTCGGCTTCTGTCTTGGTCTCGAGGTTGCGGGCTTCCATCTGAGCTTTGTCAGCTTCAAAGCGCGCCATATTGGCGGCATTGGCGCGGAGTGCTTTGCCTTGAGGCAAAAGATAGTTGCGTGCAAAGCCATCTTTGACAGAGACAACGTCACCCATCTGGCCGAGCTTAGCGACGCGTTCAAGTAGGATAATATCCATGATCTGGGTTCCTTACTTTACTGCATATGGCAGAAGGGCCAAGAAACGTGCACGCTTGATCGCTTGGGCAAGCTTACGCTGGTTTTTGGCGCCAACAGCCGTAATACGGGCCGGGACAATTTTACCGCGCTCTGAAATGTAGCGCTGCAAAAGGCGAGTGTCTTTATAGTCGATCTTTGGGGCGCCATCGCCCTCAAATGGATCGGACTTACGACGGCGGAAAAATGGTTTTGTAGCCATGTTATATGGTCCTTTCCTGATCTAAATTAACGGCGTTCGCGCGGCGGGCGATCACGCTCGTCACGTTTTTGCATTTGGACGGATGGACCCTCTTCATGCGCATCAACTTTGATCGTCAGAACACGCATAACGTCTTCGTGCAGGCGCATCAGGCGTTCCATTTCCTGCACAGCAGGAGCAGGCGCATCAGTGCGTAAATACGCATAGTGGCCTTTGCGGTTCTTGTTGATTTTATAGGCCATCGTTTTGACGCCCCAATACTCATTGTCCACCAGTTTGCCGCCGTTATCGGCCAGCACTGTTCCAAAATGTTCAATAAGGCTTTCTGCTTGCGCATTGGACAAGTCCTGACGCGCAATCATGACATGCTCGTATAGCGGCATGCGATCTCCATTCATTTTCGCGGCGCATTTCAAAGACCAAGCGGTGACCCTTTTGCGGCTTGATCACGAGAGACTGCGCAGATTGATATGATACAAAAGGTTGCAGGCCTTATACAGATGGGCCGTTCTTTTGCAAGCCGTGACAGAGATCGAATATGCGCGAGGGGAGCGTTAACTATAAATTCCCCGTATCGACATGGCGCTGCCGTTTTTTTGCCTTTTTTACAATGTGTAAGGCTATTCATAGTTAATTTAAGGAGTCTACGATGTCCGATATGGCTAATTATGCAGGTCAATTTGAATCGAGCACAATTGAACCTGTTACTCCACAAATGACGCCCACTCCTCCGACGGACTTCAAATTAGAAGAGCGTAACTGGGGATATATTGTTGGTAATCACGATGGTGCTGGGCTTGGGGTATATATTGCCCAAGGCGCGAGCATGCTTGTTGGTGCATCTTTTATTGCCGCGGCAATCGGATTAGTGGCGATGCCATCAACTGGCGATACGCTGATCATGCGTTCTGGGGTTGCTGTTTTGTTTGCTGGGGTAGCAGCATTGTTTTTGTGGTATGCGAGCCGCGGGACCGAAACAGAATTGCAAATTGACACGCGTATGAACGAAGTGCGCGAAGTTGTGCGTAACCGTTCAGGTAAGCCTACGCTTCTTGGCCGTTATGGCTTTGAGAACATTGGTGGCGTTTTCGTCGATCATTTTGATGATACTGATGATGCGGCTTTGATTATGCGTTACCGTAATACACCACAGACATTGTTAGTGGCCCAAGGGACACCTGCGATTTTGTCTACGCTGAAAAACCGCATTCAGAATGACTTGCGCGCTGCGGCATAAGCAGAACCACTTATAAACTGATTTTAAGGGCTGCATTTTGCGGCCCTTACTCTTTTTCAACAGGCTCTGTTCATTTTTGTGCAATTGCGTGTGCGTAGAAACCTGTGCTTTCATACGAATATAATTTCGTATGGAGACCATGAATGATGAAGCCAATTTTATTTTCGACATTGCTATCCGTGCTCGCGTTGCCTGTGAGTGCTGCACCTGAGGCTTATGTACTGGATGCCAGCCATAGCCAGATTGTCTTTAGCTATAATCACCTTGGCTATTCGACGAGCTATGGCATGTTTTCAGGTTTTGAAGGGCAAATATCCTTTGACCAAGAAGACCCCGCGGCGTCATCTGTGAGCGTATCCTTCCCAACACAAAGCATGTTTACAGGCTGGGAGGCCCGGTTTGGGCATTTTATGAGTGATGATTTCTTGGGTGGCACAAAAGACGAGATGATCACCTTTACCTCGACGTCGATTGAGGTGACCGGGGAAACAACAGCGCATATCACAGGTGATTTGACACTCAATGGCATCACCAATGCCGTTGTTTTGGATGCCACGCTTAATCAAGTCGGCGAACATCCAATGGCTGGCAAAGATTGGGCCGGGTTTGATGCCACGGCTACGATACTGCGCTCTGATTTTGGGTTAGGAAAATTCGCACCTTTCGTGAGCGATGAGGTCGCGGTGGTGATCTCAATCGAAGCGGCAAAAGTTGATTGAACTTACTGTGGTTGGTGTTGCGAGGCCGTCAAGGAAATCGCGACATCAACCGCAAAGCCAAGGTTACTGTCGTCTTGTTGTGACAATCCAATTGCAAAATCACGCCGGTCGAGCGTGATATTCGCCTGCATTTCAGCCGTTTGATCTGTGATATCCAACGTGAATGGCATGGCAAGCGGGATAGAGATACCTTTGATCGTTAATGTCCCATCGGCGATAAATGCGTCGCCATCAGGTTTGATATCCGCAACAAATGTCGCTTGCGCAAACTGTGCGACATCAAAGTAATCAGCGCCCATTGCTTGATCTGTCACGGAACCTAGGATCAGTGACCCAATCGCGATTGTGGTTTTGACCTGCCCCATGATCTCGGCCGGGGTTGGGTCAAAGGTAATTGATGACGTCCAATCAGCGAATTGACCACTGACGTCTGATCCAAATTGGGTGATTTTAATTGCAATTTCACCGCTCTCGACCTGCCAATCTGACGTGACAGCAGCTAATTGTGTGGGTTTTGGTGTGCTTTGTGAATTGTTGGTGTTGGTGATGCCAATGCCTGCGATGCAGATGACACCTATTGCGGCTATCGCGGGCAGTTTTGAATGTCCTTTGCTCGTTGTTACAGGGTTTTCGCGTGCACCGAACCACATCCGCAAAAGGGTCATGTCGCGATCGATGATATGATGCTTGAGCGCGCCCGCGATATGGAGCAAGAGCGTGGCGATCATGACTTTGCCAAAGATCCAATGCAGTGATGCAAAGAGATGTGCGATCCCTTCGTTTTTGGGGACAAATGGCAGAGACTGACCAAATGGCCACCAAATCGGCGCGAACCCCGTGGTGGCCGCATGTTCAATCCAGCCAGACAGCGGCACGATGACCAGTGATATATAAAGTAACCAATGCGCGGTTTCTGCCGCAAATGTCTCAATCCGGCGTTCTGGGTGCAGCGCGCCTGGTTTAACTTGTCCACTCGCCCATAAAATCCGGGCGAGTGCCACAAAGAACACCAACACACCAAGTGTTTTATGCCAGGAAAACACCTGCGCCTTAAGGGCAAGCTCGGCATCGGTTTCAAAGGGTAGGTTATTTGCAATCACACCCAGAGGAATGATGCCGAGGATCAAAAGCGCTGTGAGCCAATGGAATGTCTTTGTGATCGAACCAAAGCTGTTTGATGTATTTGCACGCGACATCTGCATCTCTTTCATGGTTTTGAACATGACTTGTGATGAGGTTAACAGCTTTTGTGATATTTTCATATGCGCAGTGTCTGTGCGATTTTGCTTTGCTTGTGAAAGCATTGATTGCAAGCTATTGCAGGACAAAACGAACGAGATGAGGGACAGCAGCAATGCGTGCATTTGTATTTCCGGGGCAGGGCGCACAAACGATTGGAATGGGTAAAGGGCTTGCTGATGCTTACCCTGCCGCAAAAGCCGTGTTCGAAGAGGTGGATGCCGCTTTGAACGAAAACCTATCGGGTTTGATTTGGGACGGCGATGTCGCTGAACTGACGCTTACGCAAAACGCGCAGCCCGCGCTGATGGCGACATCTATTGCTGCGTTAAAAGCGCTTGAGGCTGAGGGTGTGACGCTCGATCATACTGATTTTGTCGCTGGGCATTCCTTGGGCGAATATACAGCGCTTGCGGCAGCTGGTGCGCTGACGGTGACGGATACCGCCCGCTTGCTGCGTTTGCGCGGAAAAGCGATGCAAGAGGCCGTGCCTGTTGGTGTGGGCGCCATGGCGGCGATCCTTGGGTTGGATTTTGAAACGGTCACAGCCATTGCTGAGGCCGCGGCTGAAGGAGACGTCTGCGAAGCGGCGAATGATAATGACCCCGCTCAGGTGGTAGTCTCAGGGCATAAGGCTGCGGTTGAACGCGCTGTTATACTCGCCAAAGAAAAGGGCGCAAAGCGCGCGCTGCTCTTACCTGTCAGTGCCCCGTTTCACTGCCGTCTGATGGAGCCTGCTGCAAATGCGATGGCCGAGGCGCTGGGTGATGTGGATATTCAAGCGCCAAAGGTGCCTTTGGTCGCGAATGTTCGCGCGCAGGCGGTTGATGACCCTGCAATAATCCGCTCTTTGTTGGTAGAACAGGTCACGGGGTCCGTGCGGTGGCGCGAAAGCGTCTCTTGGATGGCTGGGGAAGGCGTGACAGAGACATGGGAAATTGGCGCGGGTAAGGCGCTGACGGGGATGATCCGCCGGATCGCAAAAGATATGACAACGCGCGCTATTGGCACAGCTGATGATGTGGCAGCAGCTGTTGCTGCACTTAATGAATAAGGAGAGGCATATGTTTGATCTCACAGGAAAATCAGTACTGATCACGGGCGCTTCTGGCGGTATTGGTGGCGCGATTGCCCATGCGGTGCACCAAGCGGGTGCAACTGTTGCATTATCAGGCACGCGGGTGGCCCCGCTCGAAGCGCTCGCGGCAGAGCTGGGTGAACGTGCGCATATTCTGCCCTGCAATCTAAGCGATGCAGAGGCGGTCACAGCTTTGCCAAAGCAAGCAGCGGATCTGATGGGATCAGTAGATGTTTTGGTCAATAACGCTGGGATCACGCGTGATAACATCTTTATGCGCATGTCGGATGAGGAATGGGCGCAGGTGCTTGAGGTGAATTTGACAGCTACAATGCGGCTTTGTCGCGCTGTGATGCGCCCGATGATGAAGGCACGCTGGGGCCGTATTGTGAATATCTCGTCTGTAGTGGGCGCAACCGGAAATCCGGGCCAGGCGAATTATGCCGCCTCCAAAGCAGGGATGGTGGGCATGTCCAAGTCCATTGCTTATGAGGTCGCGAGCCGTGGGATCACCGTAAACTGTGTGGCGCCCGGCTTTATCACCACGCCTATGACCGAGGCGCTGACGGATGACCAAAAAGCAGGGATTTTAGGGCAAGTGCCCGCCGGGCGCATGGGTGACCCGAGCGAGATCGGTGCGGCTGTGCTTTACCTTGCGAGCGCTGAGGCTGCATATATTACCGGCACGACCTTGCATGTGAATGGCGGCATGGCCATGTACTAATCTATCCGGCCACCCAGGTTTTGGTGAGTCGAAATCGTTTGCGTCCTGTGAATTCTCTGCTATAGGCCACGCAGCACAAGACATTCCGTCTTCCCAGACGGCTTCAAACCGGGCGAATGCCCCTAAAGAATATGAGGAATTGCCATGAGCGACGTTGCAAACCGTGTCCGTAAGATTGTTGTAGAACATCTCGGTGTTGAAGAAGATAAAGTTGTTGAAGGTGCATCTTTCATCGACGATCTCGGTGCGGACAGTCTCGATACGGTTGAGCTTGTCATGGCTTTTGAAGAAGAGTTTGGCATTGAAATCCCTGATGATGCGGCTGAAACAATCCAGTCATTCGGAGATGCAGTCAAATTTATCTCTGACGCGGTTTAAGAGTTTCAAAAATTTTGTAACGGCGTTTGCTATATGCAGGCGCCGTTTTTCTTTGGGTGGTGCAAAGTGCGTAAAATTTTAGCGCAAAATACGGGGCCTTGAGAAGTTTTTTCGCAAGCGGATTGCCTGCTCTTGCCCCCTCTATCACCCATAGGCTATGTGCTTTTGTAAAGAAGCGAATAAAGTGAGGGCGAGAAATGCGTCGAGTTGTCGTGACAGGTCTAGGGCTTGTAACCCCATTAGCAGATGGCGTGGACCAGAGCTGGGAAAGATTGCTGGACGGTCAATCCGGTGCAGGTCCGATCACAAGCTTTGATGCCAGTGGTTTGGCCACGACATACGCATGCGAAGTGCCACGTGGTGATGGCACCGATGGAAGCTTTCATACTGATACCTACATGGCGCCCAAAGATGCGCGTAAGGTCGATGATTTCATTTTGTTTGGGATCGCAGCGGCCCAGCAGGCTGTCGCTGATTCTGGTTGGGTTGCAGAAACTGACGCGCAAAAGCACCGGACAGGTGTGATGATAGGGTCTGGTATTGGCGGTTTGAAATCGATTGCGGACACGGCGGTGATGATCAAGGAAAAAGGCGCGCGGCGTGTGTCGCCGTTCTTTATCCCCGGGGCTTTGATCAATCTTATTTCTGGCCAGGTGAGCATCAAATACGGCTATAAGGGCCCAAACCATTCGGTTGTGACAGCCTGTTCAACGGGCGCGCATGCGATCGGGGATGCAGCGCGGTTGATCAAATATGGGTCAGCAGATGTTATGGTCGCTGGCGGGGCCGAGGCTGCGATCTGCGAGATCGGCATCGCAGGGTTTAACGCTTGCAAGGCGCTTTCCACAAAGCGCCCTGATGAGCCACAAAAAGCCAGCCGTCCTTATGATGCAGACCGCGATGGTTTTGTGATGGGTGAGGGCGCTGGCATTGTTGTGCTCGAAGAATACGAGCATGCCAAAGCACGCGGCGCAAAAATATACGCTGAGGTGCTTGGCTATGGGCTTTCTGGTGATGCGTATCACATCACCGCCCCTTCCGATGATGGTGAAGGCGGTGAGCGGTCGATGCGCGCAGCCCTCGAGGATGCAGGTCTTAATCCATCAGATATCGATTATATCAACGCACATGGCACATCGACCATGGCTGACACGATTGAGCTTGGCGCGGTTGAGCGGCTTTTGGGTGATGCGGCGGGTGATGCGACAATGTCATCCACCAAATCGGCGACAGGGCATTTGCTAGGTGCGGCAGGCGCGATTGAGGCGATATTCTCAATCCTTGCTATTCGTGATCAGGTGGCCCCCCCAACGATCAATCTTGATACCGTTGCTGTTGAAACCAAAATTGATCTCGCACCCAATCAAAAGCGGGGGCGCAAGATTGATGTGGCGCTCTCAAACTCCTTTGGGTTTGGTGGGACGAATGCCAGCGTGATCTTTGGAAAGGTTCACTAATGTGGCGCCATATTGCGTCTAATGCGCTAACCTGTCTGATTGTTGGGCTGTTTTTGCTTGCTGGGCTGGTTGCTGCGGGAAACAAAAACTACCGCGCCGAGGGACCGTTAGAGCAGGCTATGTGTCTGCGGGTCGAAAGCGGCAGCAATATGCGGGCTGTGAGCAAACAGTTGGATGATGCGGGTGCGATTACATCTGCGGCCCTGTTCCGTCTTGGTGCGGATTATTCTGAAAAAGCAAACCAGCTCAAAGCAGGGAGCTTCCTTGTGCCAGCTGGGGCGTCGATGGAAGGCATTGTTGATCAGATCACAAAGGGTGGTCAGAGCACCTGTGGCACCGAGATCGTGTACCGCGTTGGTGTGACGCGCGTAGGCATCCAAGTGCGCGAACTTGATCCAAGCAGTAACCGCTATGTCGCGCTGGCTGAATTTGCGCCTGATGCTGCTGATATACCTGAGGCTTATCAGAATGCAGTATCTCAATCTGATACACGCTACCGCATCGCCTTGGCAGAAGGGGTGACAAGCTGGCAGGTCTTAAATGCGCTCAATAACACTGATCTGTTAGAGGGCGATGTTGAGGCAATCCCAGCAGAGGGATCCCTTGCGCCTGATAGTTATGAGTTTTCACCGAGGGCATCTGTGGCCTCTTTGGTGCAGCGTATGACCCAGGCGCAAAGCGATATTCTTGCGCAGGCGTGGGCCAATCGGGCTGAGGGTCTCCCCTTAAACAGCCCAGAAGAGGCGCTTATCCTTGCAAGCATCGTTGAAAAAGAGACGGGGCTTGCCGCAGAGCGCCAACAGGTGGCGAGCGTCTTTATCAACCGCCTTAACCAACGCATGAAACTGCAAACAGACCCGACTGTGATCTACGGAATTACAAAGGGTGAGGGTATTCTTGGGCGTGGCTTGCGGCAAAGCGAACTGCGACGTGAAACCCCTTGGAATACATATGTGATCGCAGGTTTGCCACCGACGCCAATTGCAAACCCCGGCCGGGCAAGTATCGAGGCGGCGCTTAATCCTGACACAACAGAATATATTTTCTTTGTGGCTGATGGCACCGGCGGCCACGCGTTTGCAACGAACCTTGCGGATCACAATCGCAATGTTGCCGCTTGGCGCGCGATTGAAGCTGAGCGCGCAGATAATTAATAAAAACCGTTAAATTTCTCTCAACGTGCCGCGGGCGCCCGGGGCGCG
>CAKMZE010000033.1:21916-23616 GCA_929200295.1 uncultured Alphaproteobacteria bacterium
CGCGCCGTTTGACGGTTCAATCATAAGTTGCTATGTTTGGCGGGCTAGAAAGAGCTGCGTTTTTATGGGTGGTTCCCATAGGTGTAACGCATCTCTTCTCGACTATACGGAAATTCTCATGGGCGAATTTGAGTATGGTTGCACCATCAAATGATAAATATAAAGACATGCCAACGGCGCAAGAACGCGTCGCAGAATTAAACACACTCTATATTAACATGCGGGATCTTTTGCGATCCTGGATGTCTCAATGCGAAGAGCCAAGCACTGAGATGTCAAAGAAAATGCTCCAGAAAATCAACGATATGCAAACCGCACATATGCTTGTGCTCAAAGCAGAAGAGGCGTTTCATGCGCGATGCAAAACCAGTGCCGACACAGCTCACCCAGACACTATTGCAGACATTGAAAATGTCCGGCTTGAGATCGGGCGCAAACTTGATAGCTTGCGCGAAACCATCGCAGAGAGCGGCGTTTCTGGAAAGCCTGACGCAGGCTGAAATTGCGGCACTCCCCTATCTGTTTGAATTCTGGGCTTTACCGCATCAAATCGCGCCAAAGGGTGATTGGCGCACATGGGTGATCTTAGGCGGGCGTGGTGCAGGTAAAACCCGCGCAGGCGCTGAATGGGTGCGTGCACAGGCCGAGGGGGCAACGCCACACGCAAAGGGCAAAGCGGCGCGGATTGCCATCGTCGGTGAGACATATGACCAAGCACGCGATGTGATGGTTTTTGGTGAAAGCGGGATCATCGCTGTGTCGCCCAAAGAGTTTTGCCCCAAATGGTCGGCCACGCGGCGGATGCTTGTTTGGCCAAACGGTGCGACGGCGCAGGTCTATTCTGCTCATGATCCAGATAGTCTTCGTGGGCCGCAGTTTGATGCGCTTTGGGCTGATGAACTGGCCAAATGGAAGCAAGGGCAAGAGGCCTGGGATATGCTGCAATTCGCATTGCGTTTAGGCGATGACCCGCGCGCCGTGGTCACCACAACACCGCGCAACACGCCCGTGATGGATTACCTGCTGCAACAAGACAGCACTGTTCAAACCCATGCGCCGACCTCGGCTAATCGGGCAAATCTCGCCAAAAGCTTTTTACGTGAAGTAGAAAGCAAATACGGTGGCACACGGCTTGGCCGGCAAGAGCTGGATGGTTTGATGCTCACCGATGTGGAAGGTGCGCTATGGACCGCACAGATGATCCATGCAGCACAGGCGCATATCGATCCTCCGTTTGACCGTGTGGTTGTGGCAGTTGATCCTGCCGCATCGCATAACCCGAATTCAGACGCATGTGGGATTGTTGTTGTTGGCGGCTCACTGAGCGGTCCAATGGAGGAGTGGACCGCGCATGTCTTAGAAGACGCCACGATACAAGGTGCGACACCGGTCAAATGGGCCAAGGCAGCGGTCGATGCCTTTCACCATCATAATGCAGACCGGCTTGTGGCGGAAACCAATCAAGGTGGCGCAATGGTTGAGGCCACGTTGCGGCAAGTTGATCCGCTTATTCCCTATAAATCGCTTCATGCCCGCCAAGGTAAGGGTTTGCGTGCAGAACCTGTCGCGGCACTTTACGAACAGGGGCGGATTACCCACGCCAAGGGGCTTGGCGCGCTCGAAGATGAAATGTCAGCGATGACAGCTGCTGGGTTTCAGGGTTCAGGATCGCCTGACCGTGTTGATGCATTGGTATGGGC
>CAKMZE010000034.1:0-270 GCA_929200295.1 uncultured Alphaproteobacteria bacterium
TTGAAATATCCCGGGGGTCTGGGGGCTGGCCCCCAGTGGTGCTCTTGTCTGGGGGCCAGCCCCCAGCGCTTCTCAGCGCATTTATTGACGTTGATCTATAAATCGCATCACGTTGACAGTTGCGAATTATTCGCATTTAAGAAACCTGTCGACATTTCGGAGCCCCCATGCGCCTATTCATATCTGTCCTTACGGCCTTTCTTGTCAGCTTTCCCATCACGCTACGTGCTGAGAAATTAACCGTTGTCACGACCTTCACCGTGCTCGCGG
>CAKMZE010000034.1:280-4679 GCA_929200295.1 uncultured Alphaproteobacteria bacterium
CTCGCGGATATGGCGCAAAACGTGGCAGGCGACGCCGCAGATGTGGTGTCTGTCACCAAGCCCGGCGCGGAAATCCACGGCTATGCGCCCACCCCACAAGATATCGTGCGGGCAAGCCGTGCGGATTTGATCCTTTGGAACGGGCTTAATCTTGAGCTGTGGTTTGAGCAGTTCCTGACAAACATTGGGGATATCCCCTCTGTCACGCTCAGCGATGGCATTGATCCAATTTCCATCACCTCCGGCGCCTATGCAGGCAAAGCTAATCCCCATGCTTGGATCGGTGCGGATGCGGCGATGATCTATGTGGATAACATTCGCGATGCGCTTGTGCAGCATGATCCTGAGAATGCTGCTACCTATATCACAAACGCCGCGACCTATAAGGCCGAGATTGCCGCCGTTTTAGAACCCCTGCGCGCACAGATCATAGCGATCCCCCAAGACACCCGCTGGCTTGTCACCTGCGAAGGGGCGTTTAGCTATCTTGCCCGAGATTTTCAGATGAAAGAGCTCTATCTTTGGCCAATGAATGCAGATCAAACAGGAACGCCCCAGCAGGTTCGCCAAGTGATCGACACCGTCAGAGCGCATAACATCCCTGTGGTATTCTGCGAAAGCACCGTCAACACCGCCCCCGCCCAGCAGGTCGCCCGCGAAACCGGGGCTGCATATGGCGGCGTGCTTTATGTCGATAGCCTGAGCACCGCAGACGGGCCCGTGCCGACTTACCTTGACCTTCTGCGCGTCACGACACAAACCGTGGCAGATGGGCTGAACGGGGCTGTTGAATGACCCCCACTGGTATTTCAGTCAGCGATGTAACGGTCACATATCGCAATGGGCACACGGCATTACGCGACGCCTCATTTGAAATACCTCTCGGTACGGTCTCAGCGCTCGTCGGCGTGAACGGAGCCGGGAAATCGACACTGTTTAAGGCAATTATGGGCTTTGTCCCAGTTGCAAAAGGCCAGATCAGTTTGCGCGGGCAAAGCGTGAAAACCGCCCTGCGCGATAATCTTGTCGCTTATGTGCCGCAATCAGAGGACGTCGATTGGGCCTTTCCCGTGCTTGTCGAAGACGTGGTGATGATGGGACGCTACGGCAAAATGGGGTTTTTGCGGCGCCCATCGCAAAGAGACCGCAAAGCTGTGACCGAGGCGCTTGAGCGGGTCGGGATGCAAGATCTCCATCACAGACAAATCGGTGAGCTTTCTGGCGGGCAGCGCAAGCGCGTGTTTCTCGCGCGTGCGCTTGCGCAGGATGGGCAGGTTATCTTGCTGGATGAGCCCTTTACCGGGGTCGATGTGCAAACCGAAGAGCAAATCGTCACATTGCTCAAAGATCTCCGCGATGAGGGGCGCGTGATGCTCGTCTCAACCCATAACCTTGGGTCAGTGCCTGCGTTTTGTGATCATACGGTGCTGGTCAAAGGCACGGTGACGGCATACGGGCCTACGGCTGATGTCTTTACCCGTGCCAATCTTGAAACCGCATTTGGCGGTGTCTTGCGCCAATTCACGCTGGGTGGTGCGGACCTGCACGATGATGATGACACACGCGAGATCAGCATCATCACAGATGATGAACGCCCCTTTGTGATCTATGGGGACAAGGACACATGAGCGAGACGCTGCTCTTACCCTTTAGCTATAGCTATATGACAAATGCGATGTGGGTGTCGGCGCTGGTCGGTGGGGTCTGCGCGTTTTTATCAGCTTATCTGATGCTCAAGGGATGGTCATTGATTGGTGATGCCCTGTCACACGCGGTGGTGCCCGGTGTTGCGGGGGCCTATATGCTTGGCTTGCCGTTCGCGTTGGGTGCGTTTTTATCTGGCGGTTTAGCCGCTGGGGCCATGCTTTTTTTGACGGGGCGTTCGGGGCTTAAAACTGATGTGATCATCGGCATTATCTTTACATCCTTTTTCGGCCTTGGCCTGTTTATGGTCTCGCTCAACCCTGTGGCGGTGAGCGTACAAACTATTACCATGGGCAATATCCTTGCCATTACGCCTGCGGACACGCTGCAACTGGCGATAATTGGTGGTGTCACGCTCGTTGTTCTTACCCTGAAATGGAAGGATCTGATGGTTGTGTTTTTCGATGAAGATCACGCAAGATCAGTGGGGTTAAGGCCCGATGTGCTCAAGGTTATCTTTTTCATGCTACTTTCTGCGGCCGTGGTTGCAGCGATGCAAACGGTTGGCGCGTTCTTGGTCATCGCGATGGTCGTCACGCCGGGGGCGACGGCATATTTGCTATGTGATCGGTTTCCACGGTTGCTGATCACATCGATTATTATCGGTTCTGTGACCAGTTTTTTGGGCGCTTACATAAGCTTTTTCCTTGATGGTGCGACAGGCGGCGTGATTGTCACGCTGCAAACGCTGGTGTTTCTTGCGGCCTTTCTTTGGGCCCCGAAACACGGAGTTCTCGCGGCCCGGCGCAAGGCCGCAGCCGCCCTGACCCCACAGGAGCCATAAACATGGAATGGGCACTGCCGTTTCAATTTCCCTTTATGCAAAACGCGTTTTTCATCGCGCTTTTGATCGGACCACCTACGGCGCTCCTTTCATGTTTTCTGGTGCTCAGAGGCTGGGCGCTTATGGGCGATGCGGTGAGCCATGCGATCTTACCCGGTGTGGTCATCGCTTACCTGATCAACATCCCACTGATTATCGGGGCGTTTGTTGCGGGGATGATCTGTGCGGTGCTCACTGGATTTTTATCTGCAAATAGCCGGGTGAAAGAAGACACTGTGATGTGTGTGGTTTTCTCGGGCATGTTTGCGGTTGGAATTATTCTTTTTACTGCGTTCCCCAGTGACATGCATCTCGATCATATTCTCTTTGGCAATATGCTGGGTGTTGGCACGCAAGACCTATGGACGGCTGGGTTGATCGGCCTTTTCACTGCCTCTGTGCTGACGCTGAAATGGAAAGATTTTTTACTACATGCATTTGACCCTGCGCAAGCGCAAGCCTTAGGGCTGGGCAATGCTTGGCTGCATTATGGGCTGCTGACGATCTTGTCTTTGACGATTGTCGCAACGCTGGCCTCAGTTGGGTTGATCTTGGCTGTGGCGCTGCTCATTACACCTGGTGCGATTGCGTTTTTGCTTGTGAAGAGCTTTGGGCGGATGCTTATCGTTGCTGTGTTCATTTGCACCGCTGCGCTGGTGCTTGGGGTTTATGCCAGCTTTTTCATTGATAGCGACCCTGCGCCCACGGTCGTGCTGATTTTGACGGTGATCTTTATTGCAGCGTTTATCCGCCGGGTGGTTCTGACGAAACGTGCCTCAGTATTGTAACGCTGAACTGGGGGCCAGCCCCCAGACCCCCGGGATATTTCTAAACCTAAGAATGGGAGAGTCACGCCCAGCGCAAGCGCAATGCATTTGTGACAACAAAGACCGATGACAGCGCCATCGCACCTGCGGCAAGCATTGGTGACAGCAAGAGACCCGTAAAGGGGTAAAGCGCACCTGCGGCCACAGGGATCAACAGCACATTATACCCAAAGGCCCAAAATAGATTTTGCCTGATATTGCGCATCGTTGCCTGACTGATATCGATCGCCTTTACAACACCGTTCAAATCGCCAGACATCAAAACAATATCAGCGGATTCAATGGCAATATCTGTGCCAGTACCAAGCGCGATCCCCACATCAGCGGCGGCCAAAACCGGGGCGTCATTGATCCCGTCGCCGATAAAGATGGTTTTCTTATCAAATGCTTTGAGCGTCGTGACTTTGTCTTTGGGCAATAGGGACGCTGCGATTTCTGTGACCCCTGTTTGCGCCGCGATCTCGGATGCGGCAGTATGTGTATCGCCTGTCAGTAACGCGGTCCCGAACCCGCGGACGTGCAGGGCATCTATGATATCCTTGGCCTCGGGCTTCACCGTATCTGTGACGCGTAAGATCCCGCAAAGCGTGCCGTCTTTGGCAACATAAAGCGCAGTGCCTTCGGGGGCGATCAGCGCAGCGCATGAGATATCTTGCGCATTTAGATAGGCTGAGGTGCCAATGTAGATGCGCACGCCATCGACAACGCCTGTGAGACCCTGACCTGGAACCGCCTCAATATCTATTGCATGTGGCAATACGATCTGGCGCGCCGCGGCTGCGTTTAGCACGGCTTTGGCAAGGGGGTGCTCGCTATGAGCCTCTATAGCCGCCGCGATCCTAAGCAGCGCGTCTTCTGTGACATCTGCCACACATTGGATAGCCGCGATCTGTGGCGCACCTTTGGTCAAGGTGCCGGTTTTATCAAAGGCCGCAAGTGTGGCACCTGTTAAGGCTTGCAACGCCTCGCCTTTGCGAAACAGCACGCCTTGGCCCGCGGCCCGGCCAATACCCACCATGATCGACGTGGGCAGTGCCAGCCCCAT
>CAKMZE010000034.1:4689-23217 GCA_929200295.1 uncultured Alphaproteobacteria bacterium
GGCAGGCGATGATCAGCACAGAGACAGCCGAAATCAACGCATATTCGGGCGAGGGGCCAAACACCCCCCATACAAGCGCTGTGAGCATCGCAATCACAAGCACCACAGGCACGAACCAATGGGTGATCTTGTTCACCATATCCTGCAGTGGCAACCGCGTGGATTGCGCGTCAGACACCATACGGATGATCTGCGCGAGCAAAGTATCAGCACCCACTTTGGTTGCGCGGTATGTGATCACACCGGTGCCATTCACAGTGCCTGCAAAGAGCGGCGCATCAGTGGATTTCGCCACAGGCAGTGGTTCGCCCGTCATCATGCTTTCGTCGATATCAGTTGTGCCATCTGTAATCATGCCATCAACGGCGACCTGCTCACCCGGGCGCAAGCGGATCAGATCACCGGACACGATTTGCTCAATCGGGACCTCTTGGCCCGTGGTGCCATTAATCCTGTAGGCTGTGCGGGGCTGTAGCGCGACCAGTTTTTCAATCGCAGCCCCTGTTTGCCCCTTTGCGCGCGCCTCTAACCAGCGACCAAGCAAGATCAGGGTGACGATAACGGCTGCCGCCTCAAAATAAACGTCGCGCATTTCAGGTGGGATGAGATGTGGCGCGATGAAGACAAACGTTGAATAGACCCAAGCCGCCCCTGCACCTAGTGCAACAAGTGCGTTCATATCGGGTGCGAGGCGGCGCGCAGACCTACCACCAAGTATAAAGAAATCACGCCCTGGCCCTATGAGGACCAGCGTTGTGAAGGCCAACTGGATGCCCCAATTGGCCTTTTGCCCTATGATCGTCTCAACCCATTCTGCAAAGCTATGTACAAGATGCCCACCCATGGCCAAAATCACGACAGGCAGCGTGAGCGCAGCCGCAATCACGAGATTGCGCCACGACATAAGTGCTGTATCTGCATGTGCAGTCGGTGTCGTGAGCGAAGTTGCAAAAGCGGCAGGGTAGCCTGCGTTTTCAAGCGCGCGCATGACATCTGATGGATTGCCGCCGCTGAGCGTGATCCGATGTGTCGCGAGGTTAGCAATGGCGCTTTTGACGTTTGGTACCGTACGCGCTGCGGCTTCGACCCGCGAGACGCAGGACCCACAATGCATACCTTTTACCTCAAGGAGGTATGTTTGGCCTTGCTTCACAGGAATATCCCTTTCCAGCCTCTCTACTGGATAAAGGTGATCACCTGCGCATGGTCAAGGCCAAAAGCTTAGGCGCTTTTGGCAACTTGTGGCATGTCTTGGCCACCATCTGCGGTTTCACAGCGATTGCGCCCTGCCTCTTTGGCACGATAAAGCGCAAGATCCGCATTGCGCAGCAAATCCTGAATATTCTCGCCATGTGTCGGGAATGTTGCGATACCACATGAAATCGTCACAGTCGGTAATTGCTGGTTGGCATAAAAGACCTTTGCGTCTTGCACGCTCTTGCGCAGCTCTTCTGCAACAAATTGCGCCTCGTCCAGTTCTGTTTCTGGTAGGACAATAAGGAATTCTTCCCCGCCAAAGCGGCAAGAGATTTGATTAGGCGTTGTACCTTTTCGCATTTGATCGGCGATCTCTTTGAGAACGGCATCACCTGCGTCATGCCCAAAGCTATCATTGAAGCTTTTGAACTTATCAGCGTCAAAGGCGATGACCGAAAACTTTGTCCCGTTGCGCGCGAAATCTTGCATTTGCTGGCGCATGAGATCCAGACAATAGCGCCGATTGCTAAGCCCCGTGAGAGGGTCGCGCGTTGATTGTTCGTGCAGCTCATCTCGCAGGCGCACATTCGCAATCGCGAGGCTGACAAGCTCACCACATTTCGTTGCAAAAGCTGACGGATCAGAAATACGCATCTCGGAAGATGCGCCAGAACCGCTATAACGAATATGCATCAAACCAACCGTATCGCCATGAGCCACAATAGGGATGCATGTGTATTTCTGAATGGGTAAATGCTTGACCGCTGCAACATGCGCGCATTCAAACGAAATCTCTTCCTTATTATAAATATAGCTGCGCCCGCGTCGCAGACCCCAACACGAATCTGCCTCGATATAGTTTTGTAGGTTGTCTCGCCCCCAACAGAGCACGCCATCAAGAACATCGCGTGAGTTGGAATAGATATAAAGCTCACCCTGGCTGCCTGGCAGAACATGGCTGAGGTATGTGCGCACGATTTCGTATAGCTCATCCAACGTTTTACAGGTCTGGAGCCAATCGGCGAATTCATTCAGTATACCAGTCTCGTATTGCCGCGCCTTTTCTTTTTGCAAGGTTACGGCCAGCTCGCGCCGTGCCTCATCGGCAAGCTGTACCGAGGCATCGCGTTCAATGGATTTTTGCCGCTCTTCGGTGACGTCTGTTAAGGTCACGATAAAACCCGCATCCCGAAACGGGCGCGCACGGGTCGAAATCACCCGGCCAGAGCGGAGATTACTATCATATTGAAATTTGCTGTGCCGGCTGAATTGACGGCTGATTTGTTCGACCTCTTGAGGTGTTAACTCTTCCCGCATGAGGCTATATTTAAAAAACTCACTGCGATCGATACCTACAAAAAGATCAGTGCGCCGCATTTCAAGCAGATCCATCACGCGTTGCGTGTAGAGCATGCATTTCCCATCTTCACCCCAAACTAGCAGCCCTTGCTCCATTCCTTCTGCGACTTGCAGCAGCTTTTTCAGATCAAGGCTCGTGTCAAACGTATTGTTATTCTTTGGGGTAGCGTCTCTGCGCGCAGGCCCATGTGCCGACTTTGGCACAGCGGTTTGAGATTTCTCCATAATGGAATCCTTATTACAATATCGCGAAGTGAGTTAGCGGACGATAAAATCAGCATGCAGCGCGCCGCTGGCTTTAATGCTTTTGAGAATGTCGATCATGTCGCGTGGCGCGACGCCCAGTGCATTTAGCCCTGCGACAACCTCGCTCAGTGATGTACCCTCATGAATTTCGGCAAGGCCGATCCCCGGCTCTTCGGTGATGCCCGCTTGTGTACGAGG
Source organism: uncultured Alphaproteobacteria bacterium (assembly GCA_929200295.1). Classification (GTDB taxonomy): domain Bacteria; phylum Pseudomonadota; class Alphaproteobacteria; order Rhodobacterales; family Rhodobacteraceae; genus Yoonia. Next base: position 7,690 of record CAKMZE010000034.1, read on the forward strand.
AACAACCACCGTTTCACCTGGTGCAAACGGGTTTGGCTGGATCGCAAGCGGGGCTTCTTGGATGCGCAACGTGAGGTTCCCCTGACTGACAGCCACACGTGATATACGCACGTCTTCCCCCATCACAATCGTGCCGGAACGTTGATCGACAACAACCGTGGCGCGGCGCTCGGGCTCAACAAGGATATTTTCAATACGCCCCAATGCATGGGCCGGCGAGGGCATGCGTGTCGCGGTGATATTCAGCTCAACCGTGCCTGCATCCAGCATTAGCGCAACAGGGCGGTCAAAATTCGCATTGATCGCTTCTTCGATACGTCCAGCCGTCGTAAAGTCTGGCGTGCGCAGCGCAAGGCGCAGGCTCGTGAGATTACCGAACGCAAAATCAACCTCGCGTTCTACAGTCGCCCCCGATGGGATCACACCTGATGTGGGCACACCTTGCGTCACTGTGGCCGCATCCCCCCCAGCTGTAACGCCACCTGCGATGATTGTGCCTTGTGCGACAGCATAAATATCACCATCCGCTGCATTGAGCGGTGTCATGATTAATGTTCCACCAAGCAGGCTATTTGCATCACCAATCGCAGAGACAGTCACATCCATCGGGCTTCCTGCGCGGGCAAATGGCGGCAGGCTTGCTGTTACCAGCACTGCGGCGACGTTCTTGGGGCGAAATTCCTCGCCCGTGACGTTCACGCCAAGGCGTTCAAGAATATTGGTCATGATCTCTTCGGTAAAGGGTGCATTACGCAGCCCGTCGCCCGTGCCGTTTAGGCCAACAACAAGGCCATACCCCACGAGATCATTTGCGCGCACGCCATCAAATTCGACCAGATCCTTAAGCCGGATGGGGCTCGCGTTTACGGGACTCATCGCTGTAAAGCACATGAGACAAATTGCCAGAAAGGCGGTTAATTTCAACGCAGATACTCCCCCAGATTCAACCGTGCAAACCGTGCGGTCATGGCATAATGTAGCTCGAGCTGGGTCTGGAGCGTTTGTAGCGCTGAAGCTGTTTCAAATGGATCCGCTGAAACAGTATTATTACGCTCTATACTCAGCGCCGTTTTCTGCGCAGTATGTTCGACACCCGCCTGTTTCACCGATTGCTCAACAAAACCGACACGCGATTGCAGGTTGGCGATGCCAACGGCTGCGGTTTGCAATCGCAAACCACTTTCCCGCAAGAGCGTTGCCTTTTCAGGCTCACCCAATGTTCCTAAACGATCAGCGACAGTTGCAATGGCACTGGCCTTGAGCACATCACGCAAAGCGGGGTCATCCGCGCGCGCCTCATATGTGACGGTCAGCGTTTCACTAATCGCACGTGTGGGTTTATCCCCGGTATCGCCTGTATACCCCATCGTCGCAAAGCCACCTGCGGGGTCATCAAACCACGTATCTATCGTGTTCATAATATCATTAGGGGATGTGGCTGTACCAATCGCCGTCATGATATCTGTCAGCATCACCTCAGCATCATTTAACGCGGCTTTATCCACCTCGACCCCTGCAAAGAGGCTTCGATCTGCATTGCGTGTGTTTAAGACCGACACCATATCAATAAATGCAGTGCTTGCTTGACGTCCAAGCTCATCAACCTGATGCGCGGGGCTATCGATCGAAATTTTCAGCAGGCCGATTGCAGCTGTTTCGCGCTTTTTATCAAATGCCTCTAATGACACTTGCGTGGCTGTAAGGGTCTGCGCGGTTTCATTCGTCGCTTGTTGAAATGCCGAAAGCACATCAAGCGAATATTCAAGACCGCTCAAACGGATTGTATCACCACCCAGAGCTTTGGTCTTATCCGCAACCTCGCCCGAGCTCATTTCAGCTGCAAGCCGCGCAAGATCAGTTTTTAGGACAGCACTTTGGCGCGTGGTTTGGAACTGCAACGCGCTATCGCCATAAGATGAGAAATACATTTTAAATCTCCATCAGTTTTTTGAGCAACATATCCACTGTCTGCATCACGCGCGCATTGGCAGAGTAGGCTTGCTCAATCAGCATGAGCTGCTGGATTTCTTGATCGGTATCCACGCCTTCGGCTTTCTCTGCGCTCCGCAGCGTTTCCCACCGCGCGGTTTTAAAACTCAGCTCTTCTTCCGCATTCACCCGCAAATGGCCTGCCGTTGCATTGAAATCAGCAATCCGGCCCGCAACACTCAGGGAAAGACCACCTGTACCCACGGTTTGCGATGCACGTAACGCATCTGCCCAAGCGTTGAGCTGAGTATTATTGCCGATCGGGCCTGTAGTGGCCGCGTTCATCCCATCGCGCAATCGTGACAATGCGCCGCCCGCACTGGGGTCAACAGCCGTATTCACCTTCAGCCGCTCAGACAGACCAACCAAATCAACCGCGTCAAATGCGCTGCCATTGTCAGTGAGCAGCCCTGGATCACCAGCAGATAACGTTGGATCAACACCGCTATCTTCAAACCGTGTGATAAGATCCTGTGCAATCGCATCAAGATCTGCCTGTAAGTTTGGTAATGTTGTGTCGCGCAATTCAAACGCGGCGGCCAAGGACCCGCCTTTGAGACGCCCGAACCCGTTGTTCATATCCAATGGGTCGCCGTTTTGTGACACACCAGACAATGCCCCAGATGCCAATGTCATATCTGGGGTGATCAGCGTCGCACGGTCAAAGCTGAACGTCGCCGCAGGCCCATCAATCAGCATCGCACCGCTTGTGGTCATCAGCGCAACCTGCCCATAACCGCGGTCAATTTCGCGCAATGGCGCAATCTCTGCAATTTTATCAATCGCAACTTGGCGCGCATCTAATAGGTCGGTTGTATCAGCCTGTTCCACGACAGCGCGTTTGATATCCGCATTAAAGCGTTCCACCTGCTTGAGGGACGTGTTGAGGGTCTCAACATCTGTCGCGATGCTCGAATCCGCAGCCTCACGTTGCGTGCGAATAGCATGGCTATAATTCCGCAATGTCGCGGTCACATCTTTGAGACGCCCCACCACATCACCAAGACGTTGCTCTGACGCAGGATCACTGGCCGCTGAAACAAGCGCCTTTTCAAATGCGGCAAGCCTGCTACCAAGGTTGGCGCCATCGCCTACTTCGCCGAAATCGCGGCTCAGCGCCTTGAGCGCTGTCGTAGTGCTTTGGTATAGCCCAACATCAGCCTGAGCGAGGCGACGATCCGCAAGCAGACCAGGGTTGCTATGCCGCGTGATGCCATCAACACGGACCCCACCCCGATGGGTCGAGATATCCACAGACCGACGACCATAGCCGTCAGTATGTGCATTCGAAATATTGGAAGACACGACTTCTGCCATGCGCGCGCTTGCGGTTAGACCGCTTAATGCATTCCCAAGAGCGCTCGAGATGCTCATGTCTTGATCCCTTTCACGTTATTAGCGTTTGATGTTTGTGGTTTCTTGCAGCATTTCATCAACCGTCTGAATGACCTTCGCGTTAGATGAATAAGCCCGCTGAGTTTGGATCAGCTGCGTCAGCTCACCTGCAACATCCGTGGCAGATTCTTCGCGTGCAAAACCAACGATATCGCCCGTCGGCCCATCCCCCGCATCCCAGAGAAAGAATGACCCGCTTTCTGGTGTGATGCGATAGGCTTGCCGATCCAATGCCTCAAGTCCATTAACGTTTGGCACATCTACCATTGGAATTTGGTAAAGAACGCGGTTGATGCCAATATCAAATGACGCGCGCAAAAAGCCGTTTTCGTCAACCTCAATGGAGGTCAAGCTCCCAACAGGTGTACCGTTTTTAGAAATGGCGACAGGCGCGAACGCATCAGACAGCTGGGTCACACCAGTGGTTTCGCCGGGGCTACCGATGTCAAATGTCATCGGTCCGCCAGCCACATTCACTGTAAATTGCCCGGTTGTGGTGTCATATGCACCCCCAGACACATTTGCGACAGATAGCAGGGTGCCACCACTGCCACGCGTATCATCAAACGTAAGTGTATATTCGCCAACGATTGTGCTGCCCTGGGCGCTATCAGCAATCGTCATTGTCCATTCATTACTGTCGGGGTCACCTGCTGCGGGCACTGTTGGCGTGAAATTAATCACGAGGTTCTCGGATTTCCCAAGGTTATCAAAATATTCAATTGACAGCGTTTCATCACCGTCTGTTGATCCTGCCTCGGTCGAGGTTGCAGGCAGATTAACCGCAAGGTTCACACGTGTTGTCGCCTCACCCGCTGACTGGTTACTGTTGATGCGCACAGGCTCTAGCCCATCCACGGAATCGCGTGGATATGTCGGCACAACGCCATCTGCCTCAGCTGGCCAGCCCATTAGGATCATCCCAGCAGGACTGCGTAAATATCCCTGATCATCGGTGCGGAACGACCCTGTTGTCGCAAGCAAAAGCGGCTTATCACCATTTTCAATATTCACAGCCGCCTCTGATGTGACGGGAATCATCCCACGCCCCCGCACCGCAATGTCGGTCGAATTCTTTGTTGAGACAAGCGAGCCGCTTTGATCAATCAAACGCGTGCTCGTTGTGCGGACACCGCCAGCAGAATACGTGCCCTCACCACTGGAAATCACCATTGAGTGAAAATCAGTGAGCGCACGTTTATATCCATAGGTCGCGGAATTCGCGATGTTATCAGAAATAGTTGCAAGCCGCGTTGCGTTGGATGAAAGCCCAGCAACGCTGGCATTCAACGAAGAAGAAATTGTCATCTATTAAGCCTTTCTGGATCAGGAATGACGCCTTTGGGCAAGGCTTAAGCCATTCGCCCTTAACGGCCTCCTAAGATGACATTGATTTTCTTCACTTTTTTGCGTGATATTGGATTAAGTGTCTGATCTCAAAACAATGATTTCAATCCTGTTGTTTCGCACAGCTGTGACATCAGCAACCACAGGATCGCGATCCGCGGCACCTGTGAGACTGTCAATACGTAGCGGATCAAATCCTTCGGCCTCAAGCAAAAGCCGGATACGCGCTGCGCGGCTGATAGAGAGATCCCAGACTGGGTTGTCTTTGATCACCACCGCACGCGAGGCAAGATGCCCCTTAATTTTCACAGGGTTTTCGACAGCCCGCAGAATACGTGACAGCATCGCAACGATCTCTTGTGTAATGACAGAAGGCGTATCGGAATCTTCTTCGAACAGTGCGGCCCCCTCAACATCATATAACTCAATGACCAACCCTTCGTTGGTCACGCGCGTCACCACATGGCGCAGCGCTTGTTCAGAAATCAGGCTCTCGCCGCCACGCCCCAAAAGCGTTTCTTCAATATTCTGCAAAGCTGCGACCATCGCGACCTCGGCATTAAAGGCTGCTTGTTCCTCGGGCGAGAGCTCATCATTATCATTTTGACCTTGCTTGAGGATACCTGAGGCTGCGGTCAGACTATGTGGCAGGTTCTGTTGTGTGAAAACACTATCGCCGCCAAACATGCCTGCACCACCACCAGATACACGGTGCACAGGAATGGTAGGACTGAAATAATCAGCGATCCCTTTGCGCTGCTGTTCTGTGGTCGCGTTCAATAGCCACATCAGCATAAAGAACGCCATCATCGCTGTCACAAAGTCAGCATAGGCGACTTTCCAAGCGCCACCATGATGGCCATCACCACCGACGACTTTCTTACGTTTGATAATTATTGGTGCATTCGCAACTTCTGACATTCTTTTCCACCTCGATAGCTGTGTCTCTTGGGTAGAAAGCAGCCAGTGAAGAGGATGTTAAACGTAGAAATTGATGTTTATTTTCAGATATTTCTGCGGACGTAAATCTCATCCGGTCCGCAAAACTCGATTAAGTCGTAATCATGGCTGTGCATGAGCGCTGCGATGTCAGAGGCACCCGTGTTGTTTTCGATCGCCCATGCGCCAACACGGTGCTGATCAAACGGAAACCCTTGCAGGGCTGAGAGTTCACCGCCCTCGATGTCCAGCGAAATGAAGTCAGGGTCCTTTACGCCAATTTCATTCAAAATCGCGGTAATCGTTCTGGTCGGCACATTGATGACATTTTCTGCATGCCGCGGGTCCGCGCGCACCTTCTCAAGCAGGCCGGGATCATAGCTATCTGATAAACCGCTCATTTGAGTAAAACCGTTCGTAACAGCGATAAACGGTGCTTCACCATCAGAATTTGCGACCGCATAGCCCAAACATGGGCAGCTACGAATCGCAGATGCTTTGCTTATCTGTGCTTCAACAGGCTCAACCAAGGCGCCGGTCCAGCCGCGCCATTTCTCAAAAAAGATCGTGTTTGACCCGGTGATCCCATCATAGCCACCGATATCAACGAATGTGCCGCCCTGCTTGTGTTTAAACACACGGTCAATGACCGTGTCCTGACCTGCTTGGGACATATACGCATAGTTCGGGTCCAGCATTTGCCGTACCTCGTGTAGCTGTCGCAATAGCCCACCGCGTCTGCGCGATTTATCCTCTTTTAGCGCGGCCAAAAGCGCATTCTGCACCGTGACCAGCTCAGCGCGGGCGCTTCTGATTGTGGTGTCGTGGCTCATGACCCTGCCCCATGATCATAATATGATTTCTCTTCGATCAGGTCAGAGCCCAACAGAACGTTGATATGCTTTTTGATCTTCGCGCGTTCATCATTTGTCACATAGACCGCACGCGCCAATGCAATAAACGCAGGCCCGAAATCATTGCGCGCTTCACATTTACGGATGTCATCCTCGATCACCCAGAGATCAGAATTGACCTTATACAGCATCTCCCACAGACGGTTCAGCTCATCAGACGGAGGGATCGCATCATCAGCCGTTTTTTGCAGCACCTGCTGTTCATGACGAACATTCGCAAGCTTTACCTCATCTGAGATATGTTCGCTCTTGAGCCGTAAGATCGTTAGCTTATCGATCAGCTCACCAGGGGCGATAGGGGTTAGGATCTCTTTCATTGTGTACTTTCCGTCCATACGTGAAGCTCACGCGTAATATCTTGCATAACGCCATCCCATTTGAGCGGCGCGTGTTGGCGGAACAGCCGCATATTCGGATACCATTCCGTCGTGTCGCCGCTATGCCGCCACACCCAAAATGCATCCCAATGCAGCACAGTCCACGTCGGCACACCCAGTGAGCCCGCAACATGCGCTGTTGCTGTGTCAGAGGTGATGACCAAGTCCATTTCCTGCATCATCGCAGCGCAGTCAGCAAAATCCCGTTCGGTTGCCCCTGCATTCACAATAAACGCCGAGCTGCCATCAGCAACAAAGGCATCAAGTGCCGGCCCTTTATAAAGCGAAAAGAGCTGCACACCGGGCACATCCGTTAAGGGCAGAAAATCAGTATGGCTGAACGAGCGGAATGCATTCCCCTTATACGTCATTGATCCTGTCCAAACCACACCGATTTTCTTGACAGGCATCGCGTTATAAGGGGCGGTAATTCTTGCAGCGCGGTCTTTTGCATCTTGGGGGACGTGCAATGTCACAGGTGCTGGCACGGTTGTGTCGCTTGCAAAATGCAATAGTGCGACATCCATATTGTTGATCCAATAGTCAACCGTCACATCAGGCGGCAGTTTACTTCCCACCCAATCTGCACCTTCAAGCCCTTCAAAAATACGCGCGACAGGCTTTTTCGCGATATAGTACACCTGCGCACCCATCGCCTTGAGCATCTTTACAAAGCGCGCAAATAATATCGCATCGCCAAATCCCTGCTCAGGCAAAACCAAGATCGATTTTCCCTCAAGCGGCTCACCTTGCCACTCTGGGAAATCCAGATCACGCGGTTCCAGCTCGCTGGCCTGCCAACGGCTTTGATAGCTTTCGAACCCATCCGCATAAGCGCCATCACCCAATTGCGCAAACGCAAGCTGAAGCCGTATCTCAGCCTCATCAGGGTGCTCTATTTGCTGCTGCGATAAATAGGCGATTGCAGCTTTATAATCACCCTTCCCGCGCAAGCAGCGACCGATCATCGACTTTTGATCAAGATCGCCGGGTCTGAGTGCGAGAACCTTCTCGCGCAGCACGATGCTCTCGTCATAACGACCAATATCCGAAAGCAGATTAGCAAAATTGACCAAAATCGTCGGGCTATCATCACGCAAAGCGATAGCCCGTTGATGCGCGCGAATAGCTTGTTCATGGCGCTTTTCCGCGCGGTGCAGCACACCGAGATTTGACCACATGGTCGCATCATCAGGCCGATGCGCTAAATACTGCGCATAAAGCGGCAGAACCTCAGCCAAGCGTCCATCTTGATGGATCGTCGCAATCTTGCTGCGAAGGGATTTCAGATCTTTGGTCATAAGCGCAGCTAGCTTTTCGTCGGTTTCACAGGTGTGATCAGCGTCTCAGGGCGTCGTGCCTCGGCCGCCTCAAAGAGTGAGAACGTTTGGTTCACATAATTTACAGCACCTGAAATCAGATCCATATAATCGGTTAGCTCTGGTGTGACCTGTGCCTCGGTCATAACAACGCTGCGATCCTGTGGCAGCGTCTCAAACGTGGCATAGAACAGCGGTGCGCCACGTTTGATCTTAAGTGGCTTATCGGTGTCATGCCATTCAAAGGCCCACATCAGGGGCCGCGGCCATACATTGATCGGGAACCGTCCACCAAAGATCGTGCCAGGCAGCGGATCTTTGGCATAATGCATAAACGGGGACACCTGCGACATATAAACAGGCTCATCCGCGATAAAGACATAAGGAAGTTGCAATTGGATCGTGGGCACACCCGGATAACGCCATTCCACTTCGCTTGTCACATGGATCTTACTACCAAGCTTACCGGCACGCACTGCGCTGGCCTCACCGCTGAGGTTTCGCAATCCCGGTTTGCCGTCTTTGTCACGAATAAATCCAAGGTTAATATCAAACGGGCAGCGCACCATGAAATAGCGGCTTTCTAGATTGATCACGGCTGGGCAACGGGATGCTGATTTGGCGTGCTTTTTATTCATATCAGCAGAACGGACACGCTCTGGCGGTTCATAAATGATCCCCCCTTTACGCTCGTTCAAAAACCAGCCCACGGTTACAGGTCCACTGCGCGGCGTTGTGCCATCAGTATTCTCAAAATGCACTGAAAGTTGCATCTGCTCTCCTATCATAAAGCCCGGCCTGTCTGACGCAGATCTCTTGGCTTATAAACCTCACCATAACGATACATAAGGATTACGGCGTTAATTTGGCTTTACCAAAACCCGCATAGTCACAGCTGTATGTTCGTTAACGATCTGTTAACAAAAATCTCATGCCCGGCAAGTCCACGTGGAAAAAGAGGGGCCATGTGTGATGCATTTCGCGCATCAAACATGGCCCCTCTCGATGCCTTATAGATCACATATGATTTACCCTAAGGTCTTTATGCCCAAAGAAATTCATCCATCATGGATGAAGCCGCGACCATCGTCTCAGCTGAGCTCACAGACATATCTTGGGATTGCACTTCGGAAGAACCATCACTCTGACTAACGAAGGTCTCTGCTAAATCCACAATCATCGACGCAACGCTCACCCCATGATCCTCGGCTACGTCCTGATCAGATGCCGCAAAGACAAATGCATCGGACGCAGACGCATCATTCGCTTTTTCCAAAGCGGCAGCTTTTGCGGGACCGAAATACTTCTTACCCGTCTGCCAATCGTTCAAGTTATATTTCTTATCCGTCACATTGCCGTTTTTATCATAATACGTGGTTTCTGATGCCCACCACGCACGATCATCTAGATCATATTTCGTGACCTTTTGCGCGCCGGATTTTGACACGATTGCAAGCTCGACCAGCTTGCCAGAATCGTAAGATTGCCGTTTCACAGTGCCATCATCAAATGATGTAACCTTACCAGCGATCTTCCCATCAGCTTTGTCCCAAGCGATGTTCTTTTCTTTCCAGTTATACTTGTTTCCCCAATCCTTTTTGGTGGTGGTCCGGTAGAACTGCCCAAACCAATCATTGTTTATGACTTCGGCAGACTCCTTGTTCCAATGCACATTATCTTTGTGAAACGGATGCTGGTCAGGGTCATAGATACGCCGCCCGTTTCCATCTGTCTTAACACTTGGATCAAAATCCTTCAGACCAAACGCCTTGCGAACCGCGGCATCGGGATCATAAAATTTAACATGCTTTTCGTCTTTAACGAGCGATGCTTGGCCTTTTAAAAACGCCTTGTACGAGTCCCAAACAGTGTTTGTTTCATCCTCTCGGCTATTGATCTTTGAGTTTTTCACGTTCTTGTAGTGAAAATTGTATTTCGAGAGCTTCGCGACCGAAAACTCAAAATCCTCACCGTTTTTGCCAGCATAATATTTCTCAAATCGATCTTTAAACAGATCATAGAGCTTGTTGAGCCATTCACCATATTGGCTGCCATTATGAAATGAATCGCCCTCACCTTGGCACCAGTAAACACCGGCCAGCTCACTGCCCGGATTTGCCTTGAGCGCGTCCTCGATATCTTTGAATTCGCTCTTTATCAGCTCACCCGAGTCTTTGCGCCACAAGCGATCAGGATTCCAATCGGGGCCATCGGATTTGTATTCAAGGCTGGTGCCGCCTTTATAGGCTTCAACAACCTCTGCATAAATTCCATACTTCTCTAAAAAGCGTTCTGGTGCGCCGGATTTATCAATCATTCCAGCGTTACTTTGCCCCATGAAGGCGAATATTTTCTTTCCCATCTTTCCCCCCTTATTGAATCACCAAGCGGTGTTTCCCATTATTTTTAATAGCATACGCTTTGTAATTTATCAACTTTGGGTTGTTTTTGACCAAGATTCTATTGCACCTATTACAAACGACAGCACGAAACAGGCAGATTCCTGCGCATAATTTACGATGACGCGCGGGAAACCGTTTTCCCCCTTTTTTTCAGCAGGCTGAACACCATTTAATAAACACAAGCGCCATAACTTTGGTGCCCACATAGGAGTATGTCATGAGTCAGATTAGCTTAGTGAATGTCCATTATAATGCCCAAGACCGCGCGTTTGTTGCCCGGGCAGATGTCACGCGTAATGGTAAGACACTGCGCTATCCTTGTGCTGTTTTTGGACCTGCATCGCTTGACCCACAGCAAGTGACGGCGCGGTTACACGCCCGTGCTTTGCGTATGGTGAACCCGTCTTGCCATTAAGCCAGCAAAACCAAACATAAGGGGTGCTACATGACACATATTCAACTTGGTAATATCCGCTACAACGCGCAAAACGGCGCCTTTGAAGCGCGCGTCGATATTCAACATGGCGGCGAAACATATGGCTATCCCTGTCAGGTTGCAGGACCCGTCACCATGAACATGGCGACCGTGCGTAATCATCTTACGCGCAGTGCAATACGTATGTCAGATCAAGGTACAGGTTTGATGTCACGTCTTTAGATTTTCTGCCGGTCAGTTTGCAAACACGCCTCTGTCCCCTCAGATGTTTGCATTCCCAATCTGACCAGTAACTAGCCCGGTGGGTTTTTCCCATCGGGCTTTTTTTATCTTGCGTTCGCGTGCTGGCCACCCAACAGTGTAAGCACCACATGATGCGGGGATCACACCATGCCGATAAAAAACCGTTTTGCCGAACTGCAAGATGAGATCACCGCCTGGCGGCATGAGTTCCATCAACACCCCGAGATCATGTATGACGTTCATCGCACGGCCGCACGCGTGGCCGCGCTCTTGCGCAGCTTTGGCTGTGATGAGGTGGTCGAAGGCATTGGCCGCACAGGTGTTATTGGCGTGATCAAAGGCCAAGAGACAGTCAGCGGGCGCGCGATTGGCTTGCGCGCTGATATGGATGCCCTGCCGATCACTGAGGCCACAGGGCTGGATTACGCATCAACCATCCCAGGTGCCATGCATGCCTGTGGCCATGATGGCCATACGGCGATGCTGCTTGGCGCCGCAAAATACCTATGCGAAACGCGCAGTTTCAATGGCACAGCGGTGATGATCTTCCAACCCGCCGAAGAGGGTGGCGCAGGCGGCAAAGCCATGTGCGATGATGGCATGATGGAGCGTTTCGGTATTGATGAGGTTTACGGCATGCATAACATGCCAGGCCTTCCTGTGGGTCAGTTCGCGATCCGCCCCGGTGCGCTTATGGCCTCGGCTGATGAGTTTGAGATCGTCGTCACTGGCAAAGGCGGCCATGCCGCCATGCCACATGAGGCCGTGGATACCACATTGGCCGCAGCTCAAATCGTTGTGTCCTTACAAAGCATCGTCGCGCGCAGCGTTGACCCGTTACAAAGTGTTGTCGTGACCGTCGGTACTTTTGAGACAGATAGCGCCGCCAGCAATGTCATCGCGCATGAGGTGCGGATGATGGGAACAGTGCGCACGCTTGATGGCACATTGCGCGAATTGGCCAAGACGCGGATCCGCGAGATTGCTGAGAGCACGGCAAAAGCCTTTGGTGCGCATGCTGAGATGCATTGGGAAGAGGGTTATCCTGTGACCGTCAACAGCACAGAGCACACCGGCTATGCAGCAGCTGTTGCAAAGGATATCGCAGGATCTGTGGATACAAATACCCCGCCGATTATGCCGGCCGAGGATTTTAGCTTTATGCTCGAAAAGCGCCCGGGCGCTTATATCTTTGTTGGGAATGGTGACACAGCAATGTGCCACCATCCCGCGTTTGATTTTGATGATGCCGCGATCCCATTTGGTGCAAGCTGGTACGCTGGCATGATCACTGCAAGGCTGCCGATGGCCTAGGCTTGCCGCCTATTCGATATCATTGATATCCTTTTCCCAAATTTTGACCTGGCCGGATTTCAGACCAAAGATATAGCGCAGCCCGAGATATGCCGCCAATGACAACACCGCAAAAATCACGAGCGTAAAGGGAAGCGACATACCTGTTAGACCCAGGAACATCCCCGCCCCCAAAACAAAGGCGCCAACAGCAAACCCAAGGAAAATATACCCCGGCAGGATCACTTCGGCCGTTGCAAGAACAAGCGAAGCTGACAGCCAGAACCACCATTCAGCCCAAATTGGCATTATGGTTTCCCTTTCAACATTGAAAAGGCATTGGAAAACGCCTCTAGCGCATTCGCAGGCACAACAATGGTCTGATTGCCTTCTCCGCCGCCCAGCGCAGTTAGGGCCTCAACCTGCTTGAGCGCCACTTGGTATTGCGCGGCCTCTAGGCCGTTCTCAGCAATAGCGACAGCAACCACCTGTGTGGCATAAGCCTCGGCCTCGGCGGCGATACGGCGTGCCTTTGCCTCTTGCTCGGCGGCGTAGAGATCACCATCGGCCTTCAGCTCAACCGAACGTTTTGCACCTTCGGCTTCGGTTACCTGCGCACGGCGGGCACGTTCAGCATTCAACTGTTGCAACATCGCAGAGCGTGTGGCGGCATCGAGATTCACATCGAGAATTTCAGCGCGGGTCACTTCGATCCCCCAGTCATCAACCTGCTGCGCAACCTGTTCGCGCACAGCTTCGATCAGACGCGACCGGTTTGCTTGCACGTGATCCAGTTCCATACGGCCAATCTCAGACCGCACGATCCCTGCGACTGTGGTCGAAATCGCCGCATCCACATCACGGATCCGATAAACCGTCTTTTCCGGCTCAATAATGCGGTAAAAGACAGACGTTTCGACCTGAACCAAAACGTTATCAGAGGTAATCGCATCTTGTGTCATTGCTGGCAGCTGACGCTCGAGAATTGAGACGCGGTGTCTTACACGGTCCAGAAACGGGACGATAAAGTTGATGCCTGGCCCCAAAACAGCGCGCAGCCGTCCCAGACGCTCAACCACATATTTTTCAGACTGCGGAACAATCCGCACACCTGTCAAAATACAAACAACAATAAAGCCAGCTAGAAACAGAAGAACCAGGTTTGGCCCGATAAATTCAGCAAAGATTTGTTCAATAGTCATGATACCTCCTAATAATATTAATTATTACTTAAGGTCGAATTACGCAGATTTCAATCTTTGAGCCTCAGAAGACGGGGTTACCACAGCTCTAGAAAGCTGTGACTGGAATCGCGATTTTACACAATCACCGATCAATTCGGCGGTGGCAGGGCTAAGCGTCCAGCCCAAATGCCCATGGCCTGTGTTATAAAACACCCGGTCATGACGCCCGGCGCCAACACGTGGCAGCATATTGGGCATCATCGGGCGCAACCCAGCCCAAGGCACAACGCTCTCCGTGCTCACATCTGGAAAATGCGTTTCGCACCACGCCACAAGTGGCTTGATCCTATCGGCACGAATATCGCGATTTTCACCGTTTAATTCCGCCGTGCCCGCAATCCGAAACCGATCATCACCTAGACGCGATGTCACGATCTTGGCCTGATCATCCAAAAGAGAAACCCGAGGCGCGCCCTCTTGCGACTTTTTATCATGTAAGTTGACCGTGATCGAATAGCCTTTCACAGGGTAGATATTCAGCCGATCACCCAGCTTTTTCGCCAATGCACGCGATCCGACACCTGCGGTGACAACAACGCCGTCAAAATGTGCTGTGTCTTGCGCCGTGATTGTAACGGCATCCGCCTGTGTTTGCAGGTCCTCAATGTCATGACCCAGTTGAAACGTGACGCCTTGTGTCTCAAGCCAGTTTGCAAGCGACATAGTGAATTTATGAATATCACCTGTGCTATCACTTTGCGTCCAAAACCCGCCTAAGATATCGCCGCGCAAGTTAGGCTCTTTTGCGTAAACCTCTGCTGGGCTAAGCTCTGTGCGGGTTAAACCACCCTGCGCTAACAACCCAGTAATGTGGCGCGCATGATCGAGATCATGTTGGGTTTTGTAGAAATGCAAAATCCCTGCTGGACTGAAATCAAAATCAATCCCAGCCCGATCCGCCATTTCAGCAAGGCCTGCACGTGCGGCAACAGCTAAACGCGTGGTGGCGATTGTATTCGCTTTGTATTTGGGAATATGCGTGAGAAATTCGAGCATCCATGACATTTTGTGCCAGCTCGGGCGCGGATTAACCGAGAGCGGCGCGTCTGATTGCAGCATCCATTTGATGCCTTTTAAAACGGTAGACCATTGGTTCCAAACCTCTGCATTGGATGCAGAAAGCTGCCCGCCATTGGCAAAGCTGGTTTCCATCGCAGTATAGCGATGCCTGTCATAGACGGTGACATCAAAACCGCGGGTATGAAGCGCGTAGGCTGTGGTGACACCGGTGATACCTGCACCAAGAACGGCAATATGAGGCATGGCATTTTTCTCCGCCATTTGCGCTGACGCGCCTTGCCCCCACCGTATTTGGACCTGAGAGATTCACCCTTTTACTTTGGGCTTGCTCCTTCGGTGGACCCCGCGTTGGGTCGCTCTTCGGCGTGTTGCATCCCAACCGGTCCGTTTGCCTGAGAGTGACCGGGGCGGTTGCTCCTTCGGCGCCGTTTATACGGACTCTCCCGGATGGGATGTTGTGCGTGTTTCCTATCGGAAACATGCTGTGTTGGCAACTGAAAAGACCAGGGGTGGTAAAACATGAGTAAAGCTGGTCATAGACATCACGCCTGGGGACCAGCCCCCAGACACGACACCCCTGGGGGCCAGCCCCCAGACCCCCGGGATATTT